>JAJAYD010000199.1 GCA_026786345.1 Chitinophagaceae bacterium
AAGGCTGCAGTAGGTAATCCAATATATCCCAAGCCTATTATGCAAACTTTAATCATATTCTTCCTGACTGGTCTTTTTCAAAATAAATTCTACAATTCTTTTACTGGCATTGCCATCGCCATATGGGTTATGCAGCGTGCTCATCGATACATATTTTTGCTCATCATCAAGCAACATCAACGTTTTTTCAATAATCATTTCTTTATCGGTGCCAACTAAAATAACGGTTCCTGCTGTTACAGCTTCTGGTCTTTCGGTGGTATCGCGCATTACCAACACAGGTTTTCCCAACGAGGGTGCCTCCTCTTGTACTCCACCACTATCTGTTATGATTAAATAAGACTGATCCATTAGCCAAACAAATTGCTCGTAAGGCAGCGGGTCCAGCAACTTTACATTTTCAACATCTCCTAACAATTCCTTTACTGGCTTTTGCACATTTGGGTTTAAATGTACCGGATAAACTACCTGAACGTCGTTACGCCTGGAGGCAATTTCCTTCAGTGCCTTACAAATATTTAGAAAGCCATCGCCAAAATTTTCCCTTCTGTGTCCCGTTACCAGAATGATCCTTTTTGAAAAGTCAATATCTAACCCCCTAAAGTAGTTTTCAATACTGCTATCGTTTCGTACGAGTTGTACGCTGGTTTGCAGGGCGTCGATAACGGTATTGCCTGTAACCACTATTTTAGATTCATCTATATTTTCTTTTAAGAGATTACTTTTAGAGAGATGGGTGGGCGCAAAATGTAGGTCACATATAGCACTTGTTATTAACCGGTTTAATTCTTCTGGAAAAGGAGATTTCTTATTATATGTTCTCAACCCTGCCTCCACATGCCCAACAATAGCCCCGCTATAGGCCGCAGCTATACTACCCGCCATGGTGGTAGTGGTATCGCCATGAACCAATACATAGTGTGGCTTAAAATCTTCCAGTATGGGCTTTAGTCCGGCGATGATTGCTGCGGACAGATCATAAAGATTTTGATTTGGTTTCATCAAATCCAAATCATAATCTGCTTCAACATTAAAAAAGGATAAAACCTGGTCGAGCATAGCCCGATGCTGGGCAGTTATGCAAATTCGTGTTTCAGCCTCCTGTTTGTGTAAAAGCAGTTCGTTATAAACGGGTATCATTTTTATTGCTTCAGGCCTTGTTCCAAAAAGCAATAGTATTTTCTTCACCATAAATTTTACGATAACAATCTTCGGATTACCAGATAAAAGAAGCAGAAAATGACGCCTAAAATGCCAAAAATCACTCCACCTTTCAACCTTCCCAATTTTATTTTTTCCAGGGGAATTCTTGGTTCGTCAATAACTTGTATCAAGGGAGTTTCATGTCGCAAAGTAATTTTTGCAATTTCAAGTTGTTTCAATAACTCAACATAAATAGCACCGTTTGCCTGGATATCTACCTGCTTGCGAACAACACCGGTTTTTACGATTTGCCTGGTAGGGTTAATATTAATGTCACTCATATTGGCAACCTGGACAATGTTTCCATTTAACAGGTTTTTTACTGAGTCAACCTGGTGCTGTAGAATAACAATATTGCTTCTTGATTTTCCAACAGAATAGTTCACATAATAATCAATCGTATTATTCGTAAGTTCCTTAACAAAATTTGCAGCGAAATCCTCACTCTGATCGGTCATTTCAACGGAAAAAATATTTATCTTCTTATCAATTTTTGATACAGATACCTCTTTCCTCACATCAGTTATTATTTTATTCAGCAAACTATCCTTAGCTCTTGGCCCTCTTTCATTTTTTTCATTGAATTTAATAGAGGATAATCGGGGATTTTTACTCCATGCCTTATCCAGTTTATTGACTTGTATATACAAATTGATCATCAATATTTTATAGTCGTCGACCGGCACTTCAGTAAAAAGTGATTTTTCAATAATTTTTTTGCTCATCATTATTTCGGCCAGATTGTCTCCTTCAAAAGCATCGCCCCCAAGACCCAAATCAACACCAAATTGTGAAGCTATACCAGCATAGGCCCCTAATTGTCCCATCCCTTTACCTTCTGGCGCAAAGGTTAACGTGGCAGTATATTTAGCTTTTTGCAAATAAGCATATAAAATTCCAACACCCCCACAAACGATGCCTGTAATTAGAAATATGTACCATTTTGAAATTAAATATGACCACCAGAATCTCAATTTTGCAGCAAATTCTTTCAAAGTGATCTCATCGTCAGATGATGAAAATTCGTTTGGTTTTTCTCTCATACTATTTGTTGCCCCTTTAAATAATATTTATGTTTCTTAAATATTTTATGTGAATATGTACCTAGTTTTTAAGTAGTTGAATTAAGACAGCCGCAAGTGTAGTAACAGCAGTTGTTATACCTACTACTTCTCCTGTTGAAAGCCTTCTTCTTTCAATTTCTTTCTTTTTGGGCACAATCACTTCTGTTCCCCGTCTGACCCTTGGATATTTTTTAAAAAACAAGAAATGACTGGTTTTTCCTGCGCTGCCATTTGGGTACAAAACAAAGGTTTTTTTAGAGCGGGCATTGTCTGTTAATCCACCTGCCTTATCAATATAATAATCTAACCCGGCCCCTTCTTTATAAACAACCTGCGTAGGAAACATTACTTCACCATTAATCATTACCTCATTTGTAATCTTACTTACATTTAGTACGTCACCTTCCCTTAATATGATATCCTCATTGCTGCCAGGGTTAGCTATAATAGTTCCAAGGTTCAATCCTACTTTAACTATTGGGTTTGTTACATCTTCCAACAGTGCATTAGAAGTATCTTTCACATTCCGCTGAAGTTTTTGAATTCTTGAAATGTTAGCTTCACGTGCAACTCCTGTGGCGTTAATCCTGCTTAAATAGGCACCGTCCAGAAAAGCTTCGGATGTTAACCCCCCGGCCCTTTTTATAAGGTCACTTATTTTATCTTGTTTTGTTTCCAAAACATAAGTTCCAGGGTAAACAACTTCGCCTGCAAGGGTTACAGTAACCTGGGGCTTATAACCTATTTTAGTTCTTATTAGTACAATGTCCCATGGTTGTAAAACAATTCCTTCACCTTTTAATGCAAGGTCTCTTTCAGAATTTACATCTAATACTTCAGCAATTTTTTGCGAAACTCCCAAACTATCGCTATTGATACGTCTTGCAATTTCAATTTGCTGTGGGGCTGCTGCATCTGTTAACCCGCCTGCTTCAAACAAAAGGTCTTTCAATGTTATTTTATCGATGTATTTATAAACACCTGGCTTACGCACTTCTCCTTCAATTGTTATAGAGTAATTGTCTTTATAATCAAAAATGGAGGCAATATTTATAACATCTTCCTTTTTTAGCTTTATGTCGTAAGCCGGGTTTTGCAACACTTCATTAACCTGGAAAGGAATAATTTCTGTTGTAAGATCGGGGCGTGTGCGAATAATTAATGCCCTGTTGGTAAATGCATCTTCGCGTAAGCCGTCAGCTTTTTTTATTAAATCAGAAAGTTGTAAACCGGCAGTTAATTCAAACTGGCCAGGCCGGATAACTGCACCATTAATGGTAACCCTGTTGGCATAGGTTTCAAGCACTCTATCTACTATTACAACATCACCACGCTGGGGCTTGTACTCATCAAACTGATTTTTGGCAACATCTTTTAATTGTCTTTCGCGATCGTTTAATTGCTCTATATGTATAGCTGCTGTATATGCCTGGCTGGTAAATCCTCCTGTAAAGCGGATAAGATCATTCATGTTTTCCGACGCAAGCAACTCATACATGCCAGGTCTTTTCACTTCACCTTTAACAATAACGTGTAACAGGGCAACCGGAACTCTTATAACATCCTGATCCATCAATCCTACATTGCCGCTTAAATCTCCCTTTAGTAAAAAATCATACACATCAAGCGTATTTACAACTTTATTGTTGCGGATCAACTCGATTTGTCTAAATGAACCTTCGCTGGTAATACCACCAGCAGCATACAGGGCATTAAACATATTAGACAAAGAAGATAATGTAAAGGTTCCGGGCCGTTTTGCTTCGCCAACAATAGTTATTTTAATGCTTTTGATACGGCCAACATTCACCTCAATTTTGCTTTGACCACTTGCCAGGCTTGCATAACCATTGCGTATCATCCTTTCCTTTATTCTACGCGTTACCTGCTCAATGCTGCTACCAGAAACGGGTAATACGCCAACATACGGTAAGGTTATTGTTCCTTCGGGACTTACTATTAATCGATAATTAACCTCCTGGTAACCATACACATCTATTAACAATTCATCGTCAGGGCCAATCATGTAATTTTTAGGAGTAGCAATTCTTAAGTTAGGCTCAAAAGATAATGAAGGGTTAGAAAAAATTTCATTCCCAAAAACTTTAGGTTTCCCATCTGGCGCCTGGCTTACAACAGGAGTGTCCGCTTTATTTCTATATAAGTATGAACTATCCTGCGTACGTCTTATTGACTGATCAGGAACACTTGCCATTTTAGAAGCATTGGTAATTTTTGCCAGGCGGGCTTTTAATTTCAATACTTCCGATGAGGGCATACCCCTTTGAATGGCTAATTGCTCTGCCTGAATTTCCGATAATCCTGCTGTTTGCAATTGGTCTCTATATTTAAGGATTTCTTCATCTGTTAATGCATCAACATTTATTTTACTTAAGTCGCTACTCTTTAATAATCCTTGCGTATGACCCACCTGTAAAGAAACCATAATGATCAAACTGCAAAAAATCAACCTTGTTAACACTTTCATGCTTATAATAATAGTTTGTATTTAAAAAATCTTTGAGTTAAGAGTTAACCCCCTTACCAAAACTTGATATACGAAAGCAAAACATGGCTTCGCCGCTCTAAGTCCCATTTTTGAGGGCGCAATATAGAAAAACCTGCTCTATCGGGCATAAATAAAAAAGGCATAAAGAAATCCGATTCCTTTATGCCTTCTGTAAAATTTTGAGGGTAAAAATCTATCCGATAAATAATGTTAATTGAGCTAGAGAGACCAAATATATTCTATAGATGCTGCTTATGCCGGGAAAACTTGTTTGGGGGAAGCAAGAATATGTTGAATGTTGAATGAGGAATGTTGAGTGAAGAAGGCGGAGGGCTTAGGGCTGAAGGCGGGAAGAATATGTTGAATGTTGAATTATGAATGTTGAGTGAAGGCAGACTTGAATGAGAAGGAATTGACAATTGACAATTGACAATTAACCACTGACCATTGAAAACCCATTGACCATTGACTATTCACTACTGACCATTGACCATTGACCATTGACTACGGCTTTGGCTTTGGCTTCGCTCAGCTGGCGGAGTTTTTGACATTGACCATTGACCATTGACCATTGACCATTGATTACTGACTTACTCACCTCCTTGTTCTTCCCAAAGTCATTCCAAGTTTAAAATTGACAGTAAAATAGG
>JAJAYD010000200.1 GCA_026786345.1 Chitinophagaceae bacterium
CGCAGGCCGTTGGCGGTCGCCTGACCGCCAACGGGTCCAAATTGAGTTGCGACAATTTGGGATGGACCCGAAGCCCTGACAGGCTAACAAAGAAAGCTACATTTGTTTTGATCCAGTAATAACCAAACCAGGTGTTTGTAATTTCCCTTTCTAAAAAACCAAAGCCTCTCTTATCTTCATATAAATCTTTACCAACAATATTTGCAGCATGACCAATATTTTAAACATACAGCACGAAGGTGAAAGCTTAACTATTGAAATAATAGCTGACGAGCACGACATTAAGTACAAGGTAAATTTGGATCATCCCGTTTACCTTGAAAAAGATATTGACGAAGAAGGGGTTGAATACTGGTTTGAAGTAGGTGGGGGCCGCACACTACGGGCTAAAGAAATTGGAGAACAAATTGATGCCCATCCTGAATTTATGTGACCTGTTTATTGAACGTAACTGCCGGCATGTGTTTATGCAGCAATGCTTTTACCGATAGTGTTACATTCAGCCGAGAGCTATAGCCCAAACTATTACCTGATTATTAAAAGCCTGTCCTAATTTTACGTTGTACAGATTTACTAATATAAGGAGAGAGCCATCGGCTGTTACTAATTCAAAAAACATGCAAATCATACGCGATATCATTGCTGCTTCTATTTCGGTTAAAGAAGAAATTTTACAAAATGAAGAGCTGCTGACCTCCATAGAGAAGGCAGTTTCGATTATTACCCTGGCTTTTGAAAACGGGAACAAGGTGTTGTTTTGTGGCAATGGTGGTAGTGCTGCTGATGCACAACATCTTGCAGCCGAATTTTCAGGCCGGTTTTATAAGAACAGAAAGGCGCTGCCATCAGAGGCTTTGCATTGCAACACGTCGTACCTGACGGCCGTTGCCAACGACTATAGTTTTGACGTTATCTATTCACGCCTGGTAGACGGCATAGGTGAGGCTGGCGATGTGTTGGTTGGCCTTAGCACTTCGGGCAACTCGGCCAACATAGTAAAAGCCTTTGAAGTTGCTGCTGGTAAACAAATGATCAACATTGGCTTTACGGGTATAACAGGTGGAACTTTAAAAGCCTATAGCGATGTTCTAATTAATGTGCCCAGCAGCGATACGCCACGCATACAGGAAAGCCACATTATGATAGGGCATATCATTTGCCAGTTGGTTGAAGAAAACCTTTTTGCCACAACAAACTAATTTTTACACATGGTTATTACCGAAGCGATAATATTGGCTGGTGGCCTTGGTACACGGTTGAGAGATGCAGTACCCGACCTGCCCAAATGCATGGCGCCGGTAAATGGCAAACCCTTTTTAAGTTATGTTATCGATCATTTAATTGATGAAGGCATAACGCATTTCATTTTTGCACTGGGCTACAAAAGCGAACACATCATCGATTTCATTAACAAAGAATATCCAACGATTCTTCACAAGATTTCTATTGAAGAAGAACCATTGGGTACAGGTGGCGCAATTAAACTGGCCTGTTTACATGCCAAAGAAAAATCGGTATTGATTGCCAATGGTGATACGCTCTTTAAAATTGATGTGGATGAACTGGCCAGCTTTAATACATTAAGCGGCGCTAACTGTACCCTTAGTTTAAAATACCTTGAAAACTTTGACCGCTACGGCGTGGTAGAAATTAATGAAGACTGTGCAATCACCAGTTTTAAGGAGAAAGCACTTTATAAATCGGGGCTGATAAATGGTGGCATGTATGCCCTGAATGTCCATAAGTTTTTAGAAGAAGAACTGCCTGAAAAATTTTCGTTCGAAAAAGATTACCTCGAGGCTTTCTTTGCCAATCGCAGGATGTTTGGTATTGAACAGGAATGCTATTTTATTGACATTGGTATTCCTGGTGATTATGAAAGAGCTCAAAAGGAGTTAAAATAAAAGCATGGATTTATTAGAGAATGTAGATAAAAGCTGGACACTTTTTTTAGACCGCGACGGCGTAATCAACCACGAAAAGAAACTGGATTATATACTTCACCGAGGAGAGTTTTTATTTTATGATGGTGTTAAAGAGGCGATGAAAATCTTCAATGAGATGTTCGGGAAGATCATTATTGTTACCAACCAAAGAGGTATTGGTAAAAAGATGATGACCGATGAAGACCTGCATGACATCCACAACTTTATGATAGATGAAGTAACGCTTTCTGGTGGAAGGATTGACAGCATTTACTATTGCTCCAGCATGGACAACGATTGTTACGACCGTAAGCCAAACCCGGGCATGGCATACAAGGCACAAAAAGATTTTCCAAATATCGATCTTAATAAAAGCATTATAATTGGCAACAACCTGAGCGACATGGAGTTTGGAAGAAACGCCGGAATGATCACCCTATTTGTTGCCACTACAAACCCCGGTGTAATGTTGCCCGACCCGCTTATTAATTATCGTTTCGAAGATTTATACCAGGCTGCTGTTTACCTGGCCAAACGAGTTTAGATGACAGAAGAAAGAAAGTTGATGGTTGGTCGTTGGGTGTTGTTATAAAGAAGATGTTAGTTGACTGAAAGAACGTTGAGGGTTGGTCGTTGGGTGTTGCGGGGAACAAATGAATAATGAATAATAAGCCTAACCTTAGTGCTCCTTTGTGGATTTGTCGTTCAAAGAGAAGATGTTAGTTGACAGTTGACGGAAAGAAGTTGGTCGTTGGGCGTTGTAATCTCTGTGTACCTCCGTTTCGCTGTTGCTCTGTGGTTCAAAGAAAAGATGTTAGTTGACAGATGACAGAAAGAAGTTGATGGTTATTTGTTCGGCGTTGTTTTTTGTTGATGCCTAAAAGAGATTGAATGTTTTGATCTACCATCCAATTCAGGTTATTGCAGATAATACATTTGGAGTTAGAGGTTTGGTTTGCTTAAAGCGCATTCATTCGTGCATTCGTGGCAAGCAAAATAGATGTCAGTTGACAGATAACAGAAAGAAATC
>JAJAYD010000201.1 GCA_026786345.1 Chitinophagaceae bacterium
ATTACGTATCATGCATGTAACTGATGCAAAAACAGATACTACATTAGGTTCGCTGGTTGCCTGGGCAAATCATCCGGAAACACTGGAGGATAAAAATCTATTGATCAGTTCGGATTTTCCTCACTATGTACGTGAAGCATTTGAAAAGGGTGTGTCTAAGGGCGATTCTACTATTTATAAAGGTAAAGGCGGCGTATGCATTTACGTAAGTGGAGCAATAGGCGGTATGATGAGTACCTCGTCTGAATTAGGCATTACTGATTTATTTAATCAAAAAGAATACGTGGAGGCCTCTTTCGAAAAAGCAGCGGCGCAAGGGCAGCGTCTTGCTTTGTTGGCATTGAAGGCAATTGATTCAAATGCTACCCAGCTCGATCAGTCGTCCATTCACCTTCGTGCAAAAACTTTTAACCTTCCAATGGAAAATAAACTCTACCGGTTAGGTGCAGCAATGGGTGTTTTTTCCCGTGGACTTTCCGGATGGTGGAAGATACGCACCGAAATTTCTTTATGGCAATTAGGCCCGGCTACTTTTCTTCATGAACCAGGTGAATTGTATCCTGAAATAGCAAATGGAGGCGTAGAGTCTCCGGCAGGCCAGGACTATTTAATAAGCCCGGTAGAAACTCCTTCCATCAGAGCATTAATGCCAGGCAAATACAAATTTATTATTGGCCTTTCAAACGATATGATTGGCTACATAATACCCAAAAGCCAATGGGATGAAAAGGCTCCTTTTACTTATAAAAATAAAGAAGCACCTTATGGTGAAATTAATTCCGTTGGACCGGAAACAGGGCCGATTATGTATAAAGAGTTAAAAAGTATTTTAAAAGATACAAGCGAAAAAAAGTAACCTAATCTGTAACATTAATAGATGTATTTAAAGGAAATAAAAGTATACTATGCGTACTAAAACTGCCTCCGCTATTAATAAAGATATCCTGCATATTGGTGTATTATTTTTCGTGTTTGGATTCGTAATCTGGTTGGGCTCTGTATTAATTCCCTATCTTAAAATTGCCTGCGAGTTAAGCACTTTTGAATCGTACCTCGTGGCATTTTCATTTTATATATCCTATACAGTCATGGCGCTGCCTGCTGCGTGGGTATTGAGAAAAACAGGTTCTAAAAAAGGAATGGCTTTAGGATTGTTTATTATGGGGATAGGTGCATTGATATTTATTCCGGCAGCCACTACCAGATGGTATGCATTATTTTTATCAGGGTTATTTATACAAGGTGCCGGACTTGCCATCTTGCAATCTGCATCAAATTCTTACATTACCAAACCCGGTGATCCTGAAAGTGCGGCAACCCGTATCAGTATTATGGGTATTTGCAATGACATTGCGGGTGTAGATACCGAAAGAGGCATGATACATGTGCACAGGACAGGGCAAGGGCAACAAAGACCGCTGCCTTCCTGTGGGTACTATGTTGCAACGGGGTATTACATCTTATATAAATGCAGAGAAGCGACTTCATTTTCTTTTAGAAGGCAAAGATGGTGAAGCCTACTCGCAGCGCGGTTCACAGTGGGCTATATCGCAGGCAGTAAAAAAAGCAGGTATTGCAAAAGAAGTAACACTGCATACACTTCGTCATACCTATGCTACCCATTTGTTAGAACAAGGTGTAAACATTCTGACCATAAAAGAATTGTTAGGTCATGCACAGATAAACACCACCATGATTAATCTGCATCTTGCACGTCCTTCGGTGCAGATGGCTTTTAGCCCTATGGATACACTTTACAATCAGCCTGAGAAGCTGTCTAGAAATGATTTTTTTTAGATACCAGCTACGGTTTTTTATAGCGTCCCCTGTTGCGTCGCAATCCTTTCATCTGTTGTATATATGGCATCGGGCGGCTTCAAAGTGAATGTTACAAACTAAATTTAGACAGCTTCTAAGTAATGAACCCTGCTTTTGAAGTGGCTGGTGTGCTTACTGCACATTGGCCGCAGGTGCAGCAAAGCGGCAGGTTCAATACATGGCAGCTCCGAACCCTTGATGCAATCAAACGATGCCGCACCGCATCATTGGGCGGTCATATAGATGGCTGCAACAGTTGCGGCCATCTACGCATCAGCTACAATAGTTGCCGTAACCGGCATTGTCCCAGGTGCCAGGGTAAAGAACGTGAAAAGTGGATACAGGCAAGAGAAGCAGAGTTGTTGCCTGTTCCATACTTTCATGTAGTATTTACGCTGCCCGATACGCTTAACAAGTTATGCTTGTTCAAGCCTGAGCTACTCTACGACCTGTTGTTTAAAACAGCATGGAGCGTGCTCAATACTTTCGGTCATGACCATAAGTGGCTGGGTGCACAAACGGGTATGATAAGCATACTTCATACGTGGGGTCAGACAATGACACTTCATCCTCATCTGCATTGTATAGTGCCGGGTGGCGGACTAACAAAGCAAGGCAGGTGGAAGCATGCCAGGAGTGAGGGTAAATACCTTTTTAATGCTCGAAGCGATGAGTACCGTTTATCGCGGTCGTTTCATAGCTGCACTCAAAGAGCTCTTACCGCAGGAAATGACCAAAGAGCTGGTCAATGCGCTGTATAAGCATAACTGGGTAGTATATGCCAAAGATCATTTTACAGGGCCAGAAAGCGTGGTGGAATATTTAGGTCGCTATACCCATAAGATTGCTATCAGTAATCATCGCATACAAAACATTGAAAATGGTAAGGTAACCTTCAGCTATAAGGATTACAAGCATGGAAATGTAAAGAAGAAAATGTCAATGGATAGTATGGAGTTCATCCGTCGTTTCTCCTTACATATTTTACCAAAAAGGTTTGTTCGGATCCGGCACTACGGTATATGCAGCAGCAGTTCAAAACAGAAGAGTGCATTGGTTATAAAAGCACAGTTACCTGTGCGGATAAAACATTGCCCTTCAGGTATTACCAAAGCTGCTCCGCTATCTTATAATCCTAAACAATGCCCCCGCTGTAAAAAAGAAACAATGGAAGGCCTTATGCAATTCAACATGCGTGGCCCGCCGGATGAATGGAAGCAAAAGGCAGCAAATTTATTAAGCGGATGTAAAACTGTAAATGCGTCAGTTGTTAAAAAGTAAACTGCAATTGCGGTGAAGCATTGCTATGCCAATAAGAATATAAAACAATGAAAAAGAACATCGATACACGACAAAGAAAAACAAAACAGGCAAAATAGTTGTCTACAGGAAAATAAGAATGAAGGTAATTGGCAATAGACAACTCAGCAGTCATAAAACCTCTACTCCAGGCTGAATACTTCCTCAAAAAGCAAAATCGCTATCCCCATAATAACAGCTTTCTCCGCACACAATCTTGACTGAATGCAACAACGGTTCCGTACAACATGGGCTTCATCGTTGGCCTTGCAGGCCCGACGAAGCCTTATTTGTTGGTGGCAGTTATTTAAAGTCCAATTTCAAGATGTCCTTTCCTAAATTCGCTATATAAAGCGTTCGACCATCTGGAGAAAAGAACATACCTGTCAGCAATCCCGGTAATGGACCATACATCTTTGAAAATAAGTCAGCTCTTGGTAGTCCTAATTGACTTCTACGAAACCATTCATCGGCAATCTTTTTCGTTTCGCTTGTAGAAGCATCAAATATTACTTGTTGTGAATGCTTTTTGAAATCAACCGCTATCACTTGACTGGTGCAAGGTGAGGCAATAATTAACCTTCCTTTGGTATCGATAAGAATATTGTCGGGAACTACAACGATAGCAGCAACTCCGGAATGTTTAATTTTGCCGCTTATAATATCTACATCAAATGAAAGCACCCGGTTAAACATAGATTCTGAAACAAAAAGAGTTTTTTCATCCTGATCCATAGTAATTCCATTTGCAAAAAAGAGACTGTCTGCAATTGTTTCAGGTACGCTTTCTATGTCTGCCATTCTGAAAATCGCTCCTGAATTTACTTCTATATCGGTGTTTCTATCAGATTGGGTAAACCATATTGCTCCTGTTTTATCGCGATAAATGGCATTCACTCCAAAAGGATGGTCGTAGACTAATGCTACCTTTTCAGAGGCAATATTTATTCTATATATTTTTCCACTCCTTATATCGCACATTAATAAATGTTGCTTATCATGCTCTAAAAACAATCCATTTGGAGCTGCAATAGTTTCCGGTGAATTGTAAACAAAACCAACATCAGTGAATTTGCCAAAAGGACGATTAGAGCCATCTTTTTCGATTAAGCGAAGCCCTTTTGCCTGGTCTGCTACAATAACACGACCATCCGCTAAAGCCACACCATCTTCTGGCCGTAATAAACTACTATCGCCTGGAAATAAATTCTCTTTTTGAAAGGTTAAATACGGTAATTGTTCAGCTGATTTTTCTGATGTGTTTATTTGATTGTTTTTGTTGCTAGTTGCACAACTAATGAAAATAAGTGCAAAGAGAAATAATGAGTAAATTGAAAGCTTCATATTTTTAGTTTTAAAAGTTGATAATACATCTACGTTATTTCTCTAATTGTGCCTAACGTTAAAGTGTTTGCGATGTGGCGGCAATAGAATTACCGCACCCTGGTTAAAGATATAAAGCTTTATTGAAAAACTACTCTTGAGCCGCGTTCCGTCCGCCGACATATTGCAAACACTCATGTTAGCACACGTTTTAATTAGTCATTGCACATGTCTGCAGGAGTGGCCGACAAAGTTTTGACACATTTCATAACTACTTGTATGTATTTGTTATTGGAGCTATAAACGTTTATGGATTAGGCGTTTTCATTCCAATTTGACATGCGATTTCATAGCCTGATTGTATGCCGCGGTGCTCACTTATCCTTCCGGCATTGTTGAATTTAAAAACATCAGCTTCTCGTACCTTAAATGATTTACCAGTGGCCTTCTGGCCTGCAAAAACACCCTTCCATGTAGCACACCAATCTCCCCATACAACCACCCAATCACCATCAGCGACGTAATGCAGATTTTCACCCTTCATATCTGGAAAGGCTTTAAAAAATTGGCTTGTATTATATTTGAAACTATCTACCCCTCTTACGGGTGGACGGCTGCCGTCACCATAATCCAACACATCGCGGGCAAAGTCTTTTGCCACCGCCTCTACATCATGCTGGCTAAAGGCTTCTGTACCTGCTTTAACGATTTGCTTGTTTCGCTCTTCTTTTGCTTCTTTACTGTTGGTGCTTTTCACGTTTAGCGTGTCATTCGTAGCTGAAGAGTTGCTTGAATTGTTGTTACAGGCCATCAATGTAGAAGCGATGGCAAAGAAAAACAAAAGAGGTTTCATATAGGCTGGTTTTGTTTTTAAAATGTAAATTATAAAAATGTGTGCTTACGGTAAGGCTTGGCGATGGGCTGGTATTTTATAATGTCAAGCCCGGAACAAAAGCCGATTGAAAAACCAAAGTTGAAGGTAACAACTAAAAGCTAAATTATTAACATCACGCTGGAACTACTGCTGATATTGAGCTGTAGCTGATTGTTATTCCGTCTGCCAGCCTATTGC
>JAJAYD010000202.1 GCA_026786345.1 Chitinophagaceae bacterium
ACGGATTAAAAAATACGATCAAAACCCCGGGCTTTTGATTGGTGAAAAACAGGCACTGAAAATGATAAACCAACTATAATGCCCCGTTTTAAGGTTGCTTACTCTCCCTGAAGCTTTAGATGAAATCAAGCGCATCGTTGAGTGGTATAATGAGGCAAGTGCCGGGCTCGGTGACCGGTTTAAAAAGAAAATGCCTGATAAAATTGCCGCTATTAAAAAAGCTCCCTTAACGAGGTCTTACAGATACGATGAAGTCCGTTTTGCCGTTGTAAAAAAATTTCCCTACGCTGCGCATTACACCATAAATAAAGAAAACCATCTAATAAAAATACAAGCCGTTTTTGGCTTTGCCCAGGATAGTGATGCAAACTGGAAAATGCCGCCAGCGCATTCAAATAAAGAAAGGTTTTTGATCTTCAAAAATTTAAAACGCCATCACAAAGCCGTTCGCATCCCAGAGTGTCTGGCAACCTTATGGTGCACTTTACTGTGAACATAAATTGTCAACAAAAAACTCCTGCCCACCAATACCAAAACTCTTAATGTTACCCGCTAAAGTTACCACACCTTTAACACCAGATGCAGGTAGTACTAGGGGATGATGTAACGGTTACAACTACTCCTGTGGGCGTTAATACAGGACTACTGGCAGCTGCGCAATGTTTAATTAAAATAATTTAAAAAGACACCATCCAAAAACAGTCATTTACAATTGGTGGTTTTAGGCGCTAGCAAATTCCAGTTTTAAAAGCTATTTTAATTTTATAAAAAGAAATATTTCTAACACAAACAAAAGCAAAATGAGCAGTAACAATAAAATAGAAATCCTTTTACAACAATAATTAAATAGCCTTATCAAAACATCATCCGATTGTTTATCATTCGGTTTAGCCACCAGCCATTTATCGTTGGGCGATGCCGGAACATTATCCGCGTTACCACCTAAGCCATTTACTTTATCAGACAGTCCCTTAATGTACCTGTTAAATATCATTCTCCAGGGGTCGGTTACCGGCATTGACTGACGAACATATTTTAGTATGGACAGGTTTCTCATTTCAATTGTTAGTATTTGTTCGGCCGTACTTACAGGAATATTAAATTGAAAGCTTCCGATAATTCGCCTGGTATTTCTGTAAAAACGTGCCTGCTGCACGAGTACTTTAAACAGTTGCCCTTTTACAACTGTTGAAGGCAATTCTATAGTTAACAATCCGGGAATATTTTTTATAAAACCACCCGGAATTGGGATGTAATTAATGTCGGAACTTATAAAGCTGAAGCTATGTTCATCCTCCTTTATTATTTGTGTTGGCGATAATCGTGTGTATGGTTCAAGCGCTATAATATCATCCACTTTAACTTCGGGCATATATACAATGATTTTGCTTTCCCTCGGCAGGTTATTCCAGTTTATCAATAAAAGATCCGGGCCGATTAACTGATCGTTGCCAGTTGCTGAGGTATGCCGTGCGATTATATGACCATCAATTGCATCCTGCGTCAGGTTAAATTGGGAGGGTTTTATTTCGAAAGTATGCTGTAAGGTGTGTGTAGCCGAACTGCCCGGATTATCAGAATTGGCAATCGCCAGGTTACGCTGCGATAAATTGTCGCTGGAGCCAGGAGTTGCGTTTGGCGGTGTTGGATCTCCTGCAAAAAAAACTTCAGCAACCAAACATTGATGAATGCCACGTATGCATGATTGCAAATTCAAAGGTGTAACTGCATGGGTTATATCATTTGTTAAAGCGATCGTTTGCGCCGGTTGATTAAAATCCAACCAGCATCCAAAATATACAACCGTTTCGGTGTTGCCGGCAGCAGGCAAGTCTTTCATATTTAAAGGGTCGGCCTGAGATGAGACTGAGGTATAATTGTTTCGGGCTCCAGCAAAAAATGGAATGGAACTTATTATACCTCCCTCCTGTCCCACCAGAGAAATTGTGGCATTGCCCATTCCGGCCCTGCGGTAGGTAGTTGCAGGATTGTATTGCATGGCGGTGCCGGCTGTATTGAACAATCGGAAAAATACTTTTACATGTCCGGCATCGTTACCATTTGCTGGTGGTAAGGTTGGTATAGGTGCTTTGTATCGAACTTTTGCAACAGCATAATTAAATACTTTTTTACCATTAATAGTTTCCATCCATTCTAAATGACCGGCTTCCTGGTCAGGATCTATGTCGTTAAAAGGATGAAGTTGATCTCCCGGGTAGATGGTTCTGTTATTAAACCTCCTGAGCAACAGATCTATGAATGCACTCGCTGAAGTACCATGGGGAAGACCAGTATGAGCAGGATCCCAATTGGGGTAGCCATCTTCTGTTATTTTAAAAACCTTTAAATCAACACTTAGCCACGAAACAGGCCCATCCAACATATATGGATTAGGTGCTTTAATTAGATTAATAACCGAGGCACATTGATTTTGTAATAAAGTGGCTACTATTCGTACATCTTGTGTTGTTGCCAACGGGTTTGCAAATGTAAAAGCACTGTTGGAAGCAAATAAAACATTGAAAACAAAGGTAACTTTCTGCGGAACATCTGGCGGAATTAATGGGTTTTCAAATATGGTACGTGCATAAATTGCTAACATGCCCGGCACAGGTGCTCCCCCCGAAATAGATGTAAAGGCAATAGTTGGCGGCACAGTAAAACCACCAAGCTCAGAAGGTAAAAAGCCATCGTACAACACATAAAAAGCGTTTTGAAATAATGCATTACCAGCCGGCTGGGCATCTACTTCTAAAACAGAAAAAGTACTTCGATCGGTGATAATTTCGGAATGTTGATGGGCAATTCTTATAAATTTTGCATACTCGCAAGGGCGGCCAACAGTATCAACCGTAAACAGCATGTAATTACCGGGAATTGCAATGTTAGGATTGGTTGGAATAACGGCGGTAATGGTATTACCAAACAGAGTAAAATCAAGGCGGACAGCCCGCTGGTCCGGATTAAAGGAATGGGTAGAAGAACCGCATCGCATTAGTACAACTTTACCAATAATTGAAGCATTGTTTGTTACTACATTTATTGAAGCACCATAGGTAGCAGAAACCGGACATGCTACTATCTGTGGCCTGGATCCTGCGGGATAATGAGGCACATATATTTCTATACTTTTCTGCTCATTTCCGGGGGCAACATAGGGCTGGCCCGTAGCTCCCGCACCAATTAAATTACCGCCGGC
>JAJAYD010000203.1 GCA_026786345.1 Chitinophagaceae bacterium
CTTCTTCGCTGTGTGGCTTTTCTACACCGGTGCTCATAAATTTTTCGTCGCGGGTATAATTCCAAATACCTGAGGTGTGTGTAAGCAGGTGCTCAATAGTTATCTTATTTCCGTTAGGGAAAGAGGGAAAATACTTACTAATCGTATTGCCGAGTGATAACTTATGTTGCTCAGCGAGCTTTAAAATAATGGATGAAGTAAATTGCTTTGTAACCGAGCCAATCTGGTAGATGGTATTACTATCATCCGGCTGTTTACTATCGAAATCTTTATACCCATATCCTTTATTAAGCAAAGGTTGTCCGTTTTGCATAATCAAAACCGAGCCATTAAACCTATCGGCCTCGTGTGCAGCGGTAAAATAGGCATCCAGTTTTTCAGGTACGGTCTGTGCCTGCAAACCAATGCCGATGCACGTTATCAACAATATTAAAAGTATCTTTTTCATAATAAGTTTTTAATCAACCAATAAGTTAATTGGTTCAGGTACGCTCCACCTGATTTCCATTTCTTTCATATTTTTTTTATTGCCCTGCACATCAATTGTACCCGAAGCTGCCAGGTTTTTTAATCTCCATAAAAGATAAGCATCGCCGGTGGTTTCGTTGGCTTTACTATAAAACTGGTTAAAAAATTTATGTACCTTTTGCCAGTCTTTGGTCACAAATTTCAATAACTCAGCATCGTAATAATCATACTCTTTCTGAATTAGTTTTTTACCGCCCTCCAATAATCTTACACCTTTATTTTCATTGGCAAGTTTTGTCCATTCATCGGGGTCCACTTCAAACTCTGATAAAGTAATGGGTCTTGCCAGTTTTTTAGCTTTCAAAAATTCTTTGGCAGGAATTTGAAAAAGGTTGGTTGGGTAAAAAAGATTTCCCTTTTCATTGATGAATGGAAGGTTGTTTAAATATAGAATTAAAACACGTCCCTGGTAGTCTTTTAACTGGCTCATCAGCCAATAGTAGCCGCTTACATCGTGTTTGTTTTGCGCAGCCCAGATCCAGAGTGTTTCTTCTGAAATTTCATCCAACAGTTTTTTTATTTCCGTTACTACAGCGGGGTCGTTAACATGCCCGTCATCTGCAATACCTTCATAATGGCCATCGGTCAAAATTTCTTTCCACCATTGTAAACGTGCAGCCATTCCTTCGTCAGAAAAAAGGTCGTTTAAAGGCCCTACGGCATAATCATCCTGTATCTCAAAAATTTGTCCTTGCAAAGCCTCATCCAATTCAAAGCTTTTTTTTAAGGCTTCAACATCTGCGTGTTGAAAAACAACATGTATCATAGAGTAAGTAAAAAGTAAAAAAGATAAAGGGGAATTTTTGATGGTGAACGGTAATATATTCCTTCGTCAGTTTTGCGTTAGTAATTCAATTCCTTCTTTTTGACAAGGAATGGTAAAGTCCCCGTCGTGCGAGGCAAGTTTGGTGATGCCATGAATTTTGCAAGTTGCAAGAATAATAGCATCGTTGGGAAGCAAATTGTAGGTGGCCATTAAAGATGGAACTAATGTAGTTAAGCTGCCATCAGAAGGCAAAAAATGAAATAACCTGATTAAATGATAATCGTCAGATAACTTAATTATTAAGGGAATTTTACCACTGGATTGAGAGCTTTGAGGAGAAGCGTTACCATTCAATTTTAAAAAGTGGAACATGAATTCGCTAACCACAGTTTCATTAATAAAGCAACTTAGTGTCTTGCCCTGCAGCAAGCTTAGTAAAAACCCTTTCTTATTTCCCTTAACATTTTCAATAAGAACAGAGGTATCGATAAAAAGATTATTGGTCGTAAACATCATACTTGTTTGTTTCTACATTCGGGTATTTAGCAGACCCTGTAAACTTTTTTAGCAGTTCCACTTTTTTGTGGGAAGGCAAATTTGCCCAGTCCTTTTCGTCTCCAAATTCATCCGCTACAGTTATCTTCACCTTAACCTCTTTATCGTTAAATCTTTCGGGAAGTACAATTACTATCTTTCCATTTTCAACTTTCTGATTAACTTCAAACGCTTCCATAACAAAACAATTTGTACCAAATTTACTAATAATCTCTCATCCCATTAGGCTGGCTCAAGTAGTGTTCCTTCGGGCATTTCCTCAATCAAATCCAGTTCAACCTTCAGATTATCAATTATAAACTCTTGTCGCTGCATGGTATTCTTACCCATGTAATATTCCAGTAATTGCTGTATATGTGTTTCGGGCAACAACATTACGGGTTGAAGGCGTATATCTTCGGCTATAAATGCTCCAAATTCGTTAGGGCTAATCTCGCCCAAGCCTTTAAATCGTGTGATTTCCGGTTTGCTACCTAACTTTTTAATGGCTGCTTTTTTCTCGTTGCTATCATAACAATAAATCGTTTCCTGCTTGTTGCGTACCCTGAACAAGGGAGTGTCTAAAATATACACATGACCATTCTTTACCAGGTCTGGAAAGAACTGTAAAAAGAAGGTCAGCATCAACAAGCGAATGTGCATACCATCCACATCGGCATCCGTGGCTAAAACAATGTTGTTATAACGCAGACCTTCCAATCCGTCTTCTATATTTAAGGCATGCTGCAACAGGTTAAATTCTTCGTTTTCGTATACCACTTTTTTAGTAAGACCAAAGCAATTCAATGGTTTACCACGAAGGCTAAAAACTGCCTGCGTTTCCACGTTTCTGCTTTTGGTTATAGAGCCACTTGCACTGTCGCCTTCAGTTATAAAAATGGTGGATTGCATTTTTTTCTCCTGCACTTCTGCTTTGTTCTTTCCTTCCACTTCATCGTTAAAATGATACCGGCAATCCCTTAATTTTTTGTTGTGAAGATTGGCTTTCTTAGCTCTTTCGTTCGCCAGCTTCTTAATACCCGCCAATTCTTTTCGCTCCCGTTCACTTTGTTCAATACGCTTACGCATTGAGTCAGCCACACCTTGATTTTTATGGAGGTAATTATCAAGCTCTTTACTTAAAAATTCTACCATGAAATTTCGCATGGTCGGGCCCTCTTCAAACATAACCAGCGAACCTAATTTGGTTTTGGTCTGGCTTTCAAAAACAGGCTCCTGCACACGTACCGAAATGGCTGCACACATGCTGCCACGTATATCTGCAGCTTCATAATCCTTCTTATAAAAATCACGAATCACCTTTACAAATGCTTCTCTAAAAGCCTGCTGGTGTGTACCGCCCTGTGTAGTGTATTGTCCATTTACAAACGAGTACAGATCCTCGCCATAGTCGTTGTTATGGGTAAGCGCTATTTCAACATCCTCCCCTTTTATGTGGATGATCGGATACCTGATTTCGTCAGCGTTGGTGCGGCGTTGCATCAGGTCGAGCAGGCCATTTTTGCTTACATATCTCTTACCGTTAAAGTTTATTACAAGGCCGGCATTCAGGTAACAGTAATTCCATAGCTGGTTCTCGAGATACTCATGTATGTAATGAAAGTTTTTAAAGACAGTCTCGTCTGGTACAAATTTTACAAAAGTTCCATTTGGTTCTGTTGTTTCTTTTTCCTTATGTTCTTTTATTAGAATGCCACGTTCAAATTCAGCAGTTTTCATTTTACCATCCCTGAAAGCCGTAACGGTAAAGTAATGGCTTAAAGCATTTACGGCTTTTGTTCCCACCCCATTCAATCCTACGCTCTTTTGAAACGCTTTGCTATCGTACTTGGCGCCGGTATTTATTTTACTAACCACATCCACCAATTTACCCAGTGGAATACCTCGTCCAAAATCGCGGATGGTTACCGTTTTATCTTCAATTGAAAGCTCAATATTTTTGCCATGCCCCATGGTATGTTCATCAATGCAATTGTCCATCACTTCTTTCATCAACACATAAATTCCATCGTCGGGGCTGGTGCCGTCACCAAGTTTACCTATGTACATACCGGGCCTCAGCCTGATGTGTTCGCGCCAATCCAAACTTTTAATACTTTCCTCGTTATAATCTGCACTCATTTTAGTCCCGGTTTTATTCAATTTTATACTTGAATTCCTATATTATGTTAGTGCCGCAAATATATTATTTTGAAGGGGTGGGCTCTCTATTTCTTTTATTACAAAGTGATTGGCGGGAAGAACCAGGTTATAGCCAAAACCAGGCATATGTTATAGCAAAATAAAAATGGAAGCTGCTCAAAGAACAGCTTCCATTCACTTTTATTGGCTGACACTAATTCTATAAAATATTATCTATGCAGTCTTATGTCTGGTATTTTAGTTTCCTTGTTTTTAAAAACTTTAATATCATTGATGGTTGTATCCATAAAACCGTTTGAACCCTTAAAGGTTATTTTGTAGGTTCCTTCAGCCAATCCCCTGATTTTGTATTCTCCCGATTTTTCAGGGATGGCTGCCCCGGATAAAAGGCTATTGTAAATTTTTACAGTGGCCCTTGCTTCGCCCGGCATTACTTTGCCCGATACCTTACCGAAATGATTATTTGAAAAAGGTTTTATTTCAGGTTTTAAAAAATAGCGACCGCTCTGTTCAACAATTGAATTAGTTAAATTAAAGTCTAACCAATATCCGTAATGATTAAGACCTAAAACATCGTGGTGACGATTATGGATTTTTACGTATACATATTTGTTAATCCCGGAATGCAGGCTTAAAGGATAGGTAGTACCCGATACTACAATAGAATTCCTGTCTCCCAATGTTAACCTTATTTTACGCACCCTTCCTTTAACTGTTCCTTGTCCAAATAAGGTGTCCACACCATTTCTGAACTTTAAAATATCATACACGCCACTTCTTATTGCCAGGGTGTCCCATTTTCCGTAGTTATCTATAGATTTATTATCATCATCTGAATCATTGTCATCATCATCAAAATGATCGTCATCATCATCGTCTTTGTCGCCCACATGCTCAACTGTTTTAAACCTCTCCTGAACTTTTACCTCAACATATTTAATATCAACAAACACATTGCTATACATAACCGGGTCATCAGATAGGTATATTGAAACTTTCTCGTCTGGAATGCTTGTGTCGGAAGATTTTTTACAGGAAAATAATGAAAGCATGATAAATAGGCTCAATGCTAACAGGCTGGTGTACCTAAAAGGGTTTTTCATTTTTTTTTATAAAACTGCACATTTTTGAATACAGCAAATGTTAAAACGAGAAAACCTTTGTTTAAGTTGTGCTTGCCTATAAAAATTATGGGAAGTAGACTACGTACTTCTTTGCTAAAAGCGAAGCTTAATTTAAAATAATAGCAAGGAACACATGGGGGCTACTGTATCAGTTTTGCTATTTGATCAAACGGAATTGAGTTAGCCATAGCGATGACTTCGGTGTCTGAACTGTTATTTACATTCAGCGTTACCAAAGCATTACTAAATGGAATTTCGAGGCGGTAGGTGGGTTTGTCTGTTCCGTTATCCTCCCTCGTCAACCTCGATTTATATCCTTGTATTTTTAGCACTTTGGTCTTGCCATCATTACCCAAACCCGCAAGTAGCGGCGAGGTTAGAAATGCATTGAGCGTACCCAGCAGTGGCGAATTGTTTACAATCTCTACTTCAGCTTTTTTATTGCCCTTACCATAAGTGCGATGAATGGTTGCACCAATAAAACTTATGTTACCCGTTACATTGTCCCGGGCTGTAACAGCAGCCAGTGTATCCATTTTTGCAGGAAGAAGCTTCAACACTTCCTTACCTATAATAATATCTATCTCCTGCATAGATTGTTGCAAAGCAAAATGAGCATCTTCAAGTTTGCCCGAAGCATAAGAACTTTTAGCTGTGGCTATATCGGTTTTAAAATTTAAAGCCTGGCTCCTGCCCTGGAACGTTACAAATAATGCAAGTAGTATTAAGCACTGTTTCATTTTATTACATTTTAAAAAAACAAGATTATTTTTCTCCTAATTGCTTTTTAACTCCATCAATATCGAACGTGTTAACTGCTGCCAGCATATCCTGTTCGGTGCTAAAGTTTATACCCTGCCAGGTCATCATGCCCGATTGACCAAGCGGTACCAAAACTGAATACCCTTCATTAGCATCGAACTTGATAGCTGCCTTGTAGCCCTTTACTTTAATCTGTTTCATATTCTGGCTTTCGCCATTCGACTGAGTTGCATAGGCATTATTAAAGTACAGTTCCATCATTCCGGAGTACAATGGGTTGTTTCCAATTACCACGGTCATCTGCTTATCGTTTTGCCTGTAAACCCGTTGGATGGTAAGATTGGCCCAACCCCACTGCGTACTCATTACACGGTCCTCTGTAGTATCCTTTGGAAGGTTTGCCACACTTACCGGTAACGACTTTAATATTTGTTGACCGATTTGAATTTCTACCCCTAGCAAAGCCTGTTGAATAGCATAACGGGCTTCACTGTAATTTTTGGCATCGTTTGCCTTTTCTGCATCCGAAATTTGTTGCACTACATCTGGTGGCGTTGAGTTTTTTAAGGCTTCACCAGTGGTATTACGGGGTTTGCCCGTTTTATTTGCACCCTTAGAATTGTTACTATTATCCTGGTTTGTACCGGTTTTTTCATCAATCTTTTTATCGATTGACTTGTCAACCACCTGGTTAGCTTTATCCTTTAGTTTCTTTAAAAATCCCTGTGAATACGATTGAGGGTGAATACACAGGCAGGCAAGCAGTATTGAAAAACTTACATAAATCTTGAACATAGCATCAATATTTAAATAGGGTACTAAAGTAATGATATGTTTATTTTTTTACAAGCAAAAAGCTACCAATTAAAAGCAAACCAAAACTTGATAAACATATCTTAAAATTCAACTAAATCATTGTCAACACAATAAGCATAAAAACACTTCAAGTCAAATGAAATATTTTTTTCTTTTAAAATTTGAATAGTACCCTTACTGTTATTACCTGCTCATTACTTTTGCGGCTTATCAATCGGTTTGTTACCGGGTAACAAATTATATGTCACTAAAAGATTACTACAGCATTTTAGGGGTTAGTCCCGCTGCTTCGTTATTGGTTATTAAAAAGGCTTATAGAAAGCTTGCACATAATTATCATCCTGATAAAAATGGCGGTAACAAATTGTATGAGTTGAAATTTAAAGAAATCGCCGAAGCATATCGTGTATTGTCGGACGGTAAAAGAAGGAACGATTATAATTACGCACGATTTGGATTTGCCCAATCAGGTCATAAAACGCACAACACGCATTTTAGTATAAAATATATTTTACTGAATGCAAAAAAACTGCACAACCACGTTGCAGCTTCGGACCCTGATAGAATAAACCTGATAGCCGTATCAAAACAGGTAAATGAACTGTTAAGCAACGTCACTATAAAAACTTTGGAAGAAAAAGCGAATGAAAGCGAGATAACTGAATTTGTTCGACATATCATCGTTGCCTCCGTGTATTTTCCATACTTAAGATTGAAAACAATTGTACCTGTACTGGTAAAATTAGCAAAGGCCGATAATGATCTAATAATCGACATTATGAATTTTGACCGCAAGGTTAAACGAAACACGCTATGGAATGAATACAAGATTTTGGTTGTGCTGATAATGGTCATGCTCTTTTGCCTGCTCATCTACTTCATCAGCAAATAATAAATGGGGATTAACATGATGGTTGCCCCCTAAGTTTAAACTCAATATTCTTTTAAAACCCACGTAAACTATATTGCGATCATGTATGTTACTTTAACCATTGCCCGTTATACAACCGCTACAAGCTCGGCGGGCATTGCTTCGATGGCTTTCTTCAGACTACCCCTTTTTTTTCAAAAAAAAATAAGCTTTTACAAATTATTAGGTTGTGGTAAAAACGGTACGTTCGACAAAACTCCGGATCTTAAACAGTGGGGCATTTTAACCGTTCATAACTCTATTGACGACTTTAAACGAGGCAACAAAGAGGATTTTCAGCAAAGTGTTTATGGATCCTCATTAACCAGGTGGTGGAGATTCTTTAAGTGCGAAACATGGACCCTTTTGCTTGAACCAACAGATAGCCACGGCTTATGGGATGGTAAGAAAGTATTTGGCGAGTTACCAAAGAATACTGAGTTTGAAGGATTGACAGCAGTGCTTACGAGGGCAACAATCAGGGTAAATAAATTGAATGCCTTTTGGAGTAATGTAGAAACTGCTGCTGCAGGCATGGCAACCGCTGAGGGTTTTATAACGTCGCTGGGCGTAGGCGAAGTACCCTGGATAAAGCAAGCCACCTTTAGCGTTTGGAAAAGCAAAGCATTGATGAAACAGTTTGCTTACAAAACAAACAATCATGCTGAGGTAATTAAGAAAACCCGAAAAGAAAACTGGTATAAAGAAGAAATGTTTACGAGGTTCAGAGTACTTGCCTCGTACGGCACATTGAATGGTCATGATCCTTTACAAGGATTATTGTAGATTTGAAACCAATATTATGGTTAACTGTCCAAACATAAATCTGCGTATTACTTCATTTGCCCAAATGTTGCTGCCAGTTGGGTTTTACATTCCCGATTAAGTTGATTCAATACACATGTTATCCGTTTTTTAAACAGCATTGAAATTCAACTTAAATGAAAAATATTAAGCTTTTAGAGGTACCCTCAGAAATTGGAGCCGGCACACGTGGCGCCAGCCTGGGTGTGGATGCCATTAAGATTGCAGCACTCGATTTCATGAGTAACTTTTTTGTGCACTTTCCGTCGGAGACTATCCCCAGTGAGAATAACCTGTTGTTCGAACCGATTGCTTCGCCTTATGCCAAACGCATAAAGGGTGTAGCCGCCATGTACGAAAAAGTGAGCCAGGCTATAAAAACCACCATAAAAAACAACTTCTTCCCCGTGGTAATTAGCGGCGATCATAGTACATCGGGGGCCACTATAGCGGGTATTAAAATGGCAAAACCCAATAGCCGGCTGGGCGTAATTTGGATTGATGCACATGCTGATTTGCATACGCCTTACACCACGCCGTCAGGTAACATGCACGGTATGCCACTGGCCACTGCTATAGCTGAAGACAATATGGATTTTGCCGTTCATGAACTGGATAAGGAAACCAGGAAAAAGTGGGATGAGTTGAAAAACATCGGTAACATTCAACCTAAAATTTTACCTGAAGACATTGTGTTTATTTCGCTTCGCGATTATGAGAAAGAAGAAAAAAGCCTGATTGAAAAATACGGTATGAAAGTAATTACCACCAGCGAACTGCGCCGCAAGGGACCCGAAAACGTGGTTCGTTCCGTTATCAGGCATTTAAGCGAATGTACCGATCTGTATGTAAGTTTCGACGTTGATTGCCTTGATTCTTCTATTACCAAGGGTACAGGTACACCTGTTAGCAATGGACTTAAAGAAAGGGAAGCCGAAGACCTGGTGAGTAAGTTTATGCAGAACCGTAAGATCTGCTGTTTCGAGATTACAGAAGTTAACCCAACACTGGATAAAGAAAACTTAATGGCCGAAATAGCCTTCAATATTTTGCAACGAAGTGTAAACGTTTTGCTGGTAAATTAACGGCCAGTTGGTTATTCAAAACTGGCTTTTACGCCTTCGGCAAAACTTACGGGTTCATATCCTAAAATGGTTCTTGCCCTTTCAATAAGCAGCCCCGAACGCTTTGCCCTTTTTACCGGTTCAGGAAATGTTTCTGAAGTTACATTTTCAATCAAAGAAGTATCTAATCCCAACACTTCTGCCGTGGTAACTGCCATTTGGTAGGGCGATAAAATATCTTTACCTGCCAGGTGAAAAGCACCAGTGGCTTTCATATTGATGATCGAAACTATTCCCTTGCAGATATCATTTACGTAAGTGGGCGTTCGCTGCTGGTCGCTTACTACTTTAATTCTTTTACCTGCCTCCAAATTCGATTTAACCCAATGCAAAAAACCTGGTCGCATACCGGGCCAAACTTTCCCATAAATAAAAACAGGTCTGACGATAGCATAAGGCTTATTCGTTTCTTCAACAACCTTCTCAGCCATCAACTTTGATTCGCCATAAAAGTTAAGAGGCGCAGGCAAGGCGGTTTCTGCATGGGGTCCATCTTCTCCAAAAATAAAGTCGGTAGAAACATAAATAAAGAAAGCTTTGGAGTGTGTAATTAGGTTCCTGGTGGCTTCTACGTTTTCATTCAAACAAAGCTCCCTGTTTATATTGCATTCATCCGGTTTGCTAAGTGCTGCGGTATGGATGATGATGTCAGGGTTTACTTCGTTGATCAATTGCTCAACTTCAGTTTTGTTAGTAAGTTCTGCCGATCGGTATTGATATTTTCCTTCTGGTAATCTGCATGCTCCCCTGCTGGTTGCTACTACTTCATTTTCGGTTTTGCTTAGTGCAATGGTAAGATGCTGTCCTAAAAATCCGTTGGCACCTGTTATCAATATTTTGCTCATTGGTCGTAAAAATTATCGCTTTGTTTCATTTAAGATTATTGTTGCATCATTTGGGTGTTTTGCCCGTTCGAACATGCTTTATAATCAGAATGCAAAAAACTTAAACAGCATAAACGGGTATATTTTAAATTGTCGCATTGCAATTTGTGAAAAGTGGTTAAGAAAAGCCGCCTTAGAAAGATACAGTAGAAGTGAGTTTCGATAAAACAGAATTAAAATGACACCTGTCTGAACGGATGTCCTCCCGGCGGGCCCTTACGAACGGCTGGCCGGGCGGGCAACCGGAGCTGCATAAAGTCACTTCTTCCGGCAACCAAAAAATAGCTATATTTTGACATGCACCTACCTAAACTATTGATAAGATATTGCCTACTCTGTTAAAAATTTAGAATTTTATCAAATCAATTCAGTCTTTCATTAATAAGTTATGTATTAAACTTCAAATTCTTACTTTTGGCCTTCGTGTCAGAATTACGTTACGTTTAAAAACAAAAACATCTAATTTAATTTAACCGAAGTACTGCATTAACATGACGAAAAAAGTAACAAAAATAGGTGTGCTTACATCAGGTGGCGATGCACCTGGTATGAATGCTGCCGTAAGGGCGGTGGTAAGAACCGGTATATATCATGGCCTTGAAGTTTATGGAGTTATGAGAGGATATAGCGGAATGATTGATGACGATATATTTAGAATGGAAAGCAGAAGCGTTGCTAACATTATACAAAGAGGAGGCACCATTTTAAAAACCGCCAGAAGCAAAGAGTTTAACGATGCAGAAGGTAGAAAAAAAGCATACGACAACCTAAAGAAAAGAGGAATTGACGGATTGGTGGTGGTAGGTGGAGACGGAAGTTTTAGGGGAGCCCAAAGATTTAGCAACGAATATGATATTCCCTGTATAGGGATACCCGGCACTATTGATAAAGACATTGCAGGTAGTGATTTTACCATTGGTTTTGATACGGCAGTAAATACTGCCATAGAAGCTATTGATAAAATAAGAGACACTGCCGATGCCCATGACCGTCTTTTTATTGTTGAGGTAATGGGTAGAGATGCCGGCTACATTGCATTGCACAGCGGTATTGCCACCGGCGCCGAAAACATATTTATACCAGAAACTAAAACAGACATTGAGGAACTTGTTAGCTCTTTAATGGAAAAAGAAAAGCGAAGCAAACTGGTTAACCTGGTAGTAGTAGCTGAAGGCGACGAGTTTGGCGCCAACGAAATAGCCAAAGTTGTAAAGGAACGGATGCCCACTCTTGATGCAAGGGTTTGTATTCTCGGACATATTCAAAGGGGTGGCTCACCAAGTTGTATAGACCGTGTGATAGCAAGCAGAATGGGCTACCATGCCGTAGAGTGTTTGATGGTTGGCCGCCATAATGTTATGGTGGGTATTCTAAATAACAAAATGAACTACATACCTTTGGACAAAGCTGTTAAGGCCAAACAACGCATCAACCCTGAGTGGATGAAAATTGTAAAAATTCTCGCCAGTTAAACGATCCTTACAATACCTGTCAATTTATTTCTTTAAATATTTGTAAACTGTAAACAGAAACACAAAGAATTATCATGTCTAAAAATCTTACAAAGTACTTTCACAAAAATATGGATCATCAAGCCGGTTTGGATCACTCAACACACCGTACAAAAATTGTTGCTACAGTTGGTCCGGCATGTGACACGTACGATAAATTGCTTGACCTTGTAAGAGCAGGTGTCAATGTTTTTCGCTTAAATTTTTCGCATGGCAGCCATGAAGATAAAGCCCTGATCATTGATCATATAAGAAAAATAAATTCTACCGAACCATATAACATTTCAATATTAGGCGACTTGCAGGGACCAAAACTGCGTGTAGGCGAAATTGAAAACAATGCCCTTCCGGTAGTAATAGGCGATATACTAACTTTTACAAACGAAAAATGTATTGGCAACCTGGATCGCATATATGTATCGTATCCCAACCTTGCAGGTGATGTTAAAATTGGAAATACCATTATGATTGATGATGGTAAACTTGAGGTGGTAGTGGTAGATATTACTAAAGATGGTAACGTAAAAGTTGAAGTTACTTTAGGTGGTATTTTATCTTCAAAAAAAGGCATCAACCTGCCGGACACTAAAATAAGCTTACCTGCACTTACTGAGAAGGACCTTGCAGATCTTGATTTTATTATTGACCAGCAATTGGATTGGGTTGCCCTATCTTTTGTACGCAATGTAAAAGACATTGTTATACTACGTAGCAAACTGGACGAACGCAAAAGCAAAACTAAGATCATTGCTAAAATTGAAAAGCCGGAGGCCGTTGCAAACATCCGCGACATTATTGTGGAGAGTGATGCTATCATGATTGCACGCGGTGATTTGGGCGTTGAAATGCCGGTTGAAAAAGTGCCTTTAATTCAGAAAGATATTATTCGTAAGTGCTTACACAGGGCTAAGCCGGATATTGTAGCTACCCAAATGATGGAAAGCATGATAGACAGGGTTAAACCAAACAGAAGCGAAACCACCGACGTAGCCAATGCCGTTTTGGAGGGAGCCGATGCAGTAATGTTGAGTGGTGAAACTGCTGCAGGTAACCACCCAACTCTTGTGGTTCAAACC
>JAJAYD010000204.1 GCA_026786345.1 Chitinophagaceae bacterium
GCCTGTTGCCTTACGCCTTCTACGTTCGTGTTTTACTTTTTACTATTGACTTCCGACTTTCGACTTCCGACTTCTCCCTCCCTCCCGCTGTGGTTCAATACCTTTCTCCTATTTTTGCCGGCGTTGAAAATCCTCAATTAACAACTGCCTGTTTTTATAACCCCTATCAAAATTTTAAAGCATGAAGAATACGCCTTTTACTGAAAAACATATTGCAATGGGTGCAAAAATGGCTGCTTTTGCAGGGTACAATATGCCCATTAGTTACACCGGTATAAACGACGAACATGCTGCCGTAAGAAACAATGCCGGAATTTTTGATGTAAGCCATATGGGCGAATTTATTATTAAGGGTGCACACGCATTGGACCTGATACAAAAGGTTACCACAAACGATGCTTCAAAACTTACTGCAGGCAGGGCGCAATACAGTTGCTTAACCAACAGGCAGGGTGGTATTGTTGACGATTTAATTGTGTATTGCCTGGAAGAAAATAACAGCTACATGCTGGTAGTTAATGCCAGCAATATTGATAAAGACTGGGACTGGATCAGCAGTTTCAATACGGAGAATGCGGAGATGCATAACATAAGCGATAAAACCTGCCTGCTTGCTATTCAGGGACCAAACGCAACAAGAATTTTGCAACCCCTTACTGACATTGATATTCTCAACCTTAAATACTACACGTTTGTTCGGGGCACTTTTGCAGGTGTAAAAAATGTAATCATAAGCGCTACAGGCTATACCGGTAGCGGCGGTGTTGAAGTTTATTTTGAAGATACTGACGGTGCTGCTGAAAAAATCTGGAATGCAATTTTTGAAGCTGGAACACCGCTGGGATTAAAACCAATCGGCTTAGGTGCAAGAGATACCCTCAGGCTCGAAATGGGTTATTGCCTGTATGGAAACGATATTGATGATACTACCTCTCCGCTTGAAGGGGGTCTTGGATGGATTACCCGGTTTACCAAAGATTTTACTGCACGTGATATTATAGAAAAACAAAAAGCAGCAGGCGTTACCCGTAAGCTGGTTGGTTTTGAAATGGTGGAGAAAGGCATTCCCAGGCATGGCTACGAAATATGTAATAAGGACGGTGAAAAGTTAGGCGAAGTTACCAGCGGTACACAAGCGCCATCATTAGGTAAAGCTGTAGGACTTGGATATGTAAGCAAAGAATTTTCATCAATCGACATGCAAATTTTTATTAAAGTAAGAGATAAGCTTTTGGAAGCAAAGGTGGTAAAGCTTCCCTTTAATGCTTAGCCAAACCGTTGTTAATCGCTAAAAATTTAAAGACATCTTTTTCAGCGTTTAACACTTAGAATCTGTTTAAAATTGTGCTTTGAAATACCAACCAGAGTTTTTCATAGCTTCATTCCTGCCACCGTTCACAGGCAGGTTTCCATATCGGTCTGGCGGTTTATCTGCCTGCCCCGGTTTTCCGGGGAGCTTGTCGAAGGGCCGCAATCACTTCTTCTTAACTACAAATGGAATCTTCAGTTTCAAAATCAAAGTTTCAAATTAAATTTAAACAGCTTCTAAAATCAATCCATCAGCTTCACAAACCTTTGTACCCTTATAACGCTCCTAATGCCCCTTATTCATCTAACCACTTTTATACAAGCTCCTGTCAAAAGAGTATTCGATCTTAGTCGCAGTATTGATTTTCATACAGAGAGCATGAATCATAGCTACGAAATCGCAGTTGATGGTGTAATGTCAGGCTTAATAAATTTGGATGAGACGGTTACCTGGCAGGCAAGACATCTTTTTAAAAACAGAACATTGGTAAGCTTGATTACCGCTATGAAACCCTACCAGTTTTTTGAAGACTGCATGGTATCAGGAGATTTTAAAAGCTTGCGGCATGAGCATCATTTTAAGCAGGTTTCTAATGGTACTATTATGATCGACCTTTTTTATTTTGAAGTTCCCCTTGGTATTGTCGGGCAATTTTTCAACTTTATTTATCTGAAAGAATACATGGAAAAGTTGCTGGCCAAAAGAAATGAACATTTAAAACAGGCTGCCGAAACCAACGCCTGGAAAAAATATTTGCCAGAGCCTGTCCCATTATAAATTGCCTGTGATGAAATTTTTAAAGCCATTCATATTCCTTATTTCTTCAATGGCCATTTTCTCCTGCGGTCTAAAAATTACGGAGAGTGGTAAGGCCTCTTTTTATGCTGATAAATTCAAAGGCAGACAAACCGCCAGCGGCGAAATCTTCAGGCAAAACAAAAGAACAGCAGCACACAAATCCCTGCCGTTTGGCAGCAGGGTTAAGGTTACCAATCTTACAAATGGCAAAACTGTAAAGGTTAGGATAAATGACCGCGGCCCTTTTGTAGCCGGGCGAATTATAGATCTGAGTAAAAAGGCCGCACGTAAACTTAATATGATTAATGCTGGTGTGGCTAGTGTTAAAATCAGTTACAAACAAAGGAGGTAATTAGTCTGCCTGGTCAAATGCTGCGGTGCGTTCAATCTGCGCTCATTTTTCGTTCTTACAATCAACTGGCTCTTGCAAGCACGTACAATGGCATGGTCTCTTTCGAAATAGCGTTCAATGTCATGTATACCACTACAGCTTCGTTACGAATTATCTTCTCTATTACCAGTGCATGCGTGGTTGGTACTTGTGGAAATAGTTTTTTATACTTTGGCTTGAACATTACATAATCACCCACCTTTAATGTCTTGTTTGGTTTTTTTTTCGAGAATAAATAAACAACAAATAGCAATGCCACTAATACAAAAAAGCCAAGTCCAAGTATAGCAATCATCATGTAAATTATAGTTTGCAATTCATGTCACTAATCATTTTAAACCTGGAGAAACAGTTGTCTGCAACGGGTATCTTCTATAACCGCCTGCAAAAATGTTGCCCGACAATAACATACGTTGCTTTGTACAGTAGGGTTGAACAAAATTTGGTTAAGCCATTTAATAATTTTTTCTCTTATTCAAGCGGTAAATGGTTGAGATTTAATTAGGTTTATTTTGCTTTTTCAATTTATATCAAATCATTATTTCAAAAAACCATCATAAATGAAACATCTTGTTCGTTTGCGCCTGTGGGCACTTGTAGGTATCATCCTCGTAGCATCATGTAAAAAATCTGTTCCTCCCCAATTAAAATTTATTTCTAAAAATGCCTCGTTGGTTGCTTCTGTCAATGCCGACCAGTTAAAAGACAAATTGGTTAAAAGCCAGGCTTCGCTTGAAAAAATTATATCCAACATGTCTGGCAACAACGATACTGCCCTTGAAGCAGGCAAAAAGGAATGGGCAGCATTAAAGAAATCGGGCATTGACCTGGAGAAAAATATGTACGTATGGGTAGTACAAAAAGGTGGAGCAGGTTCAACCGGTTCTTCAATGGGCAATACTATTACTGCGGCCATTGCATCTATAAAAAGCAGCGACCAGTTGGCTACATACATTAAGTCGAAAGAGGCAACCCTTGAAGTAAAAAAAGATAAAAACTTCAGCTATGTAACCCGGGATGGTGATAAAATGATAGCATGGAACGACCAGTCGGTTGTTGCCATGTTTTATAACAGGGCTTACACGGGCGGTATGGAGTATGATAGCATTACCGGAGCCTACAACATGAAGGCACCGGCAGATGCCAATCTTACCAAAGAATTAATGGCTGAAATGACCGCAAGTTTTACACGTACCGAAGGCGAATCTATTGCATCGTTAAAGTCCTTTACAGACCTCGCTGCAGAAAAGGCAGACCTCTCTTTTTGGGCAAATCCAGCTTCTTCAATTGAGGTTATACCCTTTCCCTTACCTAAATTGAAAGAATTGGCAGAAGGAAATTATACAGCGGTTACAGTAAACTTCGAAGAGGGAAAAATGGTTGTCAACAGTAAATCGTACAGTGGCAAAGCATTAAGTAACATTTTTAAAAAGTACAAGGGCCCCGAGGTAAATCTTGACCTTGTTAAGCGATACCCGGCTGCTGATATAAATGGATTTATGGTGTTTGCCTTCGACCCTCAAATTTTTTCAGGAATAGTCAAATACATGGAAGTGGGCGCTGTTGCAGATGGCTACATAACCAAGTTCATGGGCACCGACTACACTTTGGAGCAGGCCTTAAAAGCCTTTAAGGGAGATATAGCGGTGGTGGTATCAGGCATTGGCCTAAGTAAGAGAGATTCTTTAAATGGTTCCGGTCCTTTCAGCATGCCCGTGGCCAAAATGATCTTTACCGTTCCCGTTGGAGATACCATGCAAATGCATAAAATAATGGACAGGCTCGCCTTTATGGAAATGCTTGAAAAAACAAACGGTACGTACCGGCTAAAAGGCAATCCCTCAGGTTTTGGCTTAACTGGTTTGGCTGACAATGAAAGCATCACCATTGCATCCGACGACCAGCTATTACTGGCTTACAAATTAAAGTCTGCTGCCCCTTCTAAAAATATTGATCTGAAACCTTTTAACGGAAAATCGGCTGCCGCATATTTTGATATTGCCTCGGTACTGAATGGCCTGAATCAGCCGCAACAAACCGATTCCACTTTCAATAAAATGCTCAATAATGCAAAAGCAACTTTTAAAGATGTTCAGGCACATAGCAATAATTTTGATGGCGATGCTATAGCAGGCCATTTTGAGTTGCGGTTTGTTAATGAGAAAGAAAACAGCCTCGTATCTTTTTTAAGTTTTCTTGCGCAGGCCAGCGAAGTTGCAAAAAGAGATAAAAAGATTACTGTATCTGATGTACTACTGGAAAACTAAAGTGTTCCCTTAGAAGCTGTTTGCGTTTAATTTGAAAATTTAAATTTAAAACTGAAGATGCCCTATTTACTTCAGATAAAGTGCTCCGCTACTGCGGAGGATGCAGCCTGCCCGCACGAAGGTTGGAAAAAAACGAATTATTAATTTGGTGCGTTAGGGCGGGCTATGAAAACCCTCAGTTGGTATTTAAAAAATGATTTTTAGAGTTTTTTAGGTTACTGATTTTTTTGGTTTAATAAAGGTTTTTGAGTTTGCTCACCAACCCACAAAAACAGCGTTGTTGTTAATTGATTTAATATGGAGATTGTTCTTGAAAACCTGGTACCTATACCGCTGAAAGAGAAATTTAGCAAACGAACCTCGGCTGTTTGGAATACCAAAGTATTGTTTAGCCAGGGAGAAAAAATACAAATCCAGGCACCGAGTGGTACCGGTAAAACAACCCTCATCCACTTAATTTATAAACTACGACACGATTACGAAGGGCAGGTTTTGTATGATGCAAAACCTCTGACCGAAATAAAGAATGGCGAACTGGCAGATACAAGGCAGAAAAAGATCAGCATCATTTTTCAGGACTTACGGCTGTTTGAAAACCTTACTGCCCGGGAGAACATAGAATTGAAGAGGGTTTTGACTGCACCCATATACGATGCTTCAGTTATTGATGAAATGGCAAGCCGTTTAGGAATATCGCACATACTACACCAAAAAGCAGGAGTATGCAGTTATGGCGAACAACAACGAATTGCCATTGTCCGTGCTTTGGTTCAGCCTTTTAACTGGCTCTTAATGGACGAACCATTTAGTCACCTCGATCGTGAGAATATTGAAAAGGCTGCCAGCCTTATTGCCGAAGAATGTAATAAAAGACAAGCCGGCCTGTTGATTACCGACCTTGAGGCGGACACGCATTTTAACTACACCAAACGTTATCAATTATAGCCGGCAGGGCAAGACAATCGTTTATCCAAAAGCATTCATGTTACAACAGATACTGAAAAAAATAATAAGTACCGGCGTAGGCAAATGGCGCTTTGTAGCAGCCGCTGCAGGTCTTTCAATAGCCTTACTGCTTATTTTATCCGCCGTACAAATACAGGCAAATTATCATGAGTTATTATATGGTGCAAGCAACCAGGATAGCATTGCTAATTTTTTGGTCATCAATAAAAAAATTGACGGCAACAATACTTCCAACACGCTTTCTGATCAAGACATCAATAAATTAAAAAGCCAGTTTTTCGTGGAGACCATTGGCCAGCTTACCAGCAGTCGTTTTAAAGTTTCGGCACAAAGCCCCAGCGAACGTTTTCCTTTTTATACTGACTTGTTTTTTGAAAGTGTGCCCAACGAGTTTATTGATGTGCAAAGCGACGACTGGACCTGGAAGGAAGGTTCTACCAACATTCCCATGATTATACCCAACCAGTTTTTAGACCTGTACAATTTTGGATTTGCCCCATCACAAAACCTGATACAGTTAACCCAGTCGATGGTAATGGCTCTACCTGTTGTCATCAATATTCACCGCAATGGACAGATTATTCCTTACACCGGCAGGGTAGTTGGCTTTAGCGACCGAATATCCTCCGTTTTGGTACCACAGAATTTTTTGGATTGGGCAAACAGGCAATTTGGGTTTCAACAAGCAGGCGAAACTTCGCGGGTGGTTATTAGAACCAAAGACCCTGGTAATCCGGCTCTGGTTCAGTATCTAAAAGAAAATGATTTGGTTACAAATGCAGACAAAACCCGCTTTAGCAAATACCGTCAAATTGTAAATGCTGTAGTTAGTGCTTCATGGATTACCGGTGCTATCATGCTGATGTTTGCATTGTTGGTTTTATCATTGTTCATCCAGCTTACCATTTCATCCACCAAAAAAGAAATTGGCTTACTGGTTACATTGGGTGCTTCGCCCAAACAACTACAGCAATTTCTCTTAAAACAATTTTTACCCCTAAACCTGGTAATCACATTTGCATGCCTGCTTAATATTGCAGTATTGCAAAGGTGGGTGCAAAAAGAATTGGCAACCCAAAACATGTTGGTAAATCCATGGATATCTATGTACACTGTAATTGCAGCACTTTCTATTGTAGTAGTGCTGTGGTGGGTAAATGTTCGAACTATTAAAAAGTACATCTCCCTGAATGCCCGGTAGCGTAGGTTTAGTAAAGCATTAGTAACTGATACTAATTTTGCGCCTCTGTTGGTCGCCTGACCAACAGCGATAATTTAATTTGGGAAGCACCCGTTTAGTAAAACATTAGCAACAGATACTAATTTATTTAGTATTTTGCACCAATGAATGATCGCATCCTGGAAAAACTCAATATACTTGCCGACGCTGCCAAATACGATGTCTCCTGCTCGTCTTCAGGAAGCAAACGTAAAAATGATACAAAGGGTTTAGGCAATGCTGAAGGAATGGGCATCTGCCACACCTATACCGCAGATGGAAGATGTGTGTCTCTCTTGAAAATCTTATTAACCAACCATTGCATATTTGATTGTGCCTATTGCGTTAGCCGCAAAAGCAATGATGTTAAGCGGGCAGCTTTTACTGTTCAGGAAGTGGTGGACCTTACCATCAATTTTTATCGCCGCAATTATATTGAAGGCTTGTTTTTAAGCTCGGGTATTTTTAGCAATGCCGATTACACTATGGAGCGCTTGGTAAGGATAGCAAAAAAGCTAAGGCTGGAGGAAAACTTCAACGGTTACATTCATCTTAAATCTATACCCGGCGCTTCTGATGAATTGCTTACCGAAGCAGGAAAATACGCAGACCGCCTGAGCATGAACATTGAAATGCCTACGGAAAAAAGTTTAAAACTATTGGCGCCTGATAAGAAACGTGAAGACATGATCAGGCCCATGACTTTCATAAAAAATGCCATCATTGCAAACCGGGCAGAAAAACAATTGAAAGTTAAGAAACCACTTTTTGTACCCGCCGGTCAGAGCACACAAATGGTTATAGGTGCCACACCCGAAAGCGATTGGCAGATTTTAAAATTATCTGATGGCTTCTACAAACACTTCAATTTAAAGCGGGTATACTATTCAGGCTATGTGCCCATTAGCAACGACAATCGTTTACCGGCATTTGGCACGCCGGTACCTATGGTTAGGGAAAACCGGCTATACCAGGCCGATTGGCTGATGCGTTTTTATGGTTATAATGTGGATGAAATTGTTTCGGCAGAAGATCCGTTTTTGGATATGCAAATTGACCCTAAATTGAATTGGGCTTTGAAGAACCTGCACCAGTTTCCGGTTGATATTAATAAGGCTGATGTAAACATTATTAAACGCATTCCGGGTATTGGTTTAAAATCGGCTTATAAAATTTTTGAGGCCCGAAAATTTACCCGGCTAACGTGGGACCACCTTAAAAAGTTTAATATAGCCGCCAACAGGGCACAATATTTTGTCAACTTAAAAATAGATGACTGGCAGCGAAAAGATTACTCACCACAGCAAATAAAAAACTTCATTCTTTCCGCTGGCAACAGCAAGTATGCTGCTAACTCCTCACCCCAGTTATCGTTGTTTTAATATGCAAACAGTTTTGTACGATGGAAGTTACCAGGGGTTTTTGTGTGCCGTTTTCGATGTGTACGATTATAAATTTTCGCTGGTTGATATTTGCACAAAAGACCAATTTAAAGGAAACATTTTTGAACAGGTGCACAACGTACACCACCATAAAGAACATAGTGAACGTGTATTAAAGGGATTAAAACAAAAAGTCTCCAGGGAAACATTGCTTGATATTTACCGTGCTTTTCTGTCGGAAAAAACAGGCATTGAAAATACTCTGCTTCAATTTATACAGTATGTGTTTAGCAATAAAATATCTGTTGAAAAAGACTTCAGCCATCCGGCAGTTATAACTATTGGGGAGACCGTAAAAAAAGTTAGGAGAGAAAAGCACCGCATGGAAGCATTTATCCGTTTTCAAAAAACAAAAGATGGAATGTTCTATGCCATTATTGAACCGGACTTTAATGTGTTGCCCCTGATTATTACGCATTTTAAAAGTAGGTATGCCGACCAAAAATGGATTATTTACGATACACGACGGAAATATGGCATCCACTATGATGGCGTTATCTGCTCAGAAATAACCATAGATTGTAGTACAACCGGCAGTAGTGTGAACGAGGCCGAAACGCAATTAGATGAACAGGAAGAACTCTATCAAAAGCTGTGGCAATCTTACTTTAAAAGCATTAATATAGAAGCCCGAAAAAATACCAAACTTCACCTGCAGCATGTTCCCCGCAGGTATTGGAAGTATTTAACGGAAAAGCAGTTGAAGTTTTGATGGCTGTAAAAAAATCAGAACTCATTATAATGGTTGTTATCATTCGGTAGCTGCTTCCGGGGCTTAACTTCTATATATTTTGCTATGGATCCTGCAAAAGATTTTATTATTTTAACGAAGTGACCGGGTGATATGGACTTTCTTCAAAAACTAATTGTTAAATGCCATAACTGTACACTAATCACCTAATAACAACGTTTGCATAACATATTTTATCATTTTTTAAGCAAACCACTTCAAGCGCTCTGGGTTTGTTAGGTTATTTTTGGTGCCCGAAATGAAATCCACTTTTACATTTTTTCTGCTTATTGTTTTTCTGCTTACCGGTGGAAACGAAAAGGCCCATGCAGGTGCTTCCATGGTTAAAAACCAGGTATCGGGTCAAACATCCATTAAAAAAATACAACAAGCAGGCTCAGAAATTAATCAGCAGGCTATACTTCAATCCAACAATTCCGGTTCTGAAAAACAAAAGGACCTGGTAGTTTTTGTTGAGGATAAAGATGATGAGAAGGACGATCTCATCCGTAAGTCCAACTCGCAAACCATCAGCATTTCAACATTCTTTTACGCCTTCGTCTCAAGTTATTCCGGCAACAATCCTGCTGACCGAATCTCCACTTACAATCTCCCCGCATTTTCAGGCTCTTGTTTGTATCTCGAGCAAAGATCATTAAGAATTTAAGTTGCCTTACTCCCAGTACCGCACGTATACCATATGAATAGTTAGCGGATTTATTAAACATCTTCTTCCTTTAAACGATTGACTTTTTACCCCGGTAACTGGTGTTATAACACCTCATGGGATCATTGATTCCGGCTCCTCCATCTTTTTAATACCTTTTAATAATATGAACAGAATTGTAATGTTTTTGGGCATGTGTGCCATATTGTGCAACACAAGCTGCAAGTCGAAAAAAGAAGTAAAAGAAGAAATAGTTAAGTATGCTGTAACTACTCCTTTAAAAGTTGATACTTCTTTTGCCAAGGAATTTGTCTCGCAGATTCGCTCTGTACGAAACATCGAAATCAGGGCACTGGAAAAAGGCTATCTGCAAAATATTTATGTAGATGAAGGCCGCTTTGTCAAAAAGGGTCAACTGCTGTTTCGCATCATGCCCACCATGTATGAAGCCGAAGTTTTAAAGGCTGTGGCCGAAAGCAAAGTTGCGGGTATAGAGTTACAAAACACCAAATTGCTGGCCGACAAAAACGTGGTTTCTAAAAATGAACTCTCCATGTCGCAGGCCAAACTTGATGCAGTTAATGCCGAATTAAAATTGGCAAGAATTCACTTGTCATTTACTGAAATCCGTGCACCGTTCGATGGTACCATTGACCGTATTCCCTTAAAACTGGGAAGCCTTGTTGATGAGGGGCAATTACTAACCAGCCTGTCAGACAACAGCCAGATGTTTGCGTACTTCAACGTTTCCGAGCCTGATTACCTGGACTATCAAACCAATATAAAAAATCGCGGCAGCACTAAAGTAAACCTGCTTTTAGCAAACAACCTGCCCCTGCATTACCAGGGCGATGTGGAAACTATAGAAAGTGAATTTAACAGCGAGACCGGAAATATTGCCTTTCGTGCAAGATTTCCTAACCCTGACAAGTTATTAAAAAATGGAGAAACCGGTAAGGTGTTAATGACAGTTCCATTGCACAACGCTTTGGTTATTCCGCAGAAGGCCACCTACGAAATTCAGGACAAAAAATACGTTTTCGTGGTTGACAAAAACGGTTTGGTAAAGTCTAGAAACATAACCGTAAGTGCTCAAATGCCCGACTTGTACATTGTTAGCAGCGGCCTTGCTGAAAACGACCAAATACTTTTGGAAGGTGTACAAAATGTAAAAGACGATAATAAGATCATGGCTGCTTACATAGCACCCAGGCAGGTTGTTGCCCAATTGCGATTGAAAGCTGAATAGCAGTTCATCTAAACACAAATAAAATGTTTAAAAAATTTATACACAGGCCAGTCCTGTCAATCGTCATATCGCTCATTATAGTTTTCCTGGGTGCCCTGGCTATGACCAAGTTGCCGGTAACCCAGTTTCCTTCTATCTCTCCGCCTAAGGTGAACGTAACGGCAGAATACCCCGGTGCCAATGGCGAGTTAATGACCAAATCCGTACTCATTCCCCTTGAAAGAGCCATTAACGGTATACCCGGAATGAAGTACATGTCCTCGGATGCGGGTAACGATGGTGAAGCGACCATTCAGGTGGTGTTTAACCTGGGAACCGACCCCAATTTAGCAGCGGTAAACGTACAGAACAGGGTGGCTTCGGTAGTAAACAAACTGCCCCCGCTGGTGGTAAGAGAAGGCGTAAAGATTACACGTGAAGAGTCGAACATGCTTATGTACATTAATCTGTACAGTAAAGATCCCAAACTGGACCAGAAGTTCCTTTTCAACTTTGCCGACATCAACCTGCTGTCGGAGTTAAAGAGGGTTAATGGAGTAGGTTTTGCCGACATTTTGGGTAACCGCGAATATGCTATGCGTATCTGGCTAAAACCTGACCGCATGCTGGCCTATAAAATTTCGGCCGACGAGGTTATGAAAGCACTGGACGAGCAAAGCCTTGAAGCCTCGCCGGGTAAAACGGGCGAAAGCTCCGGTAAAAGATCGCAGGCCTTTGAATATGTATTAAAATATCCCGGAAGATTCAGTGATAAAGAAGGTTACGAAAACATCGTTTTAAGATCGAATAAACAAGGTGAAATGCTGCGCCTTAAAGATGTGGCTGAGATTGAATTTGGAAGTTCGATGTACGACATTTATTCGAACCTGAATGGTAAATCCTCTGCTGCCATTGTATTAAAGCAGTCGTACGGCAGTAATGCCAGCCAGGTTATCGAAGATGTAAAGGCCAAACTCAGGGAGATTAAATCCACGTCGTTTCCCGAAGGGTTGGATTATGAGATCAGTTACGACGTATCCAAGTTCCTGGATGCCTCCATTGAAAAAGTGATTCATACATTGGTGGAAGCCTTTATTTTGGTTGGCCTGGTAGTATTTCTTTTCCTGGGCGATTGGCGTTCAACACTCATTCCCGCCATTGCCGTACCGGTATCACTTGTAGGTACGTTTATGTTCATGCAGTTTTTTGGTATTACACTCAACCTGATTACCCTTTTTGCATTGGTGCTTGCCATTGGTATTGTGGTGGATAATGCCATTGTGGTAATTGAAGCCGTGCATGCCAAAATGGAAACCAAACATCTTTCGCCCTTGCTGGCTACCGAAGAAGCTATGCATGAGATAAGTGGCGCTATCATCGCCATCACTTTTGTAATGGCTTCGGTTTTTATTCCTGTGGCGTTCATGTCGGGCCCGGTGGGCATTTTCTACCGGCAATTTTCCATTACCATGGCGACTGCCATTATTCTTTCGGGGGTGGTAGCGCTCACGCTTACACCGGCCCTCTGTGCCATCATGCTAAAGAATAATCATGGAAAAATTAAAAAGAAAAACTTTCCCGATAAAATACTCGCCGGTTTTAATAATTGGTTCAACCGGCTTACAGCAAGGTACCAACGCGTACTGCGGGTAATTGTTAACCGTAGAGTAGTTACGTTTGGTATGCTGATAGCTTTCTGCGCCGGTACGTGGTTACTAAGCAGCAATCTTCCTTCGGGCTTTATCCCCAACGAAGACCAGGGAATGTTCTATGCCGTTATTCAAACCCCACCGGGTTCATCACTGGAACGAACCAACCAGGTTTCAGAAAAACTGCAAAAAATTGCAGAAGGAATAGAAGATGTACAATCAGTTTCTTCTCTCGCAGGTTACGAGATACTTACCGAAGGAACCGGCGCCAACACCGGAACCTGTTTGATAAACCTAAAAAGCTGGGACGACCGCAAACATTCGGTACAGGAAGTAATGACCGAACTGGAGGAAAAATCCAAAGGCATATCAGGCGCTACCATCGAATTCTTTCAACCGCCAGCCGTGCCGGGTTATGGAGCGGCGGGTGGTTTTGAATTGCGTTTATTGGATAAGGGCGGTAATGGTGACTTTAAGAAGATGGAAACTGCCAGTAAAGATTTTGTAGCTGCCTTAAGCAAACGTAAAGAACTGGCATCGGTTTTTACCTTTTATAGCGCCAGCTTTCCGCAGTATATGCTGCGTATAGATAACGACATTGCCCAGCAAAAAGGCGTTACCATCGAAAATGCTATGACTACCCTGTCTACACTAATAGGCAGTAATTACGAAACAAGTTTTATTAAATATGGACGACAGTACAAGGTGATGGTGCAAGCCTCGCCCGAGTACCGTGCGTTGCCCGAAGACATCCTTAAGTTATACGTGAAGAACGATCATGATGAAATGGTTCCCTTTTCCGCTTTTATGAAGATGGAAAAAGTGTACGGCTTATCGGAGATCACCCGGCATAACATGTACAATGCATCGGAGATCAGTGGTGCTGCTGCACCGGGTTTTAGTAGTGGCTCGGCAATTAATGCCGTTACTGAAGTTGCTAAAAAGAGTTTACCCAGGGGATTTGCTATTGATTGGGCTGGTATTTCTGCAGATGAGGTTGCCCGTGGTAATGAAGCCATTTTCATCTTTCTTATATGCTTAGGTTTTGTATACCTGCTACTAGCAGCGCAGTACGAAAGTTTTTTACTTCCTTTCCCGGTTATTCTATCTCTTCCTACGGGAATTTTTGGAGCTTTTCTGCTGTTAAAAGTGCTGGGACTTGAGAACAACATTTATGCGCAGGTAGCCATGGTAATGCTTATAGGTTTACTTGGCAAGAATGCCGTATTGATTGTAGAGTTCGCCGTTCAGAAACACCGGTCAGGCGCTTCAGTATTTAAGGCCGCAGTGGAGGCTGCGGTGGTAAGGTTTCGCCCAATACTTATGACGTCTTTTGCTTTTATAGCGGGTTTGATACCCCTGGTTTTTGCATCGGGCCCCGGAGCTATTGGCAACCGCACCATTGGTACAGCTGCCGCCGGCGGTATGTTGTTTGGCACTGTGTTCGGCGTAATAATCATACCCGGACTGTACTACATATTCGCTAAGATTTCAGAGAAAAACATACTCGTAGCAGACGAAGTTGAAAATCCATTAACAGAAAAATTTGATAATCACGTTGAAAAAGTTGAGGAATATGTTTAAACTAAAAAGATATACCTGTATTGGCCTGTTAGGTATTTGCCTGGCCGGTGCAGGTTGCAAAGTTCCCGCTATTGTGCAATCGACCGAAAGCAAACCGGTTCCTGGTTTTTATGAGGCAGGCATGGATTCAGTGGCAATGACAGGCATTCAATGGCGCACTTTTTTTACCGATCAAAACCTGGTAAACCTGATTGATACAGCCTTAACAAACAACCAGGAACTGCTGATTACTTTGCAGGAAATTGAAATGGCTAAGAATGATATACGCATAAGGCAGGCGCCTTTATTACCGACGGTCGGTGCAAGGGCAGGTTTAGGTGTTGAAAAAGTGGGACGGTATACCAGCCAGGGAGCAGGCGATGCCTCTACAGATATAAAACCCGGCAAGGGAGTTCCGGATGTACTGACGAATTTTGGCGGAGCCTTCTACGCCAACTGGGAGGTTGACATCTGGAACAAACTGCATACTGCCAAACAAGCGGCAGTTACCCGCTATTTAGCAACCCTTGAAGGCAAAAATTTTGTTTTAACCAACCTGGTTGCTGAGGTAGCCAACTCGTATTATGAGTTGCTGGCCCTGGATACACAATTGGATATTGTGAGACAAAATATAAACCTGCAAAAAAATGCCCTGGATATAGTAAAAGTTCAGAAAGAAGCAGCGAGGGTAACTGAACTGGCTGTTCAAAAATTTCAGGCAGAGGTTTTAAAATCCCAGAGCCTGGAGTTTGCAATTCTTCAAAACATAAAAGAAACGGAGAACAGGATTAACTTGTTGCTGGCCCGCTACCCACAACCGGTAGTGAGGAATAAAAGCGCCTTCTTGTCGCTCATTCCCCAGGTAATCAGCACAGGTCTTCCTTCGCAACTATTGGTAAACCGCCCCGACATACGGCAGGCCGAATTAAACCTGGCTGCTGCCAAATTAGATGTGAAGGTGGCCCGTGCCGAATTTTATCCCTCCTTAGGTATTTCTGCTGCCCTTGGATTGCAGGCATTTAAGCCTTCTTACCTGGTAAAGTTGCCTGAATCAATTTTGTTTTCGCTGGCCGGCGATATTGCAGGACCATTAATAAACCGCATGGCAATTAAAGCCGAATTTGCCAATGCCAATGCAAGGCAATTGCAGGCGTTGTACAACTACGAGCGAAGTATTTTAAATGCATATTTAGATGTTGTTACACAGCTTTCGAAGATTGATAACCTGGGCAAGAGTTATGATTTAAAATTGAAGCAGGTTGATGCGCTTAACCTGTCAACCAACATTGCCAACGACCTGTTCAGGTCTGCACGTGCCGATTATTTTGAAGTGCTAATGACACAAAGAGATGCGCTTGAAGCAAGGCTGGAATTAGTAGAAACAAAGAAAGACCAATTGAATACCGTGGTCAACATCTTCCGTAACCTGGGAGGTGGGTGGCAGTAGAGACGATGCGATTAGATATAAAAAGAGGCTGTCTGAAAAGATGGCCTCTTTGCAGTTTATCGTTTCCGCATTAATAATTGCAGTTACCAACAACCCACTTTTAAGGTAAGCTACCAACATAAAGCCGTGCCATGAAGAATGTGGAGTTCACTATTTACCTATTCGTTATTTTCCTGTATTCTTTTTTAGCGTACAATAATCTGAAGGCATTGTATAAGGCCTGGTGCCCAACGGTGGCGTAATCTTACAGCGGCAGATATTCAAAATAAACCTGAAGCTTATTGCTTTTTATCGTTCTTAATTTTTCTGCCAGTACATTGGCATCTACTTCCGTAACCCATGGGTATAACGC
>JAJAYD010000205.1 GCA_026786345.1 Chitinophagaceae bacterium
ACGCTATTTTGAAAGTGTACGTAACCTTTTTTGAAGAGCGTTTTGTTGGGACAGTTTACTTTACGCCACGCAAGCAGCTTTTGGTGCGACAATGAAAACGGCATGTAACAAAAGTATTGGCAATAGCAGGGCGGGAAATTAAGCACCCGGCTGCAAATCTTTGTTCAGCTTCGGCTCCGGCGGGAAGTTATAAATTTGGCTGTAAATCTTATCTTCGGCAAAACAATAAAAATCAACATCGGTATCGGCGGAAGGAACTCGGAAGCCCTGCCATCGCCAATACTCGATCGTTGGCTGTAATTTGGTGACACTTCATTATCGCAATATTTTAGAATATTTTACTCATTTATTAAACAAACCATTATGACACAAGAAGTTCCTCCTCCCGTTCAATTAATGCAAATGCTTTTTGGCTTTGCTGCATCACGTGCAATAGGTGTTTCCGCAGAACTGCGTATTGCTGACTTATTAAAAGATGGCGCAAAAACAGCGGACGAATTAGCCCGACAAACTGGAGTTCATGCCCGTTCTCTTTATCGGGTGCTACGTGCTTGTGCCAGTATTGGTGTATATTCTGAAGACAATGAAAAAAAGTTTTCATTAACCCCATTAGCCGAACCATTGCTTAGCGATGCACAAGGGAGTTTACGTGCTTTTGCTGAAATGATAACCTGCGATTGGCAATTTCAGACATGGGCAGAACTTCCTTATAGTGTTAAAACAGGCAAGCCATCTTTTGACAAAGTACATGGCAAATCTTCTTTTGATTATTTCTGGAGCAATGAGAAAGCTGGAAAAGTTTTTAATGATGCCATGACCAGCAACAGTGCTTTTTCAAGTGTTGCAGTGGTGAATGCTTATGACTTTTCTTCCATTTCAAAATTGGTAGATGCAGGTGGCGGGCATGGATTTTTATTGGCTTCTATCCTTGCAAAATATGGCAACTTAAAAGGAGTATTGTATGACACGCCTGCTATTGTTGCCGAAGCAGAAAAGCTTTTAAAGGAGCATGGAGTTACAGACCAATGCAAAACTGTAGGGGGAGATTTTTTCACTTCGGTACCTGCAGGTGGTGATGCTTACATTATGAAACATATTATTCACGATTGGAATGATGAACAATGTATTACCCTTCTTCAAAATTGTAGAAAAGCTATGACAGATGGTGGTAAAATATTGGTGGTAGAAATGGTAGTACCTGAAGGGAATGAGCCGTCTCCTGCAAAATTTCTCGATTTACAGATGTTACAATATTTACCTGGATGTGAACGAACAGAAAAGGAATACGCAGAATTGTTTGACAAAGCAGGACTAAAATTAACCCGAATTATACCAACTATGTCTCCTTTCAGTATTATTGAAGGAGAAAGCAAATAGGTGAAAAGCGACTTGATAAACTACAGCCAACAAAAGTATTTGCAAAAGCAGGGCTTGACAATGTAACATCAGCTATGTGGTACTATCAGCAGCGGTTCGGGCTCGACATAATAAATTTGGCTTTTAATTGTTAACTTCAACTTTATATTTTCAATTGGGCATTTGTACCAGGCAGACGAGCAATGAATTCCCTGCCTTCGCAAATACTCAACGTTGCCTGAAATGCTTTCGCCGGTTCAGGAATAAAAAACATTAGACATCAAGATGAATCAAACAAATAATCAACCACGCTCAAGAAGAGAATTCCTTGGGATTTTTGCTGCTGCTATTCCATTATTATCATTTGGTAAAATAGAGCCTGGAATTATTTTATACAACGGAAATATCTTCACCATTAATCCCAAAGAACCTACAGCACAGGCATTAGCCATTGCAGATGGTAGGTTAATAGCAGTTGGAAACAATAGTGAGATATTAAGATCAGCAACTGCCAGAACAAAAAAAATTGATTTAGGGTATAAAACAGTTCTACCCGGCTTTATAGATGCACATACACATCCTGCCTACTCTGGTACCAAACATTTAAAAATGGTGGACTGCGATTTGCGTTCCATTAAAGAAATTAAAGAAGCTATCAGGCAAAGAGCAGCTATTACGCCTAAAGGTAATTGGGTCGAAGGATTTAAATATGATGACACCAAAACAAATGAAGGTCGCAAAATTAATATGATAGACTTAGACGATGCTGCTCCCGAACATCCAGTAAGAATAACACATCGTGGGGGACATACCTATTATTGTAATTCACTTGCCTTTAGAATGGCAAACATTGACGAATCAACTCCTAACCCAAAGGGTGGTGAATTTGAGAAAACATCTGATAATAAATTAACAGGCTGTGTAAAAGAAGCTGCGGCCGATTTTTTTGACAAAATCATTCCTGATGTGGATACCCGTATTGAAAGACAGGAAGGCGTAAAGCTAATTTCTAAGATGATGGCAAAGGCAGGTATTACCTCTGCCACCGAAGCTTATGGAACTCCTGATTATTTACAGGCTTACGAGGATGCTTATGAAGCTGGCGACTTACATACCCGTATTTATAGTATGATTTCATATAAGCATATAGATAAAATGATTGCTGCAGGTGTAAGAACAGGCATGGGAAATGAGTGGGTGAAGATTGGGGCTATGAAAATTACTTGTGATGGTTCTATTTCTGAACGTACCGCCAGATTATCGCAACCTTACACAGACCGCCCAAATGACTACGGTATTATAGTTATGGATGATGAACAAATGTATCCGTATGCAAAAAAAGCATACGATGCAGGTTGGCAAATTGGTATTCATGCCAATGGTGATGTAGGCATAGACCTTACACTCAAATTATATGAAAGGCTTCATAAGGAAAATCCTAAGAAAGACCCGAGGTTCAGAATTGAACATTGTACGATGATAAATGATAGCCTTATTCAAAGGATGAAAGGATTGGGTGTTATCCCAATGCCTTTCTCTACCTATGTTTATTATCATGGTGAGAAAATGAAAGCTTATGGTGAAGAACGATTGAAAAATATGTTTGCATTGAGAAGTTTTCTTGATGCTGGCATTCGTCCAACGATGGGATCTGATTATCCCCCTGGTCCTTTCGAGCCAATGATGTTTTTGCAATCAAGTGTTACAAGAACTGATATGAAAGGGAATGTTTGGGGCGCGAACCAAAAAGTAACAGTGGAAGAAGCGATAAAAATTGGTACAACTAATGGTGCGTATGCTTCTTTTGAAGAAAAGATTAAAGGTTCATTAGAAGCAGGAAAACTTGCCGACCTCGTAGTACTTGGTCGTAATCCTTTGAAAGAAAACCCTTCAACTTTAATTACCATCCCCATTGAACGAACGATGACGGGAGGTAAATGGGTTTATGAAAGTTGAAAAAAAAGTTTAAAGTTTTCTTTATCATTTAGCAAGCAGAACGAACAACAAAAAAAGCCTGCCACTAACAATATAGACTTGGCATTATGGCGGCAGGACGTTGGAGCAATCAGCAGCAGTTCGCTATCCATCGGCAGTTCCAGCTTGATGTTATAAATTCAGCAACAGTAGAAACCATTAAACATTATATCTTTAATCGGCTTTAGTTGTGGGCAGACGGAACACAGAATACAGCCACAACGCCGTGTCCGTTGTGTGTCACCTTATTTTACGTTTACTTATATTGCAAGGTTTGTGCATGTTTTTACCTCGAAAATGACCGCGGATTTTTCGAAGACTGGTTTTGTTATAGTGGCTAACGGGTGGACAAATTGCAGAACGACTTTTGACTACATTTCGCCGGACTTTACTTACGCGGCTGGTTAGGCAACACACAGCATTTACGCCACTTGTGGACTGCAAGGTAGAATGACTTTTAACCGTCAAAGCCCAGACTGGTTTTACAAAGGAAAGCACCTGTCGCCGGACAAATTAAGCGGCTGGCATTATTTGCCTGGTCGACTGCGGCAGAAAATGTAGAGAACGAATTTAGGCCACGCCAGGTGGAGCAATCGCTAACAAGGAGAAAAAGAGATTTTGGATTTAGCCGGCAGGTCTGTTGGTAACTTTTACGGCCAGACTTGACTTACTACCTTGTTATTTGGAAAGTTGCTGCCCTATTTGGCGGACTGCCTCGTTAGAAAAGTGCCCAGGGCGAACACACAACACAGGTATTGCCAAAAGCAGGGCTGGAAATTGTAAGCATCGACAGCGGTACGCGGCTGGTCTTTGGTTCGGGCTGCATTTTACGCATTTGGCTTTGGTATCTTATCTTAAAACTTTAATGATTATCCGCTATTTGGTACAATCAATGCTGAACATCAGATCATGATAAAAAAAGGCTGAATAAAATTACAAACCGTACAAGAG
>JAJAYD010000206.1 GCA_026786345.1 Chitinophagaceae bacterium
GCGGGCGGTGGGGGGCCGCCTCACCGCCAACGGGTCCCCAGTGAGGTGCGACAATTAGGGATGCACCCTGGTAAAGTCATCGTTTTCCTTTAATCCTTACTTTTGCAACCGTCTAAAAACACAATTAAACAATTAACGATTTTACTATGGGTCGCATATTTGAAGTTAGAAAGGCTACCATGTTTGCCCGCTGGGATAGAATGGCCAAGCAGTTTACACGTATTGGTAAAGAGATTGTTATAGCCGTTAAAGCCGGTGGCCCCGAACCGGCAACAAACCCTGCACTCCGCAGGTGTTTTGCCAACGCCAAGGGTGTAGGCATGCCTAAAGACCGTGTAGAAGCAGCCATTAAAAGGTCTATGGGAAAAGACATGACCAACTATGAGGAAATTGTTTACGAAGGGTATGCGCCGCATGGTGTAGCGGTTTTGGTTGAAACAGCTACAGACAACCCTACCCGTACGGTGGCAAATGTTAGAATGCATTTTAGAAAGGGTGACGGCAGCCTGGGCAACAGTGGTTCAGTTAATTTTCTTTTTAACCACCTGGGCGAATTTAAAATAAAGAGCGAAGGCCTTAACATGGAAGACCTTGAGCTTGAATTGATAGATTTTGGACTGGAAGAAATTGGGGAAGACAGCGAAGGAAACATTGTATTACGCACCCCTTTCGAAGAGTTTGGCAACATGACTAAGGCTCTTGAAGACAAAAAGATTGAGGTAATTACAGCAGAACTTACCCGTATACCTACCACTACAGTTGAGCTTGATGAAGAACAGGCCAAAGATGTGCTTGAATTGATTGATAAGCTGGAGCAGGACGAAGATGTGCAGAAGGTATACCACAACCTGAGGTAGTTTCTTTGTTGCTGGTATGTCTGAGAGGCTGTTTAAAAAAGATTTATTTTGATATCAGCTATGGTTTTTTATAGCATCCCCTGTTGCTGCCTGCCCCGACCGACTGGCGGGGTCGCAATCCTTTCATCTATTGTATAAATGGCATCGTCTACTTTTAAAGTGCCTGGTACAAACTAAATTTAAACAGCCTCTGAATAATTTTCTAAATATATCTCTTCCTCATTTTAAGCCCGGAGAAAACCCACTTCTCCGGGCTTCTTATTTTCGTAATCTTACATACCCACTTCAACTTATTCAAGATTTTTATGCGGATGACCACGGCATTCCTTCAATGCTGTAATTTATTTACCCTAACTTTTCAAACAGCAATAAGCATAATCAATTATGGATATAGTCTCACAAATTTATAAGCATAAAATTGTTGCCATTCTCAGAGGGGTATCCCCGCAAGATGTATTGTCCATTGTAACCGCTTTGTACCAGGGCGGAATTTGTTTGGTAGAAGTAACCCTTAATTCAACTGGCGCAATAGCCTCCATTGAAGCTATTGTAAAACAAATGGAAGGTAAAATGTTGGTGGGGGCAGGCACTGTCTTAGATGCTGAATCTGCAACCACTTCTATTGCTGCAGGTGCCCAATTTATTATTTCACCTTCGGTGGATGCACACACTATAGAAGCCACTAAAAAATTAAATGTTGTAAGTATTCCAGGTGCATTTACAGCAACAGAAATTGTACAGGCCTACAGGTTGGGTGGCGATATCATTAAACTTTTTCCGGCAAGCGCCGGCTTGTCTTATTTTAAAGATATACGAGGGCCGCTTAACCATATACCTTTAATGCCCACCGGAGGCATCAGCCTGCAAAACATTACCGGTTTTTATAAAGCAGGAGCCATTGCGTTTGGTATTGGCAGCGCCTTAGTAAAGCCTCAACCATTGTGCGACCAATACCTTGAACAACTAACAACAACAGCAAAGCAATTTGTTGCTTCGGTTGCTGAATAAACACTTTATGCTCCATACACAAATCAACAACCTTAAACCAACAAAAGTCCGCTATGGAATATTGGCTGCCGTTTTTATAAATGTGGTCATCAACTATATGGATCGCAGCAATATTTCTGTTGCAGCCACAGCCCTCTCAAATGATTTTCAATTATCTCCCGTACAACTGGGTTTAATCTTTTCGGCCTTCGGCTGGTCGTATGCAGCCCTGCAAATACCGGGTGGAATACTTGTTGACAAATTTGGCCCCCGGCTGGTATATACCTTTAGCCTGGTATGCTGGTCGATTGCCACCTTATTACAAGGTTTTACCAAAGCCTTTACCAGCCTGTTTGCACTTCGCATGGCCACAGGCGCTTTTGAAGCCCCTGCCTTTCCTGCGAACAACAGGGTTGTTACCAGTTGGTTTCCTGATAAAGAACGAGCCACCGCAATTGCCATATATACATCGGGGCAATTCATAGGTCTGGCTTTTTTAACGCCCCTGCTGGTAACCATTCAATATTATGTTGGGTGGAGGGGGCTGTTTATCATAACCGGGTTGATAGGTATTCTGTGGGGAGTTGCCTGGTACTTTATTTACCGCGACCCTTTGCAACATGCTAAGGTTAACGATGCAGAACTTCAATACATCATTGATGGCGGTGGTGTAATAGATGCCGGTGTTCAAAACAAAAAGAAAACGAACAGTTCCTTTAACCGCACTGACCTTTTGAAAGTATTCTCGTACCGCAAGCTATGGGGAATTTACCTGGGTCAATTTGCCATTAATTCTACACTTTGGTTTTTTCTTACCTGGTTTCCTACCTACCTGGTACAATACCGCGGACTTAGTTTTATCAAGTCTGGTTTCCTTGCGTCCGTTCCTTTTTTAGCAGCCTGTGCAGGTTTATTATTGTCAGGCTTTCTATCTGATTACCTGTTAAAAAAAGGTATCTCCGCAGGCATTGCCCGAAAGGCGCCGGTCATCATTGGCCTGCTGCTATCCGTAAGTATTATAGGTGCCAATTATGTTACCAATACTACGCTCATCATACTTTTTATGAGTATTGCTTTCTTTGGAAATGGCTTTGCTTCCATTGCATGGGTTTTTGTATCGGCAATAGCGCCTGTTAAACTAATTGGGTTGACGGGGGGCGTATTTAATTTTATTGGTCAACTGGCATCAATAGTGGTACCGGTAGCTTTAGGCCTGTTAGCAAAAAATGGAAATTTTGCTCCTGCTTTAACGTTCATTGGAATGCTGGCTTTGCTGGGTGCTTGTTCGTATATTTTTTTAGTGGGCAAAGTGGAAAGGATTGTTTTAGATGAGGCACCCATTTCAATTACCACAGCATAAAAGATTCAAACACAAACAAGTATGCAAACATTTTTAAGTTGCGATTGGGGAACAACCAATTTTAGATTGAGGCTCGTTGACGTCAACACCGGATCTATCTTAGCGGAGGTAGCAAATGGCGAAGGCATTCAGTCAACTTTTAACAAGTGGCAAAGTCAACCTGAACCTGCTGTAACAAGAGCCGCCTTCTATCAATCCATCATTGCAAATGCCATTCAAAATTTGCAGGCACAATATGGTAAGCCTCTTAAGAATCTACCCGTAGTTGTTTCAGGCATGGCATCTTCTTCGATAGGTATGCTTGAATTGCCTTACAAAGAACTTCCTGTAAATCTTTTAGAGATGAACCTTGAGCACCTGGATATGGTTGCAACTGAAAATTTCAATCATCCTCTTCTAATCATAAGTGGCATTAAAAGCAACGACGATGTTATTAGAGGAGAAGAGACAAAAATTGCGGGTTGTTTTAATTCTAATGAAGATGGAAAACATTTGTTTATCATCCCCGGCACACATACCAAACACGCAGTTATAGAAGGAAATTACATCGTTTCTTTTTCAACCTACATGACAGGCGAAATATTCCATCTGCTTAATGCCGAAAGTATTTTAAAAAACAGTATTGAAGAAGTAGCCGGTTTTGATCAGCAACATAAAAAAGCTTTTGCAAGCGGTGTAACAACAGGAAAAAATTCCAACATTTTACAAAGTCTGTTTACTACAAGAACCAACCAGCTTTTTAATAAATTCAACAAAGGCGAAAACTACTTTTATTTAAGCGGCCTGCTTATTGGTCATGAATTAAAGGAAACAATCAATGAAGAATACGAATCAATCAAGCTTATCTGCAATAAAACATTCGAACCCTACTACCTGGCTGCTTTAGAAATATTATATCCATCCCGAACCATACAAACAATTGACAGCGATGTTGCTTTAATTCAGGGGCAGTTAAAGCTTGCAAAGGCGCTGTATGTAATCTAACAAACCTATCTCCTATCTCCTATCTCCCATCTCTTATCTCCTGTCTCCTATTTCCGATCTCTTATCCCCTATCCTCTATCTCCTAACTTCTATCTCCTAACTTCTATCTCCAATCTCCTATCTCCTATCTTCTTATCTCCTATCTTCTTATCTCCTATCTTCTTATCTCCTATCTTCTTATCTCCTATCTCCAAGCTCCTATCTCCTATCCCCTATCTTCCTATCTCCTATCTCCTATCTCCCACCTTCTTTCTCCTCTCTCCCATCTTATATCTTCTTATCTCCTATCTCCTGTCTCCTATCTCCTGTCTTCTTTTAACGTATTCATTAAGTCGTCTTGGGGATTGTTTACTAATTTTGGCGACTCAATAAAAGCATATCAACTAAATAATTTACGTATGAAAAAAACTGGTTTAATCGCTCTTCTTTTGTTAATGGTTTTCAGCAATACTGCTCATAGCCAAACGGGAACAACAGATGCAGATGCCGGCAAACCCGGTGTGGTTCAATACGCTGCCGTTAAAGTAGATACACTTTACACAGAATTTAAAAACCCATGGGGTATGGCATGGTTGACAGATGGCAGAATGCTGGTAACAGAAAGAGCCGGAGAGATTTTGGTATTTCAAAACGACCAGTTTACAGGTGTGAGATTGAAAGGTGTACCCGAAGTATTTAATGATGGACAGGGCGGGCTGATGGATATTGAAACGCATCCCGATTATGCAAAAAACGGATGGATCTACATTACCTATTCGAAGCCTGTTGAAGGTGGTGCTACCACCGCTGTAATGCGCTTTAAATTAAATGGTAATGAGATGGTAGACAAACAAGAAATCTACACTGCCAAGCCCTACATTAAAGCAAATTTTCACTTTGGAAGCCGTATTGTATTTGATAAAAAGAACTATCTGTACGTAAGCTCTGGCGAAAGAGGCACGCAGCCAAAGGTGCAGGAACTAGACAACGATCATGGAAAAATACACAGGTTGTACGATGATGGCCGTGTACCCGAAGACAATCCTTTTGCAAAAACCAAGGGAGCAAATGCCTCTATATGGACTTATGGCCACCGCAACCCGCAAGGCATGGTGTACGATGCTGAGAACGATCGTATATGGGCAGTAGAACATGGTCCTAAAGGCGGCGACGAATTGAATTTAATTGAAAAGGGTAAGAACTACGGCTGGCCTAAAACATCTTTTGGTATTAACTACGATGGCACGGTGCTAACTCCCTACAAAGAAATGGAAGGCGTTGAAAATCCTAAGCGTTACTGGGTACCTTCTATCGGTCCATGCGGCATGACCATTGTTACCGGCAATCGTTATCCTGAATGGAAAGGCAACCTGTTGGTAGGTGCAATGGCTTTTACGCACATTGCCCGTTTACAAATGAACGGAACCAAATTTGTAAATGAAGAAAAATTATTACAAGGCATTAGCCGTGTTCGTTGTGTAGGTCAAAGCCCCGATGGATATATTTATGCAATAACCGAAGGACCGGGCAGGTTGATTAAAATGACACTGTAATTAAAACTTATTGTCAAAAAAAGGGATGGGCTATAGCTCATCCCTTTTTATATGTGACTATTTTATACTTGTTAAAAACATCGCCATAAGTCAAAAGCCCACACCTTTGGTTTTAGTTTGTATACGGCATAAAAAATTGTTCGCAGTTATATACAAAACAGAGCCATCGTTGCCCCAGGCACAATTGGCAGTTGGTTGAAAGGTGTCTATTCTTCCTAACAATTTACCTTGGGGTGTAAGGACCAACACTCCTCCCGGCCCGGTTGAAAAGATTATACCATTCTTATCTATTTTTAAACCATCAGGCAAACCCGGCAATCCTTGCTCTACCAAAGGAGAAGCATCATAAAACAGTTTTCTATTACCAATTGTACCATCCTCCTTTACATCATAAGCATATATGTATGCTTTGTCAGGCAATGACTGATTTACGTACAATACTTTTTCATCAGGCGAAAAGGCCAAACCATTGGGGGTTATATCATCAATCAACAATGTAACTACTCCCTTTTTGCTCAAGCGATAAACACCTAAGACTCCGGTGGTTTTTTGTGTGGGCAGCCCATAAGGCGGATCAGTAAAATAGTAATCGCCATTGATTTTTTGAACAATGTCGTTAGGGCTGTTAAACTTCTTGCCCTTGTAACCATCAACAAGTGTTCGTTTTGCTTTTGTTTTTAATGACATAGCAGAAACCCTTCGGTCTCCGTGTTCGCAGGCAACCAGTTCTTCATTGCTGTTTAGTATAAGACCATTACTACCAGGCTCATCGCTATACTTACCGCTGCCTGTATAGCCCGAGGGTTGAAAGTAAGGTGTTGCTCCTTCTCCTTCTCCTTCTTTCCATTTAAAAATGGTGTTTCGTTTTACATCAGAGAACAAAAGGTAGTTGCCTTTTTTTATCCATACCGGGCCTTCAGACCATTGAAAGCCATCCGCCAATACTTCAATGGTTGCGTTTGAATCTATCAACGTATAAAACATCGGATCGAGCGAAGTAATTTTTCCGATGGTTTGTTTTTTTTGCGCATTGACCATCAACGATGCCAATACAAAAATGCCTGCAGCCAATATCTTACTAATCATTTTTTTATTATTAAAGATATATGAAACATCGGCCATTGGAAAGCTGGAGCTCATTCTTATTTTGAGGTGCTATTGGGAAATAGCCATTTCCCATATAAAAAAGTATTTCTAATTTTTATAGCCCCATCGGGCCGATAATTTGGTAGCAGGGATCTAATTTGAAAATACATTTAAGCCCCATCGGGGCAACAAGTTCTATGGTAAATACTTCTTCGAAAATTACAATTCATGCTGAAGTTGCAGGCAGGTTATGGTGCATTTCTTATGCAAAGAACCAAAGAGATATTGTCATTAAATACATCATCAATCAGGAAGAATATCATAGAACAAAATCATTTTAAGAGGAATTTAAAAATGCCCGCCTGAATGGAACGGACAGGCTTTCAGACTTTGAGGTTTAGTACGAAGATAAATAGCTGTTTGAATTTTATGAACGAGCAGATAAAATGCCGCCCCGATCGGGCTTAAACCCTCAACATTATTGAATTGTTACCAAAATTTCAGCCCGTTGGGCTTTTAAGAATTATTAATATCGCACACCTCATTACCTCACAAAATTATTCATAGCACCGAAAAATAAGAATTGGCCAAAAGCCGGAGATAGAAGTCAAACAAAAATGTATTGATTAAATTCTATTTCGGCTTTGATGAGCTGGCATTTTTGTTAGCCAGCATGTTAAGTTGTTGGTCAGCAAGAATAATTGATTGAATATTAAAGCTCCTGCCCGCCGATAGATGATATCATGTAGCTGCAAAGCGTTAAAAATCATCGGCACAAAAAAGTATTTGCACGCTTAATGTTATTTTTATTTTTCTATAATAAAACCATGAAGAAAATTACACTGACAATACTGATGGCTATAGCAGGTCTTTACACTATGGCTCAAGCCAAAGCAACCACTACTCAATTTTACAAAGGAACTTTGGTTAGAGAAGACGGCAACGAAATCGTTTTCAATTTTGAGCTACGAAAGAAAAACGGGAAGCCGGTTATTTACATTATAAACGGCATGGAACGATTCCGGGTAGACGGTGTTCGTATGACAGCTGATTCTGTTTTCATAAAAATGCCCTTGTTTGAGTCGTATTTTAAAGCAGCAGTCAGCAATAATAACTGGACCGGCGTTTGGATAAAAGAAACCTCCAAAGGCACACAACAAATGCCCTTTGTTGCCCGGCTGGCCGCTACCCGTTTTCCACTTACCGAGGGAACGGCCAGGGTTTCAATAACAGGCAGATGGGAGGCAGATTTTGCAAGCGATTCAGGAGCGGCGATCAATGCAGTGGCCGAGTTTCAACAAAAGGGCAACACCTTAACCGGTAGCTTTTTAACTTCTACAGGCGATTACCGTTACCTGTCGGGCATAGTCACAGGCAACAAATTAAAACTCTCCACTTTCGATGGTGGCCATGCCTTTTTATTTACTGCTGATGTAAGTGGTAAAAACAAGATCACCAATGGAAAATTTTACTCCGGCAAAACCTTTGTTGATGATTGGACCGCCAAAAAAAAATCGACTGCAATTGTACCGCCCAATGCATCGGCCATGTACTTAAAACCCGGTGAGACCAGTTTAAATTTTCGCTTTCCTGATCTTGACAGCAACCTGGTTTCTATAAACGATGACCGGTTTAAAAATAAGGTGGTGGTTATCCAATTGATGGGGTCGTGGTGCCCCAACTGTATGGATGAAACCGCTTTCTTAAGTGAATATTATACGGCAAACAAAAACCGTGGTGTAGAGGTATTGGGCCTTGCATATGAATATACAAGCAATTTTGAAAGAGCAAAACAGGGATTGCTGAAATTTAAAAATCGTTTCAATGTTCAATACCCATTGCTGTTTACAGGCGTATCCATAACGGATGAGTTAAGAACAGAAAAAACACTTCCACAGGTAACTCCCATTAAAGTATTTCCCTCCTCCATTATCATAGACAAAAAAGGAGTTGTGCGCAAACTCGATAATGGCTTTTATGGTCCCGGAACCGGCATACATTACAAGCAATACAAAAAAGAGTTTCATGACACAATCAACCGGTTGTTGAGCGAATAAGTAAAAAAATATTCCAACTATTTTTGAAGAATATCAGTAAACGATAGCCCGTTGCAAGCACGGTACGAAGGTAATCTTCGGAGCGCCATTAACTTGGATTGAGATCGTAAGATGCAAACAGGCCGGGGTTGAACAGGAGGTTGCAGTAAGCCGGTTCTGAAGCACTTCTGAAGAAAACCTTAAAGACCTTATTAAACTAAAATAAGAGCGTGGAAAGATTTTTGTATAACATGCAGACCAGGTGCCGTAAATTCAAAAATGCAACTCTGTTCGGTTTCGTTATTAGATAAAGTTTATTATTGCAATTCAATTTTTCAGTTGATACATGAGAAGAATTACACTGTTTCTTATAATGATACTCGGGTCATATTTTAGCCAGGGACAGGACACCGTAAAACCGCTTGTTATAGACACCCCAATTATTGAACCTGCAATAATCGATACTCCCCTCAGGATCATTAACCTTAATCCATTCTTTTCTGTACATGTAGATTCCACGGTAAACTACCAATTCCTTATCAACAAGCATCAGCAAAATTATTTTTGGTATTTAAGAAATGCTCCTGTAGGTATACGCATCAATAAAGACAATGGCCTGTTTAATTTTAAGGCTGATAAATCATATTTTCTTTCAGGTAAATTAAAGTATGACTTCAACTACAAAGTAAGTATTGGAGTACAAAATTTAAGCGATCCTGCAGACAGGATAGATACGAGTTTTATCGTCGTATTTTTTAATACCGAAATCATTAGTTCCGACTTAAAACCTACCGTTAGCGGCAGTGTTTATATTGATGAGGGCGAAGTGGTAAGCTTTAGGGTTTTGTGCGACGAAGGAAGCTTTCCCATCGAAAATATTATTACGAGCTCCAATGTAGCCATTGGAAATTTTAAGCCGGTATTACATTGCAACGAAGAGTTTAGATGGCAACCTGACTTTGATTTTGTAAAGGAGACCGACAGCGGCAAAGTAAAAATTGTGCAACTGGTCTTTATCGGTTCCACTAAATTTAAATTGCAGGATACAGCCAGGGTAAAGCTTATTGTTCGCAACGCATTAAACTACCCTATTGCAGCAGAACAGTACAAAATGCTGGTGCACGAAATGAACTCGTATGTTTTGAAGTTGAAGTATACGTTCCTACAGTTGGATAAGAATATAAAAAAGACAAAAAGGTCTCGAACGGCCTTCGATCTTACAGCGGCTTCCACCGCGTTAAGTGGTACGGTGCTGGCCACATCAAAAAATGAAGACACCAAACGAACAGGGTTGATTTTACCCAGTGTTGGTTTAATTCTCACTCCATTAAAAGAGGCTTCTGCTCCTGTTAAAACTGCAGAGCAAAACCAGGCAACTTTAATACGATCTTCCATTAAACGGCTTGAATATGTTATACAGGACAACGCTTTGGTAGGCGATAAAGATCCTGACCTGACGCAAAAAATAAATAAACTGAAAGAGGAGTTTAAGCAAAGCCAGATGCAACTGATTGATGTACCCATTGAGGTTACCAACAACATGACGGAAGAAGACTTAAACCGTTACTTTAACAGTATGCAGGTTAAGAAAAATTACCGGGTAAAAAAGAAATAACGAGCCAGGTAACTATTGGCGCTTAAAATAAGAAAAATACCGGTAGACATCTAAAGACTTTTAGTTTTTGCATGCTTTTTAAATTTAACTTTAAGAACATAAAGTTCTAAGGTGCTACAACTAAAAAAAACGATTTCAGGGTCTACACCCCTTACCATTGCACTTTACTTTTTTGTATTTATTTTAATATCCTCATCTGTACCTTCCTCCCTTTCTGCTCAGTCTTGTCCACCCAATATTGATTTTGAGACAGGAAACTTTAATGGCTGGACGTGTTATACCGGGATAACCTCAGCAGTAGGCGATCAAAACCAAATTTCGTTAGGTTCCTCATCCGGACCGGTTTACAACCGCCATACCATGTATTCCGGCAATACAAGAGAGTTGGATCCATTTGGAAATTTCCCGGTCTTGTGCCCCAATGGCAGCGGCCATTCCATCAAACTGGGCAACTCGCAGGGCGGTGGCCAGGCAGAAGGAATTTCATATGAGTTTACCATTCCTGACAACGCTAATTCGTACTCACTTATTTACCATTATGCAGTGGTTTTCCAGGCACCCAATCACAGGGTGAACGAGCAGCCCCGTATGGAGATTGAGATTACAAATGTTACCGACAATTCTGTTATCAATTGTGCTTCCTTTACATTCATAGCCGTAGGTACATCCCTGCCAGGTTTCAAGGTTTCAAACAGTACAGATACAACAGCCGTATTGTACAAAGACTGGTCGGCTGTAACGGTTGATTTGTCGGGCAATGCCGGCAAAACCATTCGCATGATGTATAAGACCGCTGATTGTACTTTCAGAAGACATTTTGGTTATGCTTATATTGATGTGGACAGCGAATGCAGCGGAAGTTTTTTAGGCGCTACCTACTGCCCCGACGATACCATAGTAAATGTTACCGCTCCCTTTGGTTACGAAGGCTATACCTGGTTCGATAGTTCGCTAAACAATGTGATCGGCACCAAACAGGTGTTGACACTTACACCGGCTCCCCGTTCGGGCACCACCATAGCAGTTAAATTAGCTCCTTATTTAGGATTTGGTTGCCCTAAAACTTTATATGCCAGGTTGTTGGATACACTTTTAATAAACGCTGCAGCGGGTGTTGATGTTTTGAGTTGCAATGCCATACCGGTAAACATTGGTACCAGTGCCAAAAATGGGTGGAAGTATACCTGGACACCGGACGTTGGTTTAAACAATGCACATATTTCCAACCCAATAGCCATGCCTGTTGTAACCACCTCGTATGTGGTTCAAACCAATAATGCCGGAGGTGGGTGCAAAACCTATGATACCGTTATTGTAAAGGCCAGCGCTATTGATACATCCATGCTACTTACAGGTAAGGCCAGTTATTGTATCAACAACAACGATAGCGCCATTTTGAAAGTAAAACCCGCAATATCCATTCAATGGTTTAAAAATGGATTTATAGTAAACGGAGCAAAGCAACCCACATTAAAGGTTAATAGCAGTGGTCTCTATTATGCACTTTTATCAAATATCGACGGATGCAATATCAACTCAGTTAAACAGCCAATTGTTATAGATAAAGCCAGGCCGGGTATTACTTATCCTGTCATTTATGCCATTATCAATACACCGCTTGAGTTGAGTGCCAGACCTATTGGAGAGCGTATTGTTTGGAAGCCCGGCACCAACCTGAACAACATCAATTCCTTTAATCCCGTATTTACCGGTGCTATAGAAAGATTGTATACCATCGATATTAAAACAGTAACAGAATGCCTGACGGTAGATACGCAAATGGTAAAAACCATTAGTGGTGTTGAGATATATGTACCCACAGCGTTTACGCCGAATAATGATGGTAAAAATGATTACCTGCGTCCTATTTTAAGAGGCATAAAAGAACTGAGATATTTTAGGGTTTTTAACCGGTGGGGAAATGCACTGTATGCTCACTCAAAAGAACAACCGGGGTGGAATGGAATGTTGAATGGCACACCACAACAAACGCAAACTGTTGTTTGGATGTTTGAAGGTGTAGGTCTGGACAATACTGTTTATACCCGAAAAGGCTCTACGTTGCTGCTGCGGTGATGTAGAATAAAGCTCCATTTTTTCCAGCGAAAACCCCTTTAACAACATCGGTTTTTAAATTACCTTTTTTTAATGGTATGCTTTTCACAGCTAACTCCTTTATCAAATCTCTACCCAATTAATTGCCTTGGATTTCGAAGGATCTAAGA
>JAJAYD010000207.1 GCA_026786345.1 Chitinophagaceae bacterium
GAGACCGCTGGAATAAAATATTGGGAGCATAACTCAGTTGGTTTAGAGTATTCCGCTTGAAGGCGGAAGAGACCGCTGGAATAAAATATTGGGAGCATAGCTCAGTTGGTTTAGAGCATTCCGCTTGAAGGCGGAAGAGACCGCTGGAATAAAATATTGGGAGCATAACTCAGTTGGTTTAGAGTATTCCGCTTGAAGGCGGAAGAGACCGCTGGAATAAAATATTGGGAGCATAGCTCAGTTGGTTTAGAGCATCTGCCTTACAAGCAGAGGGTCCGCGGTTCGAACCCGTGTGCTCCCACAGAAAACACCTCACAATAGTGGGGTGTTTTACATTTATGTACATTGTTTACATTCTATACTCCTCTATAATAAATAAGTATTACATCGGGTATACCGCCGATGCTATGCAGGAGAGATTAAGGAAGCACAATTCTAATCATAAAGGTTTTACCGGAAAGGTTGCTGATTGGCAAGTAGTATATACAGAAAATTATTCTGAAAAAATTGCAGCAATGAAGAGGGAGTTAAACATAAAAGCATGGAAGAGCAGGAAAAGAATCGAGCAGCTAATTGCTGCCAGCAAAACAGCATAGCTCAATTGGTTTAGAGCATTCCGCTTTTAGGCGGAAGGGTCCGCGGTTCGAACCCGTCCCGCAAACGGGACAAGTCGATTCTTCCACTTCATAATCAAGCAGTTAAGATAAAATTCAGCTGTTTTTTTCGTTTATGTGACCATGAATGGGACCATAAAAAAAATGTGAAGAAAATTCTAAATAATGCAACCATGGAATTAAAACATCGATACTATTTCAAACAATCCTTTCCTCTCAATTTTTGCTGAAAAAGCTATGGTTTGGAACTCCGGTAATGCCTCGCAATAATACCAGCTATAAGGTTTTGCAAAACCTTCTTTAATCAAGTCTTCATTAACGATTGTGCCATCTTGCAAAACACATTTGCTAACGTTCTGCTGTAACTATCATAACAACTTTTTTTCAATCTAAATTGTCCAAAGGCTGACCACGATCATGTTACGGCGGTTTTATTAAAAGTACCTTCCCACGATTAAAAAGAGGAACAAGTATGAACGTTACAATTTACAAATTTGGATTTTGGTCGGGGCTTCTTGCATTTGTTTCGGCACTGGCATTTGTTATTGTTCAATTATTGCAGGTAGCCGGTGTTCTTAGTTTTCCATTAGATGAAATTCTTATTTACGCAACTTCTCTTTGCATTGTTATTCCTTTTGTTCTTGAAATACTTGCACTTCATTATGTGGCATCAGAAGATAAAAAAATTTACAGCCATGCAGCCCTTATCTTCTCAATTTTATACGCCGTGTTTGTTACTTCAAATTATGTTGTTCAACTGGCAACGGTAATTCCCATGCAGTTGAAAGGTGCTTTACATGAAGTTCAGGTACTTAAACAAACACCACATTCTCTCTTTTGGGACTTTGATGCGATAGGCTATATATGCATGGGGTTAGCAACCTTATTTGCTGTACCTGTGTTTGAGAAGCATGGAGTTCAAAAATGGGTTAAAATTGCTTTCTTAGCCAATGCACTGGCTACTCCTCTAATTGCAATTGTATATTTCTATCCAACCTTTTCGGCAACGCTATATATTCTTGGTTTCCCCTGGGGAATTACTGCTCCGCTGTCAATGCTGATGCTTACAAGAATGTTTAGAAAAAAAATGCTTCAACAATTCAGTGATAAATAATGAAACTCAAAAAGTACATGATATACATTTTAAGCCTTATCGCACTTAGTATAATTACTATTATAATCGGGAGAGTAAGCCTGGCTATCCGGTTTAATAATCAGGTAAAAGAACTGTTCTCCAATTCAAAAAATATTACTAAAAAAGCATTTAGTTATAAAGAGCTGACAGGTTTACCAGAACCTTTGCAACGCTATTTTAAACATGTCTTAAAAGATGGTCAACCGTACACGAGTTATGTAAGGTTAACACATGACGGTTTTTTTAAACTAAGCCAAAGCAAAGAGTGGGTAACTATTAAAGGAGAACAATATTTTACTACAGAGAACCCGGGCTTTATCTGGAAAGGCACAACCAGCATGTTTGTGGCCCGTGATATGTATATAGCTGACAAAGGAAGATTAATAGCTACCCTTTTCTCTCTGTATAATGTTGTAGATGCTAAGGGCGAAAATTATAACGAAGGTGAATTACAAAGGTGGCTTGCCGAAAGTATTTGGTTTCCCACAAACCTTTTACCGGGTAACAATTTACAATGGACTGCAATTGATAGCCTGTCTGCTAAACTTACTTTTAATTACAAAGGTCAATCGCTGATTTTTACGGTAAGGTTTAATGATGCTGGAGAGATTACAGAAATGGAAACAAAGCGATACATGGATGCAACTAATAAACAAACCTGGATTTGTAAAATGTATAAATACGAAAATAGAAACGGAATGTGTATTCCGACCGAAGCTGAAGCGCTGTGGAGATTAAAGAAAGGAGATTTCAGCTATGCTAAATTTCGAGTGAAGAAAATAGAGTATGATATTCCTGAAAGGTTTTAAAATATAAATACAAAAATCGCTCAATAGAAATACAGGAATTCAAGGTCTCATTTATGAGAAAAAGGAAAGGGTCCTGCAAAAGTGTAAATAGTACTTATTTTACTCTGCAAATTTCAATCAATTTCAATGCCTGCCTGGTGACACTTGTCACAGAAAGATAAGTGTGATATATGTCACATTCTAGCTATAGTTAAAGGTGTAATTTTAAGTATGAATAAATAGTTCAGGTTACTATTAACTTGTCTTTTATGTATTGGACTTGTCTATTTAATCGTAGCGCTGCTACACTAAAAAATCATTATGAAAAAAAACATGGGCTCTCCTGATCGTATCATCAGAATTTTAGCAGCAATTGTGTTTGCTGTTTTATACTTTACCGGAACAGTAACCGGCACATGGGGTATAGTCTTGCTGGTATTAGGTGGTGTTTTTGTTTTAACCAGTTTTATTGGGTTTTGTCCGCTTTATGCATTGGTAGGAATGAATACCTGTCCTGTTAAAAGCACTACGCAAGGCTTAAAATAAATCATGGTAACTCTATGCAGCAGGGATTAAAAAATAACTGGAAACAATTTTGGCTTCTGGTGCTTATTAATGCTTTTGTTGGAAGCATAGTGGGTTTAGAGCGGTCTGTTTTATCAGGGTTTGGTTACGACATTTTTAACATAGATGGCAAAACAGCGCTGCTTTCATTTATAATGGCTTTTGGCACCAGCAAAGCAATAGCCAATTTAATAACGGGAAAATTAACCCGCTACACAACCCGCAAGCAGGTATTAATAATTGGATGGATAGCAGCATTACCGGTTCCTTTTTTATTGATGTATGCATCGTCATCGAACTGGATTATTGTTGCCAATATTTTATTGGGTATAAACCAGGGTTTAGCCTGGTCATCTACGGTGATAATGAAGATAGATTTGGTGGATGAGAAAGTCCGTGGACTTGCAATGGGCATTAATGAATTTGCAGGCTATCTTGCTGTAGGTGTTGCTGCGTATTTATCGGCGGGAATTACCGATGAAAAAGGTTCTGCTTTTTATCCATTTATTCCCGGCATTTTCTTTTCTGTTGCAGGATTTTTTCTCACATTATTTTTTGTAAAGGATACCGCAGCATTTTTGCATCAGGAGGCTAAAGAAAACAGGATACCATTGCTTAAAAATGTTTGGAAGGCTTCATCTTATCAGCATCGTAGTATGGGTTCGGTTACCATTAACGGACTGGTAAATAATTTAGACGATGGCATAGTATGGGGATTATTGCCTATTCTGTTATTATAAAAAAAATATTCGTTGCAACAGGTTTGTTTAGTTGCAGGTATGTACCCAATAGTTTGTGGAATAGGGCAATTATTTACCGGTAAGCTTGGAGATATTTATTGTAAAAAACAATTAATAACCGCCGGAATGCTGCTGCAGGCAGTTGCCTTATTTATTATTACAATTACTGCTTCTTTTTGGGTTGATATAATTGCGATGGTATTACCTGGTGCAGGCACAGCACTGCTGTATCCAAACTTTCTAAATATAATTGCAGAAAATACACATCCGCACCAACGGGCGCAGAGCATGAGTATTTTTCGGTTTTGGCTTGATAGCGGATACGTAATAGGCGCAGTACTTTCGGGGATAATAGCCGAGCAGTTTGGAATTACAGCAGCCTTTGTTGCCGTTGCTATAAAAACTGCTACCGCAGGCTTATTGGCAGAAGTACGAATGTGTTGCACCACAAAGGTTTTTTGGAAAAGCCAGGTGTGCTAAGCGTTTCGGAATTTACAAAAACCTAACAGATTTTAAAACCTGTTAGGTTTGTAATTAAGTTAACTGCTCACTTACGATTTCAGCAACTGCACATAATCCTCTGTATCACAATCATCCGCGCCATTATTCTGTTTTATTAATTCACCTCTTTCGTTAAATATGAATGATGCAGGTATGCCATCAGTACTGAACATTTTAGGTAAACTTTCGGCAGGGTAGTAAACGGGCAGTTTCAAATTGTATTCTTTTGCAAATTTTTTTGCTTTACTAAAATCATCGTCTAATGATAACATTACAAACGCTACTTTTTGCTTATCCACTTTACTTTGTAACTGTTCAATAAAAGGTATCTCTGACCTGCATGGCGGGCACCATGTTGCCCATAAGTTTACAAAAACTTTTTTTCCTTTCAACGATTGCAGGTCTATTGTGTTGCCATTTATATCTGTCATTTTAAAGGCAGGATTTACAAGCGATATAGAGGCTTCAGATGCTATTGTCTCGTCGGTAAATTCTTTTTTTCCTTCATTAACAGATGCAGAACAAGATGCAAGTGCTAATACAAATATTACCATTACTGTTGTAAAAGATTTGATGATTTTCATGAAATTATTTTTTATAAAACGCACTAAAAACCTCACAAGAAAAGGTATTGCGTTGATTGATATAAATGAAGACTATTTATAAGCCGGTCTAATCATTTTAATCTGAATTAGCTGCCATAAAAAGATAGCGTATAAGTGAGTGACCCCGCAATACTGACGGGGAAGCCACAACCGGAGATAAATTGAAATACCGAAGCTGGACCACACAAAAACTCTCTGCCTTATAACCCATACATAATTAATGCCCCACCTTAATATAACTCCAACCTTTTTCCCGTTTATCGGTATGTTCGGGTATAGCCACCGGTACTATTATTGCGGAAGGTATTAATTCATCCGTCGTTAAATTAAGACGGATTAGCGAGTTGTTGCAGGCGGCAATTACCAAATGTTTATTATTAACAAGGTCATCAATTTTTTCTTTTACGGTTGTTTTGTCTTTTACCAAAGCGTACACCGCTTTGCCATGAAACACAATTTCTATCTTACTGGAGGGAGCTGCTTTCAACACATTGTTTACCTGCCTTATATCAGTGCTCTGATCTGCTGTATCACTGCCTGAAATGTCAAACACTATTTTATGCTGCTTTTTTTGGTCGTCTGCATTGCTGTTAAAAATAGAATGGATGTGACTAAGACGACTAAGTATTTCCTATAAATAATTTCATTTTTTTAGTAAAGTGATTTAAGGTAAAAGTATTCTCGTAATAAATTAATGCGGTAGCTTCTCTCTGAAATATCCATACGTCCATGTTCCGGCAATAGCGCTTAATATAAATACGAAAACCACCCATGCACCCGTACCTATTTGTGCAAATAACGGACCGGGACAAGCTCCTGTTAATGCCCATCCCAGGCCAAAAGTAATACCACCAATGATTTGCCCTTTGTTGAAGTTTTTTGGATGAAATAAAATTGGCTCACCGTATATAGTTTTAACCTTGAACTTTTTAATCAGTGCCACTGAAATCATACCAACCACCACCGCAGTTCCTATTACACCATACATGTGAAAGCTTTGCAGGCGAAACATTTCGTGTATGCGAAACTATGAGATAACTTCTGCTTTTACGAAAACTATTGCGAATATGATACCTACAATAGAATATTTGAAATTGTACCACCGGGGATGTTGTAATACTGTATCATTAACACACATTGTATCAAGTGACCGGACTTCATAATCAGTAATAGCAGCATCCCTTTCAGTTTTAATACTGCTGGTGGTACGGGGGGTATTTATTTCAAAATCTTTTATATCAGCCATAGATAATTTTTTTTTATAATCGAAGGATAAAAGGAAGTAGTAGGTTAGCCACAATAAAACCAACCACCATAAAACTAATGGTGGCTATTAACGATGGCACCTGTAAATCGCTCAAATCCCATAATGGCATGTCCGCTAGTACAACCACCGGCGTAACGCGAACCAAAGCCTACTAAAAATCCTCCACCTATCAGCATTATTAAACCTCTGATGGTAAAGAGTGCTTCAAAAGAAAATAATTGAGCAGGAACCATGGTGCTATACTCAGTTATGCCATAGGTTGACAGTTCTGCTGTAAGCTTTGGATTTACTGCAATAGGCGCAGGATTGTTAAGCAATGTAACAGCTATGATAGCGCTTAACAAAATGCCTCCGATAAAAAAGAAGTTCCAGATTTCTTTTTTCCAATCGTACATAAAAAACTTTATGTCGACCGGAAAACATGCAGCACATGCATGGCGAAGATTGGCAGATATGCCGAAATGTTTGTTTCCTGCTACAAGCAAAGCAGGTACGATCAGCCCTATTATGGTGCCTGCCACATACCACGACCACGGTTGTTTTAATATTTCCACCATAATAATTTCTGTATTTAATGCGAATGTCGGATAACAGCAAAAAAGTACTCTGTGACAATTATCACAGTTGCTAATATTTTAAAAAACTTAACCTCTTATATAAAGTTATAATCCACACCATACACCTGAGTTAACATAGTAAATGGTGCATCTAAAATAATTGCATTGCCTTCCGGCCTGGGAGTAACCGGAGAATTTATAGCTAAATATTTGCCAGCTGCTATCAGCGTATTTTACTTGTTATCTATTGAACAGTTCCCGCCTACACATCCTACAGGTTTAAAGAAAGACGTGACTATAAAAAGCCCGCCAAAAATGTAGGCAGCCCACGCATCTTTATAGAATATGCCAATGGCAATAAAGAATGCGCCGAACGTCCATCGCACCAGGCGATACATCCAAACCGATGACAAGGTTTTGTATTTAAACAATGGTTTCATCAGCCTTTGATGTGTTTTTTGTTTCCTGTTTAAAAAGACTAAAAACTATTGAGCCGAGCACTGCAAAATAAATTGTGCTTCTGACGGGACTTGACGTAATAGCACAAGTGCCCGTCAGGCATCCTACATACTTCCAATACAGGAAGCCCGCCAGTGCTCCAACAACTGGAACCATTTCATAGAGCTTATTTCGTATTATCCAATTCTTCATAACTAATTTCTTTTTCGTTTAAATTTTTACGGTAATTAACAGCGCAGCCATTAGCACCACAACAGCCTACATTAGCTAAAGCCATTCCGACGAAGGCCGTACCTAAAATAATTGTCATTACATCGCTGCCAACAATGCCCTGTACTAATATAGCTACGCCTAAAACAAGCCGAAGTAATCTCATTAAATTCCATCCTTCTAATAGTGCTTTCATAATTATTGTATTTGTCTTTTAAGGTTTGTCCATGCACCGCCGTTGTATACCTCAATACCTGCTGTAGCTAAAATTGACTTAGCTATACCGCTACGGTTACCACTACGACAAACAGTAATTACAGGCTTGTTTAATTTTTTCAATGCTGCTGCCTCGTTCTTAACAGTATCAAGCGGCACATTTTTAGAACATTTTATATGACCTGCCTGGTACTCCCCTTTGGTTCTAACATCTACTATAACAGCGCCTTCCTCTATCAGCTTCAAAAAATCCGCCCTCGGCTTGAAAAGTCCTTTTATAAAATCGATCATAATATTTTTTTTTGAGGCTGCCTTCATGTCATCAAGACCTCCGCCGTTGATAACTTCGGCGATGCCGTTTTGCTTTAATATAGTAACTGCCGTTCCACTACGATTGCCACTTCTGCAATAGGCTACAATGGGTTTCGCCATTTCTTTAAACTCGTCAATTCTTGCAGCTACTTCTTCTAACGGAATGTTAACAGCCCCGTTAAAATGTTCATCAGCAAATTCGCCTGGCGACCTTACATCTACAATACTTGCGTTTTTATCTAAATGCATATTCCTTATTTTACTCAAGTAAATTTCTTTAAAATACCTGGTCAACTGCGTGACAAAAGTTACATACCAGCCTTTCGGATGCATTTTATCATTACGTTTAGAAGATAGACAAGTGGAAGTGGAGGATTATTTTAAAATCGTTTCTTTTACAAGAATATAAATCCCCATTACCAGTACAAACCAGCCAAAGCTTTTCTTGAGCTTCTTACTATCAATCATTTGGTTAAAATAGCCACCAATAAAAATTCCTGCAATGGCAATTGCTGAAACAATCAATATAAACTTCCAGTTAATGGGGTGGCGACCTATATCGCCTAAGAAGCCAATTAATGAATTGAGTGCAATAATTAACAACGAAGTGCCTATAGCTTTTTTCATGGGCAGTTTCATGAGAAGCACCAAGGCTGGTATTAGCAGAAACCCTCCACCAGCGCCTAAAAAACCGGTTACTATCCCGATAAGAACACCATAAACCATCAATACAACCGGACTTGAGTTGGTTTTTTCTTCTGCTTCTATTTTTTTACTCCTGATCATTGACAACGAAGCGGCTACCATTAGTATGGCAAACATGACCATAACAAAAAGTGAATGGGTAACCTGAAATGACCCGATGAAAAAAAACACATCGGGCAAGAATGGAATAATAAATTTGCGGGCGATGAAAACTGTAGTTATAGATGAGGAACCAAAGAGCAGTACCGTTTTAAAATCTACAAATCCCTTTCGGTAATTGTTATAAGCGCCAACCAGGCTGGTAATGCCCACAATAAATAACGAATACGAGATAGCCAATGTGGGTGAAATGGCAAACAGGTATACTAAAACAGGTAAGGTTAAAATAGACCCGCCACCACCAATTAAACCTAACGACACACCGATAAATAACGATGCGATGTATCCTGCTATTCCCATGCTGCAAAATTGATGGCTTTGGTATAGATACACGGTGATTTAAGTCACAGAAATCAAATGATTTTGAAAATAAATTTGTTATTTATGATCGGAGTATTTCAACTTGCTTTTTTGGAAGTAGGTGCGTAATTAAATCAACTTATTCTCCAAAGCGTAGCGGGAAAGATCGGCGTTCGATTTTAGATTCATCTTAGCGATAATACGTGCACGCTATATGCTTACGGTAGTAATGCTTAGCGAAAGTTTTTCTGCAATCTCTGTTACCGGTTTGCCGGCCGATATCAGCTAAAAAACTTCAAACTTGCGATCCGATAATAATGCCGTCTCTGCCCGGATCCATGCCACGCAAACTTGCTCCATTTAGATTTAAATAGTTGGGGGAGATGTTTACAAACCCGGAAAAAATATACATTTTACTACCATCTAAGGTTATGCCCCCACCTGATGGCGACGGTAGATCGGCCAGCGAATCCACATAAACAATATTGGCAGCAATATGTCCACTGTTTAAATGACCCCATTGGGTGTTTCGATAAATGTCAATGGTATTGGTGGTGGTGTTGTAGAGCTGCAAACCGTTTGCAGGTGGTACAATTGCGTCACGGTGCACAGTATTGATCCGTGGAATTAATAAGCCTCGAACTGTAGAAGCTATGTCAAGTATTGCTGAACTGTCAGGCATTGAACCAGTCTCGTTGAAACCAGCATTTTGGTAAAAACAACTTTGCGCAATAAATAATCCGATTAAGAGTAGTAGGGTATTTTTCATAGGAAATATTTTTATATAATAGTTAGCAGTATCGTTAAAACCATCAATTACCAATTTATATCCCGTAGGCTTTTTTGGCATTTTTTTTTGCAGTCGCTACAATCTCCATGTGCTTGAAACATTTTACTGTTACTCAAACACATTTTTTGTAGAAGTCCTGGCCGCTGAAACATAAACATTGAATTTCTCCTGGTATTACACGTTTCACAACCATTGTAATTAAAGCACAAAGGTATTGGTGGTTGCCCGCCAGGCTGATAGTACAATTATTGTTTTTGATGTAGTAAAAGCAATGACAAGGATGTAGCAGCCCGGTTAACAATAAACGGTACCTGCTTTAAATTTAGTTTCATTTTTGATCGTTCGTAAACAATTTAGTATTTCGAAATTTGCCTAAAACCGTATTCTTGTTCTGCCTATACAACCGGGCAGGGTAACAAATAGTATTTTAAGTTAGAACAAGTTGCAATACGTTTATTCCTGAAAACTTTCCAGACTAAATTACCACATTGGAAAAGTCCTCATCACCCACACTTGTTTAACTCATTTACATTCAGTTTAAATTGAGTAAGTTTCTTTACTCCAAAACCTTTACAATTAAGGCACGGCTTTTGCAAAATATGGGTATGAAAAAAATATACATCGTTGGCGTTTTATTGTTTAGCCTGGCTGTTGCTTGTAAAAACGCTGGTAACAAGGAGGAAGAAGCCACCAGTATTGAGGAAGATATCAAGAATAAAAAAGTATCCTCACGAGATATAACTATCACTCCCGAAAATGCCTATAACAGTTTGTTTCTCGACAGTTTAGCCGTGGCTGCTTACCTCGATTCAAACGATCTGGGCAAAAAGCTTAAAAGAAGATTTTTGAGCTTTTACAATTCGCGTAACTACCAATATGCATGGTTTGCCAAAGATGGCTTAACAGAACAGGCCAGCGGCTTTTACAACCTCTATTTATTCAATTTGAAACATAACAACGACAGCCTTACAAAAGATAAAAAATTTCAGGCACGTATGGATAACCTGTTTGGAGAAGAAAATTTGCAGGTAGATAAAAACAATAAAAATATATTGGCAACTGAGTTAAAGCTTACACAGTTGTTTATTGAACATGGCCTTGAAATGTACGAGGATGGTTATGTAAAGCGGAAAGAAATGGAACGGTTTGTACCCAGCCGCAAAATGGATCCCGTTGCTCTAGCTGACTCCCTGCTAAATAAAAAGCATAAAGACAATAAATATTTTGAGGATATAAACGAACCATACAAAAAGTTAAAGGCCGAGTTAGCCATCTATACAAAAATTGCCAAAAACGGTGGATGGCCTTTAATAACCGCATCGGCAAAGACCATTAAACCCGGTGTTTCTTTACCTGAAATTGTTACAATAAAAAAACGTTTGCAAATAAGTGGCGACCTGGCAGTACGAGATACCACGCCAAAGTTTGACGCAGCTCTTAAAGAAGCGGTAAAAAACTTTCAGACGCGTTATGGCTACACTCCTACCGGCATAATTACCCAGCCTTTAATTGCTGATCTTAACGTGCCGGTTGAGAAAAAAATTGAGCAGTTGCTTATTAATCTTGACAGGATGCGCTGGATGCCAACATTGCCAAACGGTAATATGATTTTGGTAAACATTCCTGAATTTGTCTTACATGTAATGAATGGCAAACAGGAAGAATGGAACATGAATGTTGTGGTGGGAAAAGAAGGGCATAATACCATGATTTTTACAGATGATCTGAACCAGATTGTTTTCAGTCCATACTGGAATGTGCCTGAGAGTATTGTAAAAAAGGAGATCCTACCAAAGCTGGAAGCTGACCCTGGTTACCTTGAAGGGCAGAACATGGAGATTGTAAAAAACGAAGGCGACCTGCCGGTGATCAGGCAATTACCTGGGGCCAAAAACTCCCTTGGTAAGGTTAAATTTCTTTTCCCTAACAGCTTTAACATTTACTTTCACGATACACCGGCAAAGAGCCTGTTTGATAAAGATATGAGGGCTTACAGCCACGGATGTATTCGCCTGAGCGATCCTGAAAAATTAGCCAGCTATTTGTTGCAGGATCAGCCACAGTGGACCTCATCGGCCATTGAAGAGGCAATGAACAGCGGAACCGAACAATTTGTAAAGCTTAAAAAATCGATACCTGTGTTTATAACCTATTATACCGCCTGGGTTGATGGCAATGGTAAATTGAATTTCAGAGAAGATATATATGGTCACGATGAATCATTATCGCAAAAAATGTTTGTTGGCAATGGTACTGTTGCCCGTAACTAATTGTGTTTACAATACTTAAAATGGGGGGCCTGAAAATGGCCCCTTTTTTTATTTGTAACATGTCGAATTGAAAGTAGTACTTCAGGTTAACTTTGCGCCCATGAAAATTCATCTCTGGTCGGTAGGAAAACCACATGATGGGTATGTGAAGCAAGGTGTTGACGACTTTACCCAACGCATATCAAAATATTACCCGGTTGAATGGAAAATAATTGCACCTGCCCGTCAAACAGTAAATACCAGCGGGGCCGATGTTAAAAAGCAGGAATCTCAAAACATACTACAAGCATTGGAGAAAGATGATTACCTGGTTTTGCTGGACGAAAAGGGAAAACTACTAACCTCTGTTGAACTGGCAAATTGGTTACAACAACGGGCCAATCAAAGCATCAAAAATCTTATTTTTTTAGTGGGTGGTGCTTTTGGGGTTGATGAAAGCATTATTAAACGAGCCAACTTTAACTGGTGTTTATCCGCGTTGGTTTTTCCTCACCAACTGGTGCGTCTTATATTAGCCGAGCAGGTGTACCGGGCCTGCACCATCAACCGCAACGAAAAATATCACCACACTTAAACGTATCTTGTTTTTATGATCAGCATTACTTTGGTTATTATTATTCTTACCTGTATTGTATCGTTTACTGCTATGAATAATAATAAAATAATTAGCGATCTCATTTTTTATCCACCCGCAATAACAGAGCAAAACCAATGGTACCGGTTTTTTACCTGTGCCCTCATTCATGGAGATATAATGCATCTGGTATTTAATATGTGGGGCTTGTATATATTTTGCGAAAACCTTGAGGCGGCTTTCACCTATATTTTTCCTACCCTTGGTCGTTTTTTGTATGTGGCTTTGTACCTGTTTGCACAGTTTTTTTGCCTGGTGCCTACTTATGTAAAAAACAAAGACAACCGCATGTATCAAAGCCTGGGCGCTTCGGGGGCAGTTTCGGGAATTGTGTTTGCTTCCATTGTTTTGTTTCCTACTTCAAAGCTTGGTTTACTATTTATACCCATTGGCATACCCGGTTTTATTTTTGGAATATTATACCTGGTAGCCTCCTACTACATGGCTAAACGTGGCAGAGATAACATAAACCATGAGGCACATATTTTTGGTGCACTGGCCGGTGTGGCTTTCACCATCATATCCTGTTATTTATTTAGCGGGTTCGACCCGGTTAAGAATTTTGTAACGCAGATAACAGA
>JAJAYD010000208.1 GCA_026786345.1 Chitinophagaceae bacterium
ACTACAAAAGTTTATAAAAAATAACGAAGCGAGCAGTGTATGTTAAATGTGAATGACGATATGGATGAGTTGATGAGAAGAGCTGCTGAGAACTATCCTTTGAAGGCAGACAGCAACAATTTCGACAAGGTGCTGGAAGGTATCAGGTCGTTTAAAAGTGAGGATGAGCTAAAAGAGCCTGACCGCAGTAACAAAAGGTTATTGTGGTTATTATTACTATTGCCATTCACATTTATTTGTAACAAATATTATAATAATGGGGGAGCAGAGGTAGTCTCAAAATCAGGTACCCCGGTCGAAACTACAAAATCAACAGCACCTGCTTCAGCCAAACCTGCTGATTTTGCTAAGGGCACCGCCGCTGCTTATGCTGATAAGGAAAACGCGCCAGTAAATAATGGTCGTAAAAAAGAGGGTGCACATTTGGGTGTAAGAGATACAGCGGAGCTTAACGGTACGGACGCCGGGCTTTCAACAAAACAGGCGGCTGCTAATAATCGCGTTATCATTTCAACTAAAACCAATCGCACACAAAAACAATCAGAAGTTAATAAAAGCGAAGATGTGGTAGCTGCCGCACAAGGTAAAAGACCAACGGCTCAGCAACAGGGTGCAGAAACAAAAACTATGGTTGGGGATGAAAATGATTACACAATTACAAATTCAAAAGAAAGCAGTTCTAATCAAAACAACATTCACCCGGCAACACAAACCAAAGTTACTGACAGGGATACGATTGTAAAAGACGATCCAACTTTAAGAGAGGTGTACCAGGATGAAGTAAAGCATCTTGAGTTGAGCAAGGTGCCGGATACTTCGATTCAAAAAACAACAACACCTGTAGTTGTTGAAAATAAAGAAGCAGAAATGAATAAAAGCAGGAGCAAAAAAGTGTATGTTGGTATAATGGGAGGTCCCGATTTGAGCACAGTAAAAAATAATTCAATTACAAAAGTGGGCTATAGTTTTGGCATTCTTACCGGTTACAAGCCCGGCAAAAAGCTAAGTTTCGAAACCGGCTTAATGTGGTCCAAACGATTTTATAAAAGCGAAGGCAAATATTTCGATACTAAAAAATTGCCCATACCTGCCTATGTAAAAATTACAGAGCTGCATGGGTTTTGCCAAATGTACGAGCTGCCCTTGGGAGCCACGTACGACTTTAAGGCCGGTAAAAAAAATACATGGTTTTCAGCCCTGGGCTTCTCAACCTACTTTATGAAGAACGAAGATTATAGCTATAATTATCTTGCCTGGGGTCAGCCGCATACCAGGTATGTCAGTTATGATAACTCTGCCAATAATTGGTTTTCTATTTTAAATGTGAGCATCGGCGTAAACAAAAAAATTGGAAAGAATGCTTTGCTGCGGGTTCAACCTTATATAAAAATTCCTTTAAAAGGTATAGGTATTGGCAGCTTGCCGGTTTCGGGTACCGGCCTGTATGCAGGGTTTGTAAAAAATATTTTCTAACAAAATTTTTCTGAGTATGAAACGGGTTGTATTTATAGGGGCTATCATCCTATTGCTTTTTATAAGCCTGGTTGCCTATTACCGCTACAACCAACCACGGCAAAATATAGCAGCCCAGGATGCAGATGTTACTATCAACGCCGCTCAGTTGTACCAGCAGTATAACGAGCACGAACCAGAAGCAAATCAAAAATACCTTGACAAGATTGTAGAGGTAAAGGGCAAGGTGTCTGAAGTACAAAACAACAACAGCCTTATTGTTTTACTCATAAATGCCGGCGACGGAATAGGTGGAATAAACTGTAGTATGAAGGATAAAAATTTTGGTACTGATATGCTACAGTTGAAAGATAAAGAAGTAGTGGTAAAAGGAAAGTGTTCAGGTTTTTTGATGGATGTAAACCTTGTTGATTGTGTATTAATTCAACCTAAAAGTAAATAGAGCATGAAGTGGAGCATTGTAAGTAAGCTATCAGCGGTCGTGTTTTTTTCTGCAATTATTTTTATCGCTTGCACAAAAGAGAACGAAGAAGATCTTCAACCAAAAATAAACCAACCGCTTTGCGATACGGTAAACATGATGTTTACCAAAGACGTTTTGCCGATTATAACCCTTAATTGTTATAGTTGCCATGGCAACGGTCAAATGCAGGGAGGTATGAACCTGGATGGTTATATAAGGATAAAAAGACAGGTTGATAATAACCAGTTGATAAACGTTATCAGGCATAGCCCAGGCTATGCTCAAATGCCACAGGGACAACCAAAACTTGCACAGTGCGACATCGATAAAATTGAAGCCTGGATAAGGCGGGGAGCATTAAACAATTGATTAAAAATAAAAAAATGAAAAGAACTATTTGGGTGTTTGTATACCTGTTATCAATTGCTGGCATAGCACAATCGCAGGTTTACCTGGACAGGGCAGGGTTTGCAAGTTTCTATGCTTCTACCCCGCTTGAAGATATTGAAGCCCAAAACAAGCAGGTATTTGCAGTAATTGATATAGGTAAAAATGAATTTGCTTTTGCCGCATTGCTTAAAGGGTTCCTGTTTAAAAAGCAATTAATGCAAACCCATTTTAATGAGAATTATGTGGAGAGCGATCAATACCCGAAGGCCACATTCAGCGGCACTTATACCGGCGAGATAAATAGTAGCAGCGCAGGCAACGTAACAGTTAAGGGCAATTTTACTTTACATGGTGTAACCAGGGTGCTGGAGATACCTGCAACCTTACAACTTAAAAATAATCGCTTAACAGGTAACGCAAAATTTAAAGTAAAGCCAGAGGATTATAAAATTGAAATCCCTTCGCTTGTTAAAAATAAAATAGCCCCTGAGGTTGAGGTAGTAGTAAACATAAACGCTGAACTTAAAAAATAAACTATGCGACTGGTTTTTATAACATTTTTATGTTTACTGGCTTTTGTTAACGTACAGTCCCAAGACCATTCCCTGCTTGATATGGTTTCAGATTCTGTAGGTACCAATACCCGGCAACTGGTAGAAGGAACTTTTAAGGGAACGCATATCATCAACATGCAGTCAGTTGAGCAGCCTGCCAAAAAAGAACTGGCGTTTATTATGATGCACCGCTTTGGAAAACTGAACGATGGCGCCTATAACTTTTTTGGACTTGACCAGGCTGCAATAAGGCTGGCTTTCAATTATGGTGTAACCAATCGCCTAACGGTGGGTATAGGCCGTAGCTCTCTTGACAAAGCCTTTGATGCTTCTCTAAAATATAAAATATTACAACAGGCATTTCCGGGGCAACACAAGCCTTTTTCTGTTTCATATTTTTCTTCAATAGTTTATCCTACGCTTAAGTATGAAGACAAGCCCTATTTAACTGCCCGTCTTCGCCCTATTTATACCAACCAATTGTTAATTGCACGTAAGTTTAATTCAAACCTTTCGCTGCAGGTTAATCCAACCTGGCTACATTACAACCTGGTGGCAACAAAAGCCGATAAAAACGACCTGTTTGCACTTGCCATGGGCGGCCGTATGAAGTTTAATAAGCGCATGAGTATAAACGCCGAATACAACCTGCTGCCTTCATCGCAAATACCCTCAGCACCCGTTAAAAATTCATTTTCGCTTGGCTGGGATATTGAAACCGGTGGTCACGTATTTCAATTGGTATTTTCAAATTCTGCAGGTATGGTGGATCCTTATTTTATGTCGAAAACAATTGGCACATGGGGAAACGGCGACATCTATTTTGGGTTCAACATATCCCGGATATTCTCCTTCAAAAAATAAATACACTTGTGTACCATGTTATAGTAACTGCCTGCAGGCGGCAAACAGGTATTTGGAGAAGCTGAAATTGCATAACAGCTTTACATTTTTCAAAATAGTTCAGGTTGGTATGTAACTTTCAATTTTAATCGACATCATATGCAAAAAGCAACCCGCCCCATTATTATTTTAGAAGATGATTTAGATGACCAGGAGATCATGAGAGAAGTTCTGAATGATTTGCAGGTAGGTTACCGTATTGACTTTTATACAAATGCAAAAGAGGTGCTCGAATATCTCTATACAACAAAAGAGCAGCCTTTTTTAATTATATCCGATGTAAATCTGCCCACTATGAACGGGCTGGAACTACGTAAGATTCTTAACGAGAATGAATACCTCCGTTTAAAAAGTATTCCTTTTGTTTTTTTCTCAACCAGTTCTGATGAATTTGCAGTTAAGCAGGCTTATAATTTAACCGTGCAAGGCTATTTTGTAAAGCAAAACAGCATACCCGATATAAAAGGTACCATCAAACTTATTATTGAATACTGGGAAAAATGTGAGCATATAAACTCATGGTAAAAATAAGGTTACCTTAATTTTTCGGCTCACCATTCATCACGCCATTCTTCGGTAACATCTCCTGCAAATTTTAGCCCTGCTTTTTCAGCTTCAGCCTGTATAAAATCAACCAGGTCTTCTCTTTCAGGCTGGTCAATAAAATACTCTTCGGCTTTGTTGAGTTTGTTAAACGACTTAACTACTTTTTCAATAGCCTTCCATATATCTGTATTGTCTTTTGAAGTCGATAAATTATCCAGGTAGGTTTCCAGTATTTTATCCGTTGCACTCAGGCGGCTTTTGGTAAACAGTCCCTCATCGGTCATTTTTTCCCTCCATAAATACAATGGATTATTATTTTTTAAACTATCCATTTGGCAAATTTTTTAATGTAAACGCAATAGTTGCAACCTTATTACTTGTTACTTTTTTATTGCGAACCTCTTTAAAAGTAAAACATGTAAAGTACAAACAATTATATTATTTGTATAGATACAAATTTAGTTTGAGGTGATGATATTCTAAGAGGAATTAAGGCAAGGATATGCTTCGGGAACAGAAATTAAAACTCTTGGGGAGCACATTTTTAGGTAGCCTTTGAGGCATCAATTTCCCTTAAATAAAAAAAGGGCCAGGATAGAAATCCAGCCCCGTTTTAATCCAATATTCTATGAAAAACCATTTATATAGATGCTATCTTAAAAGTTAAAGTTGCAAAGGGCCTGGGTATTTTTAATTTTAGGTTGATCAACCAACGCTGTTTTAAAGGGTAGGGTGTTTTCTGGCACGATTCTGTAACTATACATACTTTACTATAAAGAAAATAAATCAGCCGGGCTCGCCTGGCTTAAAATTTGGAATTATGAAAAAAATGATTGTGTTATCAGCCTTAGTCCTGTTCGGTTTCACTACTTACGCTGCATATGCTTCTCCGGTGCCGGCAATAGTTAAGCAGGAAAAAACCGACAAAAGAAATGGAGTGCTGATGGAAGATGGAACGATGTATGTTTTAAAGGATGGAACAAAAAGCGAAATGACCAAAGCCGCCACCATGTCTAACGGCACTAAAGTGCTTGCAAATGGTGAAGTATACTTAAAAAATGGTGACAAATTGATGCTGGAAAACGGCGATTTTGTAAGCAACAGCGGTAAAATTGAAAAAGGAAAGCCGTAGGGCAGTTTTCTTTAAAAAAAGCTTTATAAGCTAAACCATACAGCGAGCCACCGACCGACCGGTGGCTTTTGCTTGTGGGTATATTTTTTATCCAAAGCTTATTTGGCCCGGTTTGTTTGCCATAATTATTGTTTATTGCCATTAGTTTTGACTTTGTGTATTATTTTAGGTAAAAGTTTATAGTGAAGATTCTTGTTGTTGAAGATGAAGTGGAACTGAGTAAGAGCATATGCCTATATCTTAAAGAAGAAGGATATGTTTGCGAGGTAGCCACCGATTATAGTAATGCCCTCCAAAAAACTGAAACGTATACCTACGATTGTATTTTGCTTGACATCTCACTTCCCGTTGGTAATGGGCTTTCCATATTATCGCAACTAAAGCAAAATAATAAGTTAGATGGCGTCATAATTATCTCCGCAAAAAACTCTCTTGATCAGCGGGTTAAAGGTTTGCAAATGGGTGCCGACGATTACTTGGCAAAGCCTTTCCATTTATCGGAGTTGAGTGCCAGGGTGGGTGCAGTTATAAGAAGAAAAAAATATGATGGAAGTACCACTTTAAAGTTTAATGAGTTGACCATCGACACCTCTTCAAGAATGGCCTACCATAATGAGCAACCTTTAGATCTTACCAGAAAAGAGTATGAGCTGCTCTTATATTTTATTGCCAATAAAAGAAAAGTATTGTCGAAAAATGCTATTGCCGAGCATTTGTGGGGCGATGATATGGACCTTGCCAACAATTACGATTTTATATACACCCACATTAAAAATCTTAGAAAAAAATTGGTGGAAAAGGGTAGCAGCGACTACCTGAAATCGGTGTATGGTATGGGCTATAAATTTACAGACCAGTGAAAATGTTAAGCAGGTATAACCGGGTAAATATTCTAACTGCATTTTTTGTATTGCTCATTTGCAGTCTGTCCTACTATTTTATTATCCGCAATATTTTAATACAGCAGATAGACAAAGATTTGCAGGTAGAAGAGCAGGAGATTAAAGACTATGTAACCAACAACAACACTTTACCTAAAGAGTCATCATATAAAGGGCAGGAGATACATTTTAAACGAAGCGGTCAGGCAGTGTTGCGGCATTTTGAAAGTACCCTTTCAACTGATAGTCTTAGCAATGAAAACAAATCAATTCGTCAATTGCTTTTTCCGGTTACTGTGTCAGGCATTCTGTATAAAGCCACAGTAATTAAGTCGCAAACCCAGGCTGAAGATTTAATACAACTGATTTTTGTTGTTACGGCAGGCATTTTTATGTTACTGCTGCTTGTTATAGCCTTTATCAATCGTTTTATATTGGTAAAATTGTGGCAACCCTTTTACAGTACGCTGCAAAAATTAACTTCGTTTACAGTAAACGATGCACAACCAATGCACCTCGCTACCAGCAATGTTGATGAATTTAATGAGCTGAACCACTCCGTGACAAAAATGACTGAACGGGTAAGCAATGAGTTCAATAATTTGAAAAGTTTTACAGAAAATGCTTCGCATGAAATGCAAACACCCCTGGCTGTTATCAACTCAAAGCTTGACCTTTTAATACAACACTCCCACGAAGGCCAGGGCGAGCAACTGCAGGCTATTTACGACTCGGTGCGAAGGCTTAATAAACTCAATCAAACCTTGCTTCTTTTAACCAAAATCGACAACCGTTTATACAACCTTTCAGAGGAAGTTGATCTGAAAAAATTACTGGAAGAAAAATTTGTGCAGTTAGAGGAACTGGTGCAGGCAAGGCATATTACGGTAACCAAAAGCTTAGCCGATATAAGAATATTGATGAACTACGACCTTGCCGAAATTTTGATCAATAACCTTTTGAACAATGCCATAAAGCACAATACTACCGGTGGAACCATACAGTGTATTTTGTGGGACGATGGCTTTAGAATTACCAACACCGGCGGGCAACTGACGTTTAACGAAACGGCTATTTTTGAGCGGTTTCAGAAAGGAGCAAGCTCAGATGGTACCGGGTTGGGGCTGGCGGTAGTAAAGCAAATTTGCTTATCATCTAATTTTAAAGTTGCATACAGTTATAAAGATCAACTTCATACTATAGAACTTCTGTTCGGTAGCCATCAAGCTTTTATTAATTGATTTGCCCGGGTGTAACGCCGGACGACTGAAAAAGCCTCCGCGTTGTATTCCATCTTTCCAAAATAAAGTAGCAGATAGTAAGCCACACAATACTTAACAGAAAGCCTGCAATAACATCAGACGGATAGTGAACACGAAAGTAAACCCTGCTTAGTGCTACCATTGATGCAAATGAGAACAAAAAAATGCTCAGGATCCATTTTACAGGCTTGCTTATTTTTTCCGACATCCATATAAGAAAAATCAACATTCCACAAAAGGTAAATGACGAGAAGGAATGGCCGCTGGGATAACTGTAACCTGCAATGTTTTTCAATAGTTGTTCTTCTGGCCTTGCCCGTCTGAAGAGGTGTTTTAAAAAAAACAACAAACCTGCACTACACAAACCAATGGCAGCAATATTCAATGACCGCTCTTTATTTTTTCGTTTAAAAAGATAAAAAATGCTCAATAAAATGTAAGCAGGCAATAAAAAATTTGCCGAACCGAAAAACGTAAAAAACAACATAACCGGCTTTAGTGCAGGCCGGTTTTTAAAATCGAGAAATTTAAAAACCCTGGCATCAAAGGTGGCTTCTTTCTCAAGCACAATTTCGTCGGAGATATAATACAGCATGAAACAAACTGCAGCAAAAAATAGTATGATCAATAAAATTCTTACTGATAATCCTTTTGCTTTTTCGGCAGTTTCTGTATTTATATGGGTCATTAATTAGGAAGGATGCTCACCCTGCTTTTTAAATAGATGTCATTATAATTTGCCCACCACTAAAACCTGGAATGTTCCCGGTTTCATTTTAGGGCGGTCACCTTTTTTTGCATCAGCAGCCAAAGGTTCAAACTCAGCAGTTGGCAGGTACAATTGGTGGGTTGTTTCGTCCAGGGTAATGGTACGAGCCCCTGGTTTTGTTATTATTGTTTCCGTCACTTTAAAATTGTTTGCTGCTTCTTCCTTTATCACCGTCATCGTGCCTTCTCCATTGCTGGTAAAAATAGTTTTTGTAGCCACATCAAACACTACACCATCACATCCGTCACCAATAGGTATTTGGGTAATTACTGTGCCGTTAGCTGCATCCATTACAACCAATAACTTTTCGCACCCGGCAAATAATCTTTTGGTATTTATATCAAAAGCAAGGCCGGTAGGTGCCTCTGCTTTACCCAATGGCCAATGCCGCTTTGCAGTAAGAGTTTGGGTATTTACTTCGACAATTTCATTCTTGTCCTCAATATTCACATACAATTTTCCCGCATGATCTGTAACGGCTGTTTCTGGCTTACCGCCCAGGGCTATAGTAGCGGTAACTTTGTTACTTGCCACGTCTATAACGGTCAAATCGTTGCTGCGACCGTTACAAACAAAAATACTTTTCGAAAATCTATCGTACACAAGAGCATCAGGGTTTTGGCCGGTTGCAATTTGTTGCACCACTTCGTGGGTGGTAAGATCAAATACGGTTACATTATTTAACCGGCCATTGGTTGTATATCCTTTGTTAACCTGTGGTACAAAGGCAATTCCATGCACACCATTTGTATTGGTTACAACGCCAATACTGTCGCCACTTGTTTTATCCAGTATGTTTACCTGGTTACCGTGCGATACATACAACTCCTTTCCGTTTATAGCCAAATAATCCCAGCCGCCCAGGCTGGCTATACGAAACGTTTTTTGAATGCCATAAGTTTTTTGGGCAATCCCTGCCATGGACATTGAGACTACCAATATTAGGGTAGCCAGTATTTTATTGTGCATGTTGTGTTTTTTACGATTGATGAGCAGATGGTTTATTTATTTGTTTATGGTAGTAATGGTATTGTAAAGGCGTGCTATTTAAATTTTATCTATCCTTACCTACTACCTTCAGATTTAAGGAACATAGTTGTTACACCTGCTATTTTAGGTTTATTTGAGATGATAGCATTATTTAAAAGAATATCGAAGGCCCGGCATAAAATGTCCATATTGATAATTGGCACTCAATGCAAGGCGATTGGTTTTTGGTTTTGTTGGAGCCTTAATTTTAGCATAGCGATGGTAGTTACGAACTACCTGTCTTCCACTTAAAAAACCAAGGGCTGCCCCAATTAAAACATCTGTAGGCCAATGTTTATTTTCGGTAATACGGCTAAAGCCAATTAAAGTGGCTGCACTGTAAGCAATAATGGGTACAATGGGTTTATCCTTGTATTCCATTGCATAAACAGTTGCTGCTGCAAATGCTGCCGTAGTGTGGCCCGAAGGAAATGAAGAAAAGGAAGCACGATCTCTTTTATTACCATTTGCATCTTTGCTAAACTGGTAAAAAGGGCCATGAAAAGTGGTGGCATTTTTCATGGTAACGGGGTCAATGTAACCAGGCCTTTGCCTGCCTGTTAAAAACTTAAGAGCGGTTTCAATTACCCCGGCAGTTATGTAAGATTGCGTAGCCAGAAGGGTGGTGGTTTTCATTTTTTGATTATTAAAGATAAAACCATAAGCCCCTAACGCACCCAGGGTATAAAGTTCATACCGGCCGCCAAACTGCGTAACATAGTTACTTGTTGAGCTAAGGGGTTTATTATTATCTTTTAATTTAACTGCAAAACGACTAACAGGTTTGTCGGCAAAAGATAACGCAGCGGTAAACAAAGCCAGTTCGCCTACCTGTTTGTAATCTCTTGCTCTGCCTTGAAAGGGTAGGGTTAGTTGTTGCTTAAAATCGCTGGCAAGTAAAACAAAATAGGTTTTGACGTTTATGTGAGTATTTTCTGTATACGCATTTGGGTTAATATTGTTTTGTTGGCCATTGTGTAAGGTGTCAGCTTTTAGTTTAAGGCTATCTAATTTTTGTAGCAATGTATCAGTGCGCTGGGCCGAAGCGGTAATGGAAACTAACATTATACAACACAATGCATATCTCATTAATATTCCTTTCAAAAGATATCCTGCTTTCTTAATGTTGATGTTATTATAATTAGGATGAATATGCATTCTATCTGTCTTTTTTTGGTTTTAAAAAAACAATGTTATTCTTAAACTTTGAAGCAATTCTGAAGTAATTGTACAAAAGTAAAATAATACTTACGGGCCTGGTCAAAAGCTGGTTTTTTAAGGTTTAACATCTTTGGATTGAATTTTAAATAGAAGCTACAGATTTCAGACAGATTCAGGTTGCACCTTCCCCAGCTTATTCATCTAAATATTTAAATTATGAAAAAATTATTTGTTTTACTTGCTATCACGGGTTTTGCATCGTTTGCAGCCACTGCCCAACACTTAAAAGAGTCGCAGGTACCTTCAAAAGTTAAACTCGCATTTCAAAAAAGTTATCCAAAAACAATGGGTAAATGGGAGATGGAAGATCATAAGTACGAAGTGAATTTTAAACATGAGGGGCAAACAATGTCGGCAGTGATAGACAAAATGGGAAATATTACTGAAACTGAAACGGATATTGCCATTAAACAATTGCCGGTGGCTATTTCTGATTATGTAATGCAGCATTACAAAGGGGCTAAAATTACAGAGGCTTCTGCTATTAAAAAGGGCGGAGGCGAAATGAATTACGAAGCCCGTGTAAAAGGTAAGGATGTAATTTTTGATGCCAATGGCAAATTTATAAAAGAAGTAAAAGATTAGATATTTGCAAAGGACAGGCTAACAGGCCTGTCCTTTTATTTTAAATGCCCTGGATGAAATTTTATTTGTTTATCTCTTTTTTATTCCTGCAAATATTGGGTTTTGCACAAATCCATTCGCTTGACTACTTCATAGAGCAGGCCCGTACCAATAGCCCTGCCATAAGCGAGTTTAATAACCAGGTTTTAAGCAACCAGCTGGATAGTCTATTGCTCCGTGCGTCGTTAAAAACACAAGTAAATTTTATAAGCAGTAATAGCTATGCACCGGTAATTAAAGGTTTTGGTTACGACAACGCCATTACCAATGGAGCCAACATAACAGGTGTTGTACAGGCAAGCAGAAACTTTCTCACCAAAAACAATGTAGCAGCAGAGTTGAATGTTTTACGCTTGCTGTCGCAATCGATTTACGATACTATAAAAATTACAGGGCAAGACCTTTTGCGTACTATTACCGAGCAATATATTACTGCTTTTGGAGACCAGGTGCAACTTGACTTTAATAGGGAGATTTACGACTTATTACAAAATGAAGAAGTGGTTTTGAAGAAACTTACCCGGCAGAGCTTTTACAAGCAAACCGATTACCTGGCCTTTTACGTTACCCTGCAGCAACAGCAGTTTGCATACCTGCAATCGCAAATACAGTACAATGCCGATTACTTAACCCTTAGTTACCTGGCGGGTATGGTTGATACCACTATCAGCCGCATTGAGCGGCCAACGATCAACGATAGTTTGAAAGTGGATTTTATCAATTCGGTTTTTTACAAAAGGTTTACAACAGACAGCCTTCGGCTTGAGGCTGAAAAGCGTTTAATAGATTACCAGTATAAACCCAGGTTAGGCGCTTATGCCGATGCAGGTTATAACTCGTCGCTGCTAACTACTCCTTATAAAAATTTGGGGGTCAGCTTTGGCGTAAGTCTTACAGTGCCCATTTACGACGGCAATCAAAAAAGGTATAAGTATAACAAAGTTGAGCTGCTTGAACGAAGTCGCCAGAATAGAAAAATATTTTATATAAACCAATACCGGCAGCAAATTGTGCAGCTAACACAGCAACTAAAATCAAGCGATTTACTGGTGACTACAATTAATTCACAGATCCGGTACATCAATACATTGCTGAGTGCTAATTCAAAATTGCTTGAAACAGGTGATATAAAAATTGCAGATTATGTGCTGGCTATAGGTAATTATATCAATGCCAGAAACCTGTTGAACCAAAATTATATTTACAGGTTAAGGATTGGCAACCAGATAAATTATTGGAATAAGTGAGTGTTATGAGTTGATAGTTGAGAGATGAAAGGCAAAGATAAAAGGTTGTGAGAGCATAGAGTTGAGAGAAGATAGAAGATAGATGATAGATGATAGTAAGAGTTACACCGGGGAGGAAGTGATCAACCTTAACTAGTTATTTCCTTTTCACGTTTCACGTTTCACCTTTGACCATTCACCATTCACCATTCACCTTTGCACTTTCACCTTCCTAAACACCGATAAAAAAATTTATGAAACGTTTTGCTCTTGTACTGTTTTGTTTCGTTACAGCATTGCTTTCCTGCAAGCATACCGACAGTAATGCTGTGGTAGAAGAAAGCGTAACGGAGGAAGTGCAGACACCTGTTACTGTGACGGAAATAAGTACAGAAGCTATGGTTGATTATGTTGACCTTACAGCGATATCCTCCTTTTTACAAAGCAGCTTTATTAAAGCAACGGCTAATGGATTTATCAAGTCGGTTTCAATAAAACCCGGCGAATTTGTACAGGCGGGCAAACAGGTTTTTGTTATGCAAACCAAGGAAGCCAAAGCCCTCGGTAATACCATTAACGACCTGGATCCAAGCTTTAAATTTTCTGGTCTCATTCGTATAAATGTGGCGCAATCGGGGTTTATATCACAGGTAAATCATCAACCCGGAGATTATGTTCAGGATGGTGAACAACTGGCAGTCTTAAGTAATGCCAGCAGTTTTGGCTTCCTGCTCAACCTGCCATACGAGTTGCGCTCCTCTCTTGCTGCCAATAAAAATATTGATGTGGAACTGCCCGACAAAACGCATTTGATTGGTCATGTTGCCTATATACTGCCTACGGTAGATTCTGTATCGCAAACCCAGGCGGTATTGATTAAAGTGAATGCGCAATCAAACCTGCCCACCAACCTTATTGCAAAAGTCCGCATTGTAAAAAATGCACATGCTAATGTACAATCGTTACCAAAGGAGGCCATATTGGCCGATGAAGCCCAGACCAACTTTTGGGTAATGAAAATGATTGATTCTGCCACGGCTGTTAAAATTGATATTGTTAAAGGCATGGAAGCCGGAGATAGGGTGGAAGTGGTAAGCCCCAACTTTAGCAAAACCGACAAGTTTGTGCTAAAAGGAAATTATGGTTTGCCCGATACGGCTAAGGTTAAAATAATGAAGGGGGAGGAGTGAGAAAGTCGAAAGTCAAAAGTAAAAAGTCGAAAGTCAAAAATGAATAGTGAATAGTGAATAGTGAATAGTAAATAGTGGATAGTGAATAGTGAATAGTTGAAGATGAAAAAGTCAAAACTCAAAAGCTAATGGTGAATAATTTAACGGGATTTACTATCTACTAACTACTAACTACTATCTAATAACTACTAACTACTAACTACTAACTACTAACTTCTATCTCCTATCTTCTAAATTCTCTTTCTATAAATGAAGAACTTCTTTATCTCATATAAAAATCCACTGGCAGTATTAATAGTGCTTATTCTGGCTGGTGGCGTTTTTACTTACAGCAAGTTGCAAACGTCGTTATTTCCTGAGATCACTTTTCCTAAAATAAAAATTATTGCCGATGCCGGTTTACAACCGGTAGATAAAATGATGGTTACGGTAACAAAGCCATTGGAGAATGCCATAAAAAAAATACCTAATCTTACAAACATTCGCAGCACAACCAGCAGGGGAAGTTGCGAAATTTCAGCATACATAAGCTGGGATGCAAATGTTGATATAAGCCAGCAGCAGATTGAATCAAAAATTGGCGAAATACGTAACGATCTGCCGCCGGGCGTACAAATAACCGTGGAGAAAATGAACCCCTCCATACTGCCGGTTCTTGGCTACACACTCGAAACAAACAGCCAAAGCCGAACGCCCATCGACATGAAGCAACTGGCAATGTTTACCATCAAACCTTTCTTATCGCAAGTGGCGGGTGTAGCAGAAGTAAGAATTATTGGCGGCAGGCAAAAGGAGTTTTGGCTAACCCTGAACACCCAAAAAATGAGCTCGCTGGGTGTAACACCAGACGCACTTACAACAGCGCTCAATCAATCAAATTTCATACAGTCAAATGGTTTTTTGGCCGACTATAAAATGCTTTACCTGTCCGTTACAGATGCCACCCTGCACTCAGTCACAGATTTACAAAACCTGGTAGTCTCCAATAACAGCAAACGTATTCTTCAGCTAAAAGATATAGCCGACATAACTATTAAGGAAGGTGTTGAATATACCCGTATTAATGCAAACGGACGTGAAGGTATATTGGTGGCAATCATAAAACAGCCAAACAGCAACCTCATCGATTTGTCGACAGAAATGGAAAAAAAGGTACAGGCGTTGCGTCAAATACTTCCGCAGGGTGTTACCATCAAACCTTACTACATACAGGCAGAATTTGTAAACGATTCAGTAAAAAGTGTTACCGATAGCCTATGGATTGGTTTGTTGCTGGCTATTGTTGTAGCTATCATTTTTCTCAGGTCGTTTAAAGCAAGCGTTACTATATTAATTACCATACCTGTTACTATTTGTCTGTCGTTAATATCAATTTATGCAGCAGGTTACTCATTAAACATTATGACACTGGGGGCTATAGCTGCTGCCATTGGTTTAATTATAGACGATGCCATTGTGATAGTGGAACAAATACACCGTTCTCACGAAGAGCACCCTGGCGAGCCCAACGAGGTTATAGTAAAAAAGGCCATTCATTACCTGCTGCCGGCAATGATCGGGTCATCGCTTAGTACAATTGTAATCTTCATACCCTTTGAATTAATGAGTGGTATTGCCGGTGCCTATTTTAAAGTAATGACCAATACTATGATCATTACCCTGGTGTGTTCATTCGTGGTAACCTGGATATTTTTACCCGTTGTATATTTATTTCTGACACCACGTAAAAAGGAAACCGGAACAAAAAAGGCAGCACAAGTTCACGAAGTTAAAAACCAGCGATGGGTTGCCTTTTTTATACACAGACCCATTATAAGTATCGTATTAATGTTGGGGTTGATCGTAAGCATTGTTCTAATTCTACCCCGCCTCGAAACAGGTTTTTTACCAGAGATGGATGAAGGGAGCATTGTGTTGGATTACAGTTCGCCACCCGGTACCTCGTTAGAGGAAACCGACCGGATGTTGAGACAGGTTGAAAAAATTATTATTGCCATACCAGATGTTGCTGCTTATAGCAGAAGAACAGGCACGCAAATGGGCTTCTTTATTACCGAACCTAATACAGGCGACTATCTTATACAATTAAAGAAAAGCAGGAACCGGTCTACCAACGATGTTATTGAGGAAATACGTCATAAAGTTGAATCCTCCCAGCCTGCTTTAATCATAGACTTTGGGCAGGTGATAGGAGATATGTTGGGCGATTTGATGACCTCCGTTCAACCCATAGAAATAAAAATATTTGGCACCAACGCCACCATGCTAAAAACGTATGCAAAACAAATAGGTGGGCTGGTTGAAAAAGTAGCAGGCACCGCTGACGTTTTTAATGGTGTGGTCATCGCCGGACCTTCTTTAAGTATAGTACCCGACAACAGCAAATTGGCGCAATTTATGTTAACCCCGGCAGCCTTTCAAACGCAGGTGCAATTATCGTTACAGGGTGCAGCCGTAGGTAATATTCTTGAAAAAGAACAGTTGTCTGTTATAAGAATTGTTTATCCCAACAGCAACCGGCAGACCATTGAAGGCATTCGGAATATGCGGATATTTTTACCTTCCGGCCAATTAAAAGCTATTGCCGATTTAGCCACAGTAACACTAAATGCCGGCGATGCGCAAATAGAAAGAGAGAACCTTCAATCGATGGGCGTAATCAGTTCCAGGTTAGAAAACCGGGATCTGGGTAGCACCATTAAGGATATTAAAACAACGATAGCCCGCAACGTAAAACTGCCGTTGGGGTATCATGTTGAGTATGGTGGCGAATATGCAGAGCAGCAAAAATCGTTTGGCGAACTGCTGGTAATTTTAATAACATCGAGCATGCTGGTATTTGGTACCATCCTTTTTTTATTTAAAGATTTTATGACTGCCTTAATGATCATCCTGATTGCCGTGCTGGGTATATCGGGCAGTTATCTCGCTCTTTACTTTACCAATACTGCTTTAAATGTTGGTAGTTATACCGGTCTCATAATGATAGTGGGCATCATAGGAGAGAATGCCATTTTTACCATCCTTCAATTTAAAGAATCACTTCACCAAAAGTCGGTTGATGAGTCAATTGTGTATGCGATCTCCACCAGGTTACGGCCAAAGTTAATGACGGCTTTTGGTGCCATTATTGCTTTGCTTCCTTTGGCATTAGGCATTGGCACAGGCGCCCAGTTACACCAACCGCTTGCCATTGCAGTAATTGGTGGGTTTCTGGTTGCGCTGCCTTTGTTATTAATTGTGTTGCCAACCTTTATCAGGGTTCTGTATAAAAATAAACCACTCCCTCCCGCTGATGATTTAAAATAAGTTGCTTTTCGGTAAAATAAATTTATCAAACATTCTTGTGTAGATACCTATTAAAAACATCAGCATTTTGCAACCTAATCTTCACACGCTTCATCATATTGGTACCAGTTGTTGAACGTTTTTATGAAATTTGTTGAGCGCTGTTTTCTATCCAAATATTCATGTAATAGCCATTCCGGGCTCCGTGGAAATATAACCATATTTCCAAACTACCTCACTTATCTAATTATGAAAGGGTTCTTATACCTTTTGCTGTTTGTACTGGTTAGTACAGCATTTTTAAAGGAGTATTCAACACAACCACCGTATAATAATTTACAATTTTCAGTTAATGTATCAATAGGTATGCAGTCAAAAATGCTTGCCTTGTCTCCTGTGCAGCAGGATGATATATTACTGCCAGCTTCAGGTTAGTAAGCGGCCTTATTCGCTTATAATTCGTACCCTCTTTACCTTTTTTTATTTGGCCAATATTATTACTGCCTGTCACAATGGGCACAGGTAATTTGTTTTCTTAAATAATTCAATATTAAAAAAATCAATGCATAAAACCATTGATTGTAAATCCGGATTTTTAAAATTCAATAACATGAAAAGCGCTATTTATTTTTTAATTCTTGCATTAGCAACTGCCTCATTTGCCACTGCTGATGCACAAAGTTGTAACGGAAATTTACTTACAGGCAATAGTGGTTACTATGGTGGTTTTGAGGCTGCCACTACCAATTTTTCAAGTACGAATGCCGGTACCGATTATAACTACGGAATGCCTCCCAATGGTACTTACGAAATAGTTAATTATGCTTCTAATGCGGCTGGTGGAGGCTATTTGTTGCTTCCACCTCATTCTGGAAATTACCAAATGCTTAGCCATACGCGTTCGGTTAACAACGACCGCATATGGTTTAAAACCGTTACGGTAATACCCGGAAGTACCTACCAGTTTTGTGCATGGATAGCCAATGCCAAGACAGATCCGGTTAATGGTTTTAAAATAAATCTTTTAATAAATGGTACCATCGTAGCGGGCAGGACGGCTGTGTATGGATGGTCGCAGGTTTGTGGTACTTATACGGTTCCCGCCGGTATATCATCGGTGACCTTATCAATAGGCGATCCTGATTCGCATACGGGTCCCAGCCATTTTTTAGGTCTAGATGATATTTGTTTCACAAGCATCGGTGCGCCTGTATCGTCTCTGGGAAATTTAGTTTGGAACGATGCCAATGGCAATGGTAAAAAAGATACTAATGAGCCTGGTATTGCGGGGGTAACAGTAAGCCTTTATAAAGATGATAACAGCGATAATTTGCCCGATGGTGCAGCCATTGCCACCAATAAAACAAACAGTACAGGTAACTATTCTTTTACCGGTTTGCCAGATGGCAGGTACTTAGTTTCGTTACCGGTTATTGCAGGTTATGGTGCCTCGCCTGCCGGCAATGCTGTCGCCAATCCCGATAACAATATTAACAACGATAACAACGCAATAAATACACGAAATAATATTTTGTATTCTAATGCCATCACACTACAGGCGGGCACCGGGCCCACAGGCGATGGCGATGGTTCCAACGGAAACCTTACACTGGACCTTGCGTTATGTGGTAATAGCATTTTGGGAGATTTTGTATGGAATGATTTAAATGGCAATGGTATTCAGGAAAGTGGCGAGCCCGGTATTGCGGGTGCAACTGTTTCCCTCACCTATGCCGACGGAACCGTGGCTTCAGTAAATACAAATGCCGATGGGTACTATTATTTTAAGAACCTGGGGCCTGGTGTGTACGAAATTTCGTTTACCACACCCACCGGCTTTTTCGCATCCCCTGTAAATATGGGTAATGATGATGGTTTTGATTCCGACCCAATAAATGGAAAAGCCCCGGCTACGGTGTTGACAGATAAAAGTAATCTTACGGTTGATGCAGGCTTTACCGATCAAAGTACGCTGGTATCGCTGGGCAACCAGGTTTGGAACGATGTTAATGGCAATGGGCTGAAGGATGTAGGCGAAACCGGTATTGAAGGTGTTACCGTTAAACTGTATAAAGATGTTGATGGTAATAACTTAGTTGATGGTGCTTTCATTGCCACTGTTGTAACAAATGCACGTGGCTTGTATGGTTTTACTGGTTTAGCGGCAGGAAAATATATTGTGGGTATCACAATGCCTGCAGGGTATTCAGTAACCACTACCAATTTTACCAATGCTGATAATGATATTGACAATGATAACAATGGGGTAAATCTTGTTTCAAACGAGTTAAGAACCAATTTTATTACACTGGTGTCAAACACTGAACCTGTTAACGACGGGGATGGTAACAACGGAAACATGACCCTTGATTTTGGTATATGCGGCACCGCAAACCTGGGCGATTTTATATGGAATGACCTAAACGGTAACGGTCTGCAGGATATCGGCGAACCAGGACTGGGTGGCGTAAAAGTTACCCTTACATATGCTGATGGAGCAATTATATCCGTAACATCCGATGCCAATGGCTTGTATAAGTTTGTAAACCTTGGCCCAGGTATCTATACGCTAAATTTTGTAACACCTGCAGGTTTCAATGCTACCACATCAAACACTGGTACCAACGATGCTAAAGACAGCGATCCTGTTAATGGTGAGGTTGGTGTAAACATAGTTGCGGGCACCAACAACTATACGGTAGATGCAGGCTTTTATGCGGGAAATTTAAAATTGGGTAACCTTGTTTGGAACGATACGGATAAGGATGGTTTAAAAGATACCAACGAACCCGGTATTGCCGGTGTACAGGTTAGGTTGTACAAAGATGATAACAGCGATAATTTGCCTGATGGATCCGCCATTGCAACAGCGGTTACCAACCTGCAGGGCAGCTACCTTTTTTCGGGTCTTGCCAACGGACGCTACCTCACCGGCGTAACCATACCCAATGGTTATGTTGAAGGTGGCCTACAGCCGGGAAGCGCCAACCCCGATAATAATGTTGACAACGATAATAACGGCATTAATAAAACAGGTTCCGAAATTTACACAAATGCTATCACTTTAACTGCAGGTTTGGAGCCTGCAACAGATGGTGATGATACAAATGGAAATTTGACTCTTGACATCGCACTTAGCGGTAATGCCTATATAGGCAATTTGGTTTGGAACGATGTTAATGCCAACGGTATACAGGATGTAAACGAGCCTGGCATTGCAAACGTAATCGTGTCACTTACCTATGCCGACGGTACTGTTAAAAGTGTTACATCAGATGCCAATGGCGAATACTATTTTTCAAATATTGCTCCGGGCACTTATACCCTCAACTTTATTACGCCGCCTAATTTTATACCGGTAGTTTCAAATTTTGGTACCAACGATGCACTTGATAGCGACCCGGTAAATGGTTCTGTAACTGTTACCATAGAGGCTAATACAAGCAATACCAATGTTGACGCAGGTTTTAAACAGGTAGTTTCTTTATCGCTGGGTAACCTTGTTTGGAACGACCTTAACGATAACGGGCTTAAAGACCTTAATGAATCTGGTATTGGCGGTCTGACTGTAAACCTGTATGCTGATGTAAATGGAGATAATATTGCTGACGGACAGGCAATTAAAACTACAGCCACCAATGCTACAGGCATATACACCTTTACCAATTTATCACAAGGCAAATTTATAGTGGGCGTTGTATTGCCTGCCGGGTATAGCATTGGTTTTACAACACCGGGTGGTGCTATCCCCGATAACAATTTAAATAACGATAACAATGGTATTGTATCCATTGGCTCCGAAAGCAGGAGCAATGCCATAACCCTTTCAAAAGGTGCAGAGCCAACAAATGATGAGGATGACAGCAATGGAAACCTTACCCTCGACTTTGGTTTAAAAACCGTCGACAAGGGTTGTACCGGCAACCTTATTACTGCTCCGGCTGGCTATTATGGCGGCTTTGAGGCAGGTGCAAACAATATCAGTTCAACAACAGCGGGTTCCGATCTATACAACCGTTTGCCGCGCAATGGCTCTTATCAAATTGTAAATAATGTTAGTGAGCCTGGAGGCGGAGGGTATTTAAACATTCAGCCGCATTCAGGTAATTACTTCCTGGCTACCCACACAAGTAACAGGGTAGGCGACAGAATTTGGTATACAACCGTGAGCGTAACACCAGGTGCAACTTATAATTTTTGCACCTATGTAACCCTGCTTAAAAATCTTGGTTCCGGTGCTGATTTTATTATAGGGCTGTATGTCAATGGTACATCCATTGCAACAGGCAGGGTTAGTTTCGACTGGACGTCTATCTGTGGCAGTTATACGGTACCTGCCGGTGTAACCAGTATTGAATTGTCGGTACGGGATCCTAAAAAAGGATTATTTTTTGCCGCACTCGACGATATGTGTTTTACGCTTGCAGCAACCCCGTCAGGAGTTATTGGACAGGTTGTTTTCTACGACATTAATAATAATGGTATACAGGATGCAGGCGAAGGTGGAATAGCCAATGTAACAGTTTCTTTAACCGAAGGCAGTGTTACACGCACCACCAATACAAATGCTGCTGGCTATTACCAGTTTACCAATGTAAGCAATGGCTTAAAAACCATAAACTTTACTACCCCGGCTGGTTTTGTGGCGTCACCTTCAAACCAGGGAACCAATGATGCGTTAGATAGCGATCCTGTAAATGGAAGCGTAACTTTTAACCTGGGCATCAACGAATTTAACAACACCATCGATGCAGGTTTTGCTCTTAAAAAATGCCTTTCCCTTGCAGGCAGCGTATGCGGTGCAGGTACAATATCTAAAAAAACAGGCCTCATAATAAACGGCAATTTCAGCGCATCTGTAATTGCACCGTCAGCCGGCAATACTTATACAGCTACCGCCAATACCACGCCTGCAACTGCTTACTTATTAATAGGTGGACAGTTTAGCTCCCAGGCCGATTACAGGGGTACAGGTTACAGCAACCAGGCATCAGGAACAGAAAATTCTTTTTCGCTTGTTAATACTGCCGGCTCTGTATACAACGGACTATATGCAGGCCAGGAAACAGTTAGTCAAATGCCTTTTCCAGGCGATGTGGTTAAAGGTGTAAATGCAGAAAACAGCTTTCTTTTTTGGAACGGAAACCAGTTTGCAACGCAGGGTTCTTTGGTTTGGCAACAATCAGTAACAGGTTTAATGATAGGCAAAACATACAACTTTAGGTTTTATGCCTCTAATTTAATGCAGCCTGTTAATGGTACCGATGATTACAACGATCCTTTGATCGCTATAAAATTTAATGGTACAAATGGCCTGACTGATGGTACAAAGTTGTTTCCGTCATCTACCTACCTAACTCCCGATTACTACCAGCTAACCAAAAGTGAGACTGCCAACGCAACAGCACTTAATGGGTGGAAAAGGTTTGAAGTAACGTTTGTTGCAGATGCCCCAACCAAAACTTTTAAGATAGTTGATTATGCCAGGGGAAATAAGGGTGATGTGTTGGGTATAACAGCCATCGCACTGGAAGTTTGCGAAAAAGATACCGATGGTGACTGCATAGCAGATGTTGATGATATTGACGATGATAATGATGGCATAACCGATTTGGCAGAGAGTGGTGGATTTGATCCGCTGGGCGATTTTGACTCCGATGGTATTGCCAATTATAAAGATCAAACCCCGGGTTATGATGGTTTAAGTTGGAGGGATTGTAACAATGATAATATTAATGACCTGTTTGATTTTGATGCAGACGGAATAATTAATGAGCTGGACCTTGACAGCGATAACGATGGAGTGCTGGATGTGTTTGAAACAAGGGACGATAATGCCACCGATAATAACAACGATGGTATGGTAGATGGGTTGGATAATGATGGCGATGGACTGCTATCAACTGCCGATATGGATGACAATGTGTTTGGCGGACCGGGCCTTACGCCACAAGACCTGGACAGGGATGGTAAACCAAATTATCTCGATCTTGATAGTGATGGCGATGGCATAGGAGACCTTAACGAAGCATTGGAAACCATTGATACAGACGGAGTGACAAACGGTGCAGACACAGATTTGGATGGAGTTAAAGGAGACTATAGCACCAGTGTTAAAAATGCAGATACGTTTAATGGGTTTGGTGCAAAGGGTATTACACCTTTGGATAACGATGGAGATGGTTACCCCGATTTGTACGATGTAGACTCCGACGATGATGGTATAACAGATAATGTTGAGGCGCAGCCAACCTGCACTTATGTAGAAATTACGGGCCAGGATGATGATAATGACGGACTTGATAATGCATACGATTTTTATAATTCGGCCTGTATGCCAAAAGGCGCTGGCATTACACCTTACGATAAGGATGGTGACGGCACACCGGATATGTATGACCTTGATACAGACAATGATGGTTCACCCGATATTAATGAAGGATCAGGTATTTATGGCGAGTTTGTTAGTAACATGGCCGATACCGACGGTGATGGCATATTAGACCAGTTTGATATTTTTAATATTAAAACCGTGACAGCCAGCTTTGCAAATAATGTGGTTCACAGCAACATGGGTGCCGGTGGTAGCAACGATGGTCCCCTGCCTGCAGGAAGCAATGCAAAATTACCGCAGGCTGCTTCCGGAAATTGCAGTACCGGCGCTGACCGCGATTGGAGAAACATTTCAATACTGCCGGTAATCTTAACCAACTTTACAGGTAAATCAAACCTTGGTAAAACGGAGTTGTCGTGGAAGGTGGCAAGCGAACACAACATCAGCAATTACACAGTTGAGCGGAGCATCAATGGACAGTCTTTCGCTGAAATCGGCAAGGTGTATGCAAAGGGTAACAGTGCGCTAACAACACTGTACAATTACACCGACGATGTTGCAGGTCTGTTAGCTCCGGCGGTATACTATCGCTTAAAAATGGTTGAAACTGCCGGTACTTACATGTACAGTAATGTTCTAACCTTTAAGATCAGCAATAAGGGTACCCTAAGTTTCGGGTTTTATCCAAACCCGGCTAACAGTTACCTGCAGGTTAAGGTAAACGCTCAAAAAGATGGTATGGTGGCTTTACGAATTATAGACGGCATTGGCAAAATTGTTTACACAAGCAACAGCCGCATAAGCACTGGTTCAAACATCATCAGTATTAATAATTTGTCAACCCTGCCTTCAGGTATGTACACGGTGCAATTGATTACTGAACCGCAAACACTAAATCAAAAACTGGTAATAGCCAGGTAATATCATAATCCCTATGACAGAAAAGGGCCCTCCATGTGAGGGTCTTTTGCATTATCGCAATCCGTAAAAATTTGAACCATCTGCCGGGGTCAATTATTTATTGGCAGCACTGCCTTTTCCTTTCTTGCTTCGCGAAGCAAAAAAATTTAATGTGCATTCTTTAAGTAAAACCGGAGGAACCAATAATTGGAAGCAAGGATTGGTAGTATCAAAACGACAGGGACTTAAAATTTGCAAATCTTTGGTTTACAGTAAGTAGTTTTATTTTGGTACCGCCCAACTTCCCAAATAAGTAAAGCAAATATCTTTTTTAGGAATATTTACCCCGATCTCTCCAGGTGTTTTACTTGTTAACAGTTTGTTTAGAAGGGAAATATCCCTAATTTTCCACCTTATGGATTGTTCCCGAATTGATAGAAGCGCATTTCCCGAAATGCAACTTTATATCATAGGTTAACATCTACCCAACTAAAAAGGGTAAACTGTTTCAAAACCAACGGTTGCATAGGGCAAATCGAAAAACAAAATTCTGAGAAACCATTGCATATTATTTTTTAACAGGCAAGGCATTGTAGCAATTATGATGACAGCAGCTAACTTGTTCCGATATGAAAAAATTTACTTTCATTCTTTTTCTTACTGTACTTTTTACAAAAAGTTTCTCCCAAATCAACCTCGGAAATCTTGTTTGGAACGATGCCAATGGCAATGGTTTCCGGGAGGTTTATGAAAACGGCATCGGTGGAATAACCGTAAAACTGTACAACGATGTTGATGCGAATAATTTTCCTGACGGTCCGGGTAACGGGACAGTTATTGCAACTGCCACTACAGCAGTTGACGGTAGTTACCTGTTTACGTCTTTGGCGGCAGGCAGGTATATTACCTCCATTGCAATTCCTGCAGGCTACAGCTTTTCACCTGCGTTTTCTGCTACTCCCGACGATAATCTTAATAACGATAACAACTCAGCCGTACTTTTTAATAACCAGTCTGAGGTTAGAAGTAATGCCATAACCCTTACCTATGGTGGCGAGCCGACCAACGACGGTGATGGCATTCATGGTAATCTTACCCTCGATTTAGCCATTTGTGGCAATACTGTTATTGGAGATTTTGTATGGTGCGATAGAAATGCCAATGGCATACAGGAAGATAACGAAAGTGGCTTTGCCAATGTAAAGGTTACATTGACTTTCGCCGACGGAACAACTTATACTAAATACACCGATGCCGATGGTAAATACGAGTTTGTAAACCTGGGCCCCGACATACATACACTAACTTTTGAAACCCCGGTTGGGTTCAATCCTTCTCCTGCCCTGCAGGGCGCTGACAGGGGTATGGATAGCGACCCCATAAATGGTAGACTAACTTTTACTGTACTCGCTTCAACCAACAATTTTTCTTTCGGTGCAGGTTTTTACATGACAGGTTGTGTGGTTGGTAACTGCGGTGCCGGCTTTGTACAAATAAATGGATCGTGTTTTAAAGATACCGACGGAGATTGCATAGCTGATAAAGATGACCTGGATGATGACAACGACGGTATCATTGACATGGTTGAAAATAATGGTTATGATGCATTGGCCGATTGTGATGGAGATGGTACTCCAAATTACAAAGATGCCACACCCGGTTGCCCAACACCAGGCGGAACCGACATTTATGGAAACCCCTATAAGCCTTTGGTTTGGTTGGATTGCAATGGTGACACTATAAACGACTTTTTTGACTGGGACAGGGATGGTATTATTAACGAGCTGGACCTTGATAGCGATAATGATGGGATTTTAGATATTCGGGAAGCCAGAGATACCAGGGCAACTGATAATAATGCCGACGGTATGGCTGATGGTGTTGATGCAGACGGAGATGGTATTATGTCTTCGGCTGATGTTAATGATGCTGTATACGGTGGTCCCGGTTTGTTTGCGCAGGATTTAGACAGGGATGGCAATCCAAATTATGTTGACCTTGACAGCGACGGAGACGGAGTTGTAGATATAACTGAAGCCTTACTTTTTATTGACAGTGATGGACTGGCAAATGGTACTGATGGCGATAAAGACGGGGTAATGACCGTAGTGTATAACAACAGCGATAATTCTGCTGATAATTTTATTGGCTTTGGTGCCAAGGGTATCAGGGTTCAGGATACGGACGACGACGGTTACCCGAACCCTTACGATATAGATTCGGATAACGATGGCATTACCGATAATGTAGAAGCACAGCCAACCTGTGTTGAAGTTCAGCCTTTTGGTATAGACACCGATAAAGACGGACTGGACGATGCCTACGATATTGACAACAATGCCTGCAAGTTCAGGGCGCATGGTATAACTCCCTACGACAAAGATGGTGATGGCACACCAGATATGTACGACCTGGACACCGATAACGATGGCGCACCAGATTTTAATGAGGGTTCTGGTATAACAGGCGACTTTATTACAAACTACAACGACACTGATGGCGATGGGCTGATTGACCAGTTTGATATTTTCAATATCAAAACTGCCACTACCTTATTTATAAATAACGTAGCGCATAGTAACATGGGGCCTAATGGAAATTTCGATGGTCCTGTACCAGCAGGCAGTAGTCCGCAACTGCCTCAGCAAAAGCCCGGCGATTGCGGCACTGGCGCCGACAGGGATTGGAGAGACATATCGGTATTGCCGGTAAACCTGCTCGACTTTAAAGCCCTGCTGGTTACCAACAAGGTGCAACTTACCTGGACAACAGCCAGCGAGGTTAATATGAAGCAATACATAGTGGAAAGAAGTGTGGACGGTAACCATTTTAGCCCTGTAGCAAAAGTTGGCGCCAAAGGTGGCGCGGTAACCAACCAGTACTTTATAGCTGATGATGTAACCTTGCTGAATGTCGCAACAGTTTATTACAGGCTCAGGCAGGTTGATAATTCGCAACAGGCAAAGCTTAGTAAAGTATTGTCGGTAAAAACAAAGCCTGGCAGTATTGTAATGCTAAATGTTACGCCAAATCCGGCACAGGGTTTTGTGCGTTTGAGCATAAGTGCCCTTAAAGAAACTAACGCAGTCCTAAAAATTACAGATGCGTTTGGAAGGTTGGTTTATGTAAGCAAAACAATGCTTGCTGCTGGCATAAATACAGTTTCGCTAAATAATTTGTCTGCTTATGCTGCTGGTACTTACACCATCCAGGTAATTCTGGATACTAACGTTCTTTCGCAACGTTTGTTAATACTTAACTAGTACTTAAACTATTAAAAATTAACCTTCTTTGCCACCGATCAAATGGTGGCTAAGAAGGTTTTTATTTTTCCTTAGAGAATAAAAAATTAATAAAAAGATAACACTATCTATCTATTTTTATAACTTTAAGGCATACCAGAACTATCAAACCTGCCACTATGATGGTTTCAGTATTCTACCAAAAACTATTAGCCTAAGCAACCCACCCGTATTATTTACATCTTATAGAGAGGCAATAGTTTATTATGAGAATTCTAGTAGCAGAAGACGAGCCTTTGGTCTTAAAGGCCATCGAAATAAAATTAATTAGAGAAGGGTACAGTGTTACCTGTTGTTCCAATGGCAAAGATGCCTGGAATATGATTGAAGAACAAATGCCCGATCTGGTAATTACAGACATTTTAATGCCGTTCTGCTCGGGCCTTGAACTTACCAATAAAATAAAAAACGGGCATCTCCGTAATACCTCTGTCATTATTTTATCTTCCCTTAACCAGGAGAATGTTATTGTTGAAGCCTTTAAAATGGGCGCAGATGATTTTATAGCAAAGCCTTTCAGTTTTGCCGAACTCTCTATACGCATACGAAGGCTTTTAAGGCACAATAAATATGAGCGTTCCTTATTGGCTAATTGAGCTTCTCTTTCCACCCCATATAATCTATGAAAAAATATAATAGTTATATTTTTTCAATTCTTCAATGCCCTGTTTTAATGTGTTCCAAAACAAAATGCCTGTCATACACCGTGTTGCTTTTATTGCTGTTGGTAAACTTTGCAAATGCGCAGCGCAAACCAGGCCGGGCTTCTCAACCCAAATTATTTATTCGACACGCTGTAAAAAATGGCGAAACTTTTCAATCTCTTGGCAATCTTTACCGGCTTTCGCCGGAGATAATTGCTTCTTTTAATAATATTGAAAATTACGATGGGCCGGTAATAGCCATGTACCTATACATTCCTTTAAATAACAGTAACTTTTTAAAGACAGTAACACCAATGCAGATTAATAAAGTGGTGCCGGTCTACCACATTAATGGTCAAACTGAACATCTGGTATTGCTTAATAAATCATTGGATACTTCTTCCACCGCTGGTTATAAATGGTCAAACGCTGCCCTGGCAACCAAAAACCTTACAAATTTATATGTTGATGGTTATTTAAAAGTAGCGGGCAACGCAATTGGTATGTTTAAAGCCGCCAAAGCAAAGCCTGTAGCCAAAACAAAGCCTGTTGCTAAAAAAACCGTTTCTTATAATGTTAGCCCTGCAGGTATAAAAACCAGCCATTCCATTTCAGCCAATTTTCCCGACACCTTAATAGCACAAAACAAAAATAAACCGGTTGTTACCGCTGCAAAAAGTGCCGGCAATACCAGCCTGGTAAACCAGCATGATAGTGGTATGATTACAGCGGATAGTGGAATGAAAGAAAGGGTTGCAATAAAACCTTTATTGCCGGTAAAAAACCGGGTGGTTGGGGTAAACAAGCCGGTAAAACATACCGGGGCGGCTACAGAAATCTTTCGCTATATCATTGTGCTTTTTGTAATCTATTTACTCATGCTGACAGGCATCATTCTTTACTTGTGGTTAAAGAAGGGTTCATTTCTCTTTAAACAAAAATCAGGTAAAGATATCAGTGAGGTTGTCATCAGGGCTTTATTTGAAACCAACCTAGAAGGAGGTGCAGTGTTGCGGGAAGAATTGTTTAAAAAACGGAGGCACAGCCATAAAACAAAGCAGTTAATCATTAATGAAATTATAAATGCAAAAAATAATTTTAAAGGCACTGCTGCCGAAAACCTGGTGCAGTTATATTGCCGGTTAAGTCTCGATGTTTTTTCTTTAAATAAGCTACAGCATAAATCGTGGTCAACTATTGTTACGGGCATCCAGGAGCTGTCTGCCATGCAACAGGTGGTTCATCTGCCATCAATACAAAAGTTACTAAACCACCCAAATGAATATGTGCGTTTAGAGGCGCAATGTGCATTGGTGCAACTTGCAGGCTACGATGGTCTACGCTTCCTCGACGATTTAAAATATCCCCTGACCGAATGGCACCAAATTAAATTGATAGACCAGTTAAGTAAATTGGAGCCGGTGGAATCCATTGAGTTTTTCAGGTGGCTTTATTCGGCCAACGATACAATTGTCATCCTGCTTTTAAAAACCATTGCATCAGGCAATTTTTTATCAATGTACCAATGGGTTACTGTGCTTTTAAAACATAATAACCCTGCAGTAAAAATAGAGGCGATTAAGTGTTTAAAGGAAATAGCCAATAGCGATACGCCTGCTTTATTGCAACAGTCTTTTACACACCAAAGCAGAAATTGCCAGCTACTGATACTAGAAGTGATTGGCGAAATTGGGTGCGACGATCAAAGATTTTTTCTGCTGCATCAATTGTCCAACAGCGATGACGCGATTAAAATGGCTGCAGCCAATGCTTTGGTTAAATGCATAAGCGATGGCTTCATGGTTTTGCAAGACTATTGTTACGACAAGGGATCGCCCTATACACAAATAATTTCTCAGGTAAAAGAAGCATTACTGGTATGATCTGGTTACAAATTTTAATTGAACTGATAGGTTACCTGGTAATTATATACTCGGTATTGTTTATAACTTTTAATATTTGCCTGGGTGTTATTTCTTTGAAAGAAACCCGGTATTACCTGCGCAAGAATACAAAGGCCGATTACAAATTACTTGCTTCGTCACCTTATGCTCCTTCTTTGAGTATTGTGGCTCCCTGTTTTAATGAAGCCAATAATATCGTTCAAAGTGTAAGGTCACTGCTTTCCAACTATTACTTTAACCTGGAAATAATAGTGGTAAATGATGGCAGCACCGATAACTCTATGCAGTTGCTCTACGATGCATACGATCTGCAAAAAGCACATCACTTTGTTCAGGGTAAACTGAACACGGAATCCATTCATGGTATTTATAAAAGCATAAATCCAGCTTTTAGTAAGCTGGTAGTTGTAGATAAAGCAAATGGCGGCAAGGCCGATGCTTTAAATGCCGGCATAAATGTTTCGGGCAATCAATATATCATATCCATAGATGCTGATTGCATTTTAGCGGAAGATGCCTTGCTTAAAATTATTAAACCAATAATTGATGAAACGGAAGGGACGGTTATTGCCTCCGGCGGTGTGGTGCGTATAGCAAACTCTTGTTTGGTTGAAGATGGTAAACTGGTAAAAGTTAACCTGCCTGTAAACCTGTTGGCCCGTATACAGGTATTGGAATATATGCGGGCATTTTTATTGGGCAGAATGGCATGGAGCAGGTTAAACGGGTTATTGTTAATTTCTGGTGCCTTCGGTGCTTTTAATAAAGAAATATTGATTAACAGCGGGGGCTATAACAGCGAAACAATAGGAGAGGACATGGAACTGGTCGTACGGATGCGAAGGTATATGCAGGAAAGAAAACTTCCGTACAAGGTTACCTATATACCCGATCCGTTATGCTGGACCGAAGCGCCATCAACCTTACCTGTTTTAATACGGCAGCGTAACAGGTGGATGCGTGGTGCACTGCAAACCTTGCAATTGCACCAGGTACTTTGTTTTAACCGGACCTATGGGTTAATGGGGTTAATTAGCTATCCTTATTGGTTGTTTTTTGAAGTGGGGGGACCCATAATTGAAAGTGTTGGCACCCTGGTGTTTTTATTGGGAATAATATTTGGTCTTATAAAATGGAAAATATTTTTTGCTATCCTGTTTTTGCTGTTATCTATCGGTATAATAAATTCCTTGTTCGGCATATTTATGGAGGTGATGAGTTACCATCAATATAAAAAGCCATCCGATATTTTAAAATTGATACTTGTTGCATTTATTGAGCCTTTTTTGTTTCATCCGATAATTGTGTATGCCAATGTTTGCGGCATTATTGATTACCTGAGAAAAAACAATGAATGGGGTGTGATGACACGCAGCGGATTTAAAAACAACATAAGCTTAAATACACCTAATCTATTATATGGCCTTGACGAACGTAAGCAATAAGCCCTTGTATAAAATATTGCAAAATGGTGTAAAGTCGTATGTAAACCTATCCATCTGTCTTTACCTTGTCATTTTGCTGCTTCGCATATTTGAGATTGTTCAAAACAGTTTTTCACACGCTGTCACCGGAAGTATCTTAAAAATCTCAGCGTTTGGTTTTTTAAACGATTTATTGTTTTGGTGCAAAGTTTCCGGATGGTTATTGGTGTTTTACCTGCCCCTTTACTTTATCAACTATAGATTGGCACGTTTTGTTTTTGTTGTATTAGCATTTCTTTTTTTTGTAATGAATACAGTGCTGATTCAATACTTTAATGCTGCGCTGGTTCCGCTGGGCGCCGATGTTTACGGGTATACCATTAACGATATAAAACTGACTGTAGGCACGGGCGGCATCATAAAAAAAGAATTGGTTATTGGCTTTGTAGCATTTGTATTAGTGTTAGCCGGTTCCCTGGTTTTGATTTTTAGAATCATTTTGATAAACAGCATTACGGCTTTAACGTTGGTGGTTGTTTTTATATTGGCTATGGTAATTGATCCTGCAAGGCTGGTACAGCGCCCTGCCTTATCCTCAGAATACCTGAGCGATCTTACCATTAATAAAGCAAACTTTTTTATCAACGAGTCTTATAACCACTTTTTTACCACACCAAACGAAGTAGATATTTATGCTGATAATTACCTGGGACTTTACGAGAACACAAACGACTCTTTATATGCTTTGCATTATGTTGATGAGAATAATTACCCATTTATGCATACCGACAGTACGCCGGATGTGTTGTCGGCTTTTTTTAATACATCGGCCAGGCCACCCAATATTGTGGTTATAATGGTGGAGGGGTTGGGAAGGTCTTACTCAAATGATGCGGCCGAGTTTGGAAGTTTTACTCCCTTTCTCGATTCGCTTTCGAAACACAGTCTTTACTGGGATAATTTTTTAAGCGAAGGAGGGAGAACCTTTGCTGTTTTACCGGCACTGCTGGCATCGCTTCCCTTTGGGGAGAAAGGTATTCTGGCAATGGGTGAAAATATGCCACCTCACATTTCTTTAATGAATGTATTACAGCACAACGGCTACAGTGCTTCGTTTTATTATGGTGGAGATGCCAGCTTTGACAACATGAATATTTTTTTTAAACGCAACCATGCAGATGCGATAAACGATCAAAAAACATTTCCGCAAGATTTTGTAAAAATGCCATTGAGCCAAAATGGATATACCTGGGGCTTCGGCGATAAAGAATTATACCGCAGGTATTTTCAATTAATACAGGCGGCAGACAGTTCCAAACCATATTTTTCAGCCTTACTAACCGTTTCTTCTCATTTCCCTTTTTTAATAAACGAACAACAAACCTACCTGCAAAAGTTTAAGGATAGAATGGAATATTTAAACATGGATGAAACTGCAAAGGCTGGCCGTATGAATGATGCAAGTGCATTTGCTTCGATTTTATATACCGATGATGCATTAAAAATCTTTTTCGATTCGTATAAAAAGCGAAACGACTTTAAGAATACCCTGTTCATAATAACCGGCGATCACCGCATACCCGAGATTGCCATGAGCAATAAACTTGACCGTTTTCATGTACCGTTTATGATTTACTCGCCACTGCTAAAGCGAAGTGCAAAATTTTCGTCCATCTCCACACACTTTGATGTTACCCCCAGCCTGTTATCGTTTTTAAAAAGCAGTTATAATTTTGGTACACCTTCGCTGGTTGCATGGATGGGCACAGGGCTCGACACAACCCGGGCTTTTCAGAATAAGCATGCTTATGCATTTAAGCAAAGTAAAAGCGAGGAGATTGATTTTGTAATGGGTTCGTATCAATTGCATAATTCAAGCTTATATAGTATTAGCCAAAACATGGATGCCTTGCCGGATAATGATGCTGCTAAAGCAGCAGTTCTGTTAGCTGCATTTAATCAATACAAACAAAAAAATAACAGGTTTATTAATGGGGCTAAATTAATACCCGATAGCATTTATACCCGGTATACCAAACCTTAATTGCTGCCAGGCAAATCAGTCAATTTTATTGAGGAATAAAAACTACGGGAAAGGAGCGGAGGTTTTATAAATAATCAGCATGTAGCTTATTGCACCAGCTGTAATGTTGTTACAGGCAACATCCTTAACCTGCTAATTGTCTTATTGCTTTAGCTTCCGGTTATTATAGTATTCTTCAATTATAGTGGTTATAAGTGGTTTATAAAAATTCCAGAAGAAGCTTTCCCGTTCCATTAAATCATCATTGGAATACAAGAGGCTTTTAAATATGCTAATGCCCTTATAGTACGAAGAGGAGAAATCAATGTCATTGTCACAAAAATCGCCCGACAGGTAGTAAAATTGATAGTTTATAGCAAGGCTTTTTGTAACTGCCGGAATGGTTGCCGGCAGGCCATATCGGTTCAATATGGCAGCACCTCTTTCAGTTACGTCGAGCTTAAAATTTGCCAGTACTTTGTTTACTGTGGTATCGGGCTCAACAACGTCAATCCAATACGGATATTTAATATTGTCGGTTATAGAAAGTGAGTTGCCTGCAGGGGTTAATTTTATAACAGGTACCGGAAAATTAAGGTCAAGCTCATCTTCCAGTATAACCACCTCGCCGCCATTTTTTACAAAGGCAATACCTGCTTTTTTAAAAGGCCATTTACCCTTATGGTTTGTCTTGTAAATATCCACCAGCCAACGAGGTAGTTCTTTGTTACTGTTGGTATCAAGCGAGTTGAAAAACCTACAGGTCCAGCCACTCCACTTTAAACCAAACATCCGCTCAAATGCTCCTCTTACCTGGGGCGATGTCGGGGAGCCTATGGTATTAAATTCTGTGATGATAAGCTTGTTTTTTGCTTTCATCTTTTTAAGGTAAGACAGGTCCTCATCGCTCATGCCGCCATAAACCAATCCTGAACGCTCCGCCACATTTCGCTTTCGGTACCACTCGTTTACATATACTCCATAGGTGTCGGTAACATACACCATATCACAATCGTTGCTCAATTGTTCCAGTTGTTCATCGGAAAACCTTTCTAAACCCAAAACCTTATACTTATCTTTTTTTAAAGGATGAAACCCAAAATAATCATGTGCAGGGTCATAACCCGAAGTATGCGTTTTAGTAAATCGTAAATTATTAAGCACCCAGTTAAACGACAAATGCTCCTGGCCTTTTGAGGTGATGGTGCTTTTGTCTATAATAGCAGTTACCAGTTTTTTTTTGGGTGTTATAAGCCATGCAATCCACATCCATAGTGGTACAAGCAACAGGATAATTAAAATAATAAAAGCAAATCGTTTTTTCTTCATAACTAAAATCGCAACTGCAACCCTATGCCTGCATCAAGTTGGTTGCCTTTTGTTTTTGGTCTGTACTCCTGGTTTACCCAACCTGCAGATAGTGATAAAATATATTTGTTCCTGATAACATGACGGTAGCTGGCCGAACCTTTTTTTGAAATCAGTTTATAAGTACTATTTAATAAAACGTCTGAACGGCTTTCGTCGGGTGATACGCCGGTGCCAAGTTCAAGTGCTACAAAATCGTTTGCACCTCCAAAGTAATAGCGGGATGTTAAGTTGTAAGATTGCGAGATGTTTTTGTTGCCGGGTGTAAGGTAAGTGCGGGCAAGCAAATACCAGTTCTTGTAATATTTGCCGGCTGCAAGTGTGTAAATCCAGGTAGCATTGCTAAAATATAAATACCTGAAACCAACTTCTGCTTCGTAGCTTTTGGGCAAACTAACATAAAGCGATGTGCCGCCACGGTATTTTGCAAACACGCCCACATCGGTGGAATAGGCAAGGCTGAAATAGGCATACACATGATTCATGATGCGGGGATAGCCATCAATTTCGTATTGCACGCCACTTGTTTTAAAGCGGTTTGCATAGTTGATATGTGCTCCCATAGATCCAATTGCTGTTTGCCTGCGGTAATCAAGACTTACCAAATGCCAGGGATTGCTAAACTGCTTGTCAAAATAATAATACTCGTACGTAAAGCCTATTGAATTAGAAAACGATTCGGTTCTTAAACGTAAACTTAAAGCGCGGGCTGCGGTATTTGTAGCGTCGTTTTGTAACAATTTCTCAAGTACCCTATTTGCTTCAACAGGTTTGTTTAAACTAACGAGTATACGTGCTTTGGAAAGTAATAACTGGCTTGATTGCGGATGGAATTGCAAACCTGAATCTGCAAGTGCTAAGGCACGATCGTAATGGTCACTCCATTTTTCAAGATCAACATAGGCAAGATAGGCTTCCAGGTTATCGGGCTCATTTGCCAAAACATTTTCAAAGGCTGCCCTTGCACTATCAGGCCGGCCTGACCAATTGTATATTCTTCCTTTAAAAATTCGGATGTCGCTATAAGCAGGACTTTTCTCCAGTGCTTTTTCGCAATAAACTAAAGCAAGCGGATAGTTCTTATTATCAAATGCTGCCTTTCGGGCAAGTTGAAAAAGTGCGTCAGATCCTAATTTTAAAATTGAATCGGGAAGTGTTCCTACAACAGCGCCGTTAGACTGTAGGGAACTGTTACTGTCGGTTTGGGGTTTGGTTTCAATAACTGTAAGAGCTGCCGTTGTGGAAGTAGTTTCAGTTCGCTGTTCCTGTAAATTGTTGCTCTTTAAACCAGGTGGTTCGTTAGCTTTTTCGTGTGGTAGGTTGTTTGTGTTATTATTAATTGTAGGTAACCCCACAGCCGGCATAACGGGCCTGGTAACCTTTTTTTCTTCTGCCAATTGCGCGGTGGTGTTGGTAGCCTGTACCATTTGTATTTGAGGGGCATTATTTACATTGGATTGCACCCGCCTGGTTCTAACATATCCTACAACCAGGCGGGTGCCGGCAGGTATTGCTGCAACTATGCCCGGATTATATTTTTTAAGCAGGCTATCGGCAATTTTATATTTTATGCTTAGTTGTTGTACAGTGCTTTTTTCTTCCAGCAGCAATAGCAGGGGTAATAAACTTTCAGCCCCGCTTTTACTAAAGCCTGAACTGCTATAGTTGGTAGGCGTAACAGGAATTTTTATGACTTGCCCTTTTTTAAGGTCGCTGCCTAAACCCATGGCATTAAACCCTGCAATGATGTTGGGCGACAGCCGGAAAAAAACGGCAAGTGTTAGCAGGCTTTCTTTATCGGCTATGCTGTGGTTAAAATACAGAGTGGAGGCATTGCCTTGTACCTCTAATGCCGGCTGGCTGTAGCTGTTGATAAATACAATGCAGAAAGCACCGAAAATTAATTTTCTCATGTGGTTCAAGCAGACCTTTAAAAAATATGACCTGATAAATGTTAACCGCCCGAATTGGCGGTTATGTTTTTTTTTGAAGATTGGAAAGGATTAAAGGAGTCAGTTTTTCTTGCTATACACCCGTACGTAGTCAATTTTCATAGATTGAGGAAATACAGAATCGTCTATACCTTGTTTGCCGCCCCAGGTGCCACCGATTGCAATGTTGAGGATAAGGTAAAATGCTTTATTAAATGGCCAGTGATGTGCCGGACGATCGGCCTTATCATAAAAATAAAAAGTTTTCCCATCAACTTGCCACTCCAGTCGTGTGGGTGTCCAAATTAATCCATAAACATGAAATTTCCGGGTAGCATCTTGTAACACAGTTGTACTGGTATTCGATATAATTTCTGTACCGGTTGTATTTCTTTTTACGTGCGCCGCACCGGTTATTATTCCTTCTTCATACCCTACATGTTCAATAATATCTATCTCGCCATCGTCGGGGTATACCCTGGGTAATTTAGATGATAACATCCAAATGGCGGGCCAGGTGCCCCTGCCTTTTGGCAGTTGAGCGCACACTTCTATTCTTCCGTAAAGAATATCTTTTTTGCCCCTTGTAACCATCCGGGCCGAGGTGTAATTGCTTTCCCTATAATTCTCTTTGCTGGCTGTAATGGTTAGCAAACCCATTGATACCTGCACGTTTTCAGGAGATCGCCGGGTATAATATTGCAACTCGTAATTGTTATTGTTTACATCTGCATCGTAATTCCAAATGGTTGTATCAGGTCTGCCTTCATAATTAAATTCATCGGCCCAAACCAGTTGCCATCCCGGTATTTTTGTAGCCTCTTTTTTTTGGGCTGTACCGGTAAATGTAGCAAAGCATAAAATAGCCCATGAAATGATTGATTTGGTTAATAGCATGATTTACGAATGAGGTTAAATTACTTCTACATCTTTACAGCACCGGCTAAATAATTACAATAAATTAAAATGCAGTTCATTAAAATTTTGGAGCGAAGAAAGCTTTAGATCTGCCAATGACCATTTATCGCTTTTTTGCGTGGAATGCTCCGGCACAACCACGCACTTCATACGGGCAGCCTTCACTGCTATCATTCCGTTTACTGAATCCTCAAAGCAAATACATTGCAATGGCGAGGAATTTAATTGCTCAGCACAGTTAAGATACACATGCGGGTGCGGCTTGCCATACTGTAAAAATTCAGCCGATGTTATTGCGTGCAGGTAAGGTTCGAGTCTCAATATTTCAGTAACCGTTTTTACCAGCGAAAGGGGAGAAGAAGTGGCTATGCCTATCTTAAAATTTCGTTCGTTAAAAAAGTTAATGATATGGTGCACTCCAGGCAATGTTTTCCCTTTTCTTCTAATTTTTTCATCAACCAATTCTAAAATTCTGCTGCCGGCTTTCTCCAGTTCAGTATTATCAAACTTATAATCGCGAAGCCACCATGCCACAAACTCGCTGGTACGCAGGCCGGTGGTAGTGGCATAATCTTCGGGTGTCAGCTTCTTGCCGTAATAGCCAAATACTTCCGCTGCGGCTTCGTTCCAAAGCGGCTCGCTATCTATCAGCAAGCCATCCATATCAAATATTACCGTATCTAATTGCATGCGCCAATTTTTACAAACCGCAAATATAGTATGGCAGAAAACAGTGGCTCCATTTAGTAATGTTAGGTTAAGAACTATGAATAACAGGCAAACGAATTGGCAAGCTTTTATTTCATGGCTTGCTGGTATAAGTTTTTAAACATTGCTAATTGAGCTGCCGATAATGAATAGCCATGTATAAAGACAGGCTTTGGTAATTTTTGTATAGCAACTACAATTGGATTTACAGTTTCCGGGGTCGTAATCCCTGTAATGTTAAAAGCAGTGATAGGTAGAAGGTATGGTTTAAGCAGTTTAATTTCGTTGTCCAGTTGTTTTTTATTTGTCGCATTATTTAGATCGCTAATAAAAACAATTTGTTTGAACGCCGATAGCACATCAAAATATTCTTCCTTTGTTGGTTCAGGCGCCAGATATACATCTTTTTCAAGTTCAATAACCTCGCCTCTTTCAAATTTTTGACCAATAATTCCTTCATGCTTTTTCTTTAAACCAAGGTCTGTCATTGTTTGGTTTTCCTGTTCTATTATTCGGATAGCTACACTGGTACGGTCTCTTCCTAAATAGCAATGAATATAATATTTTTCTTTGCCTGTTCTAACCAAATGCCGCAGGCTATCTATAGCCTTTTCGTTTTCGCTTATCCATGGTAACAGTGGAATGTTTATAAATTGTAGCCCTGCCTCCAATGCATTTTCTTTTTCTTTTTCAATTAAGGAAGGTTCAAAAGGTACAATTGCGGGGTTTAGTAGCGATATGATTGCTGAATAGCCTTCATTTTTTAGTTCGAACATTTTAGGTAATTCAGGATAAGGGCCTACCGCAAATTGTGCCGATATTGTTTTGTTGGCAGTAGTATCTGCATTAATAATATCGGGGTGCAGAAAAGCATATAACGACAAAACTGACCCGAGAAAAGGAAACACCACTAACACCCGCCGCAGCCATTCGGGTTTACCACCCTTTGATAAAAACTTAACCGAATACAATGCAATAACAAAAGTGGCGATGATCAGAAAGCCGATATAAACATAGACAATTGAATTTTCGGCCATAGCTGACCACGAGTTGAAGCGGGCTTTATCAACCGTCCACCTTACGGGGCCTAACAGCAATAATGTACCAACAGCAAAACCCCAAAAAAGCCAAAGCAATAAAAAAATAACTACTTTTTTCATTCAGTTTTATTTTATTGGTGTCAGTTACCTGGTTAAGTTGTTAAACAATAATAACAGGTGGGGTATAAAAATAATGGCCCCAATAATGGCGCAAAAAATAGCGGCCCATAAAACTGCTCCGGCACTAACATCTTTAATAATTTTTACCATTGGATGAAACTCCGGGCTCAGCATAGCGCAAACCCGCTCCAGCGCGGTATTGACCATTTCCAATGCAATCACCAGTGCAATGCATCCTAAGATTAAACACCATTCCAATGGCGAAAGGCCCACATAAAAGCTCATGGCCACTACCACAAAAGCAATAACAGCTTGTATTCTTCCATTTCGTTCACTCTTAAAAAAGTATTTTATACCCTCCGTGGCAAAACCAATATTCTGTAAAAACGTGCTCATTTATTTTGTATGTTGATAACAGCAATGTAAATCCCCTTATGGAAATTTATCTTCCGGTATCGTTCAGTTTTATTTTGTGCAGATAAAAAACAAAGCTGATTGTATTGATAAGTGGCTTAGGTGCTCATAAAAAAATAGATAGCTCTAAAATAAAAGAGGCAACCTAAATGATAGATTGCCTCCGCGTACAAAATGTTGCAAAATTATTTTAAAGTAAAAGACACATTCACATCAAACTGTAATTTTATTTTCTTGAAATCAATATTTGGTTCAGCAGCCTGGTCGCCTTCGGCATTCGCCTGCTTCATCAACATATTCGAATACATGGGTCTTGGATAATTACCCACTTCATTAGGGTCGTTGATCATAATAGCTTCACCAACTTTCTCTCCAATAGCCTCAGCTAAATAGATCGCTTTTTCTTTGGCCGATTTAATAGCCTGTATTTTTAATTGCTTTTTAAACTCCTGCAAACGGCTGTGCGAAACCTTTGCTATTGAAAATCCTTCTGTCGCTTCATCATCCAGCTTCGAAACCAACTCATCCATTTTTTTAGTGTTGGATAACTTTACCTGGTAAGTGATGCCCGCCATCATATCAGGGTTTTTCTTTTTGTTTTTATTATACCACCAGTAATTGCCATCCCATCCCTGGTAGCCCTGCACAGAAATATTGCTATCAGGTATGTTGATTGATTGTGTTGACTTCAAAAAGTTTTTCCTGATAGTCTCAATATCAGTTTTAGGGCCTCCTTTTTTAGCATATTCACGCAGGTTAATCTGCACATAAATTTCATCAGGAACTATCTCCATTTCAGCAGTTCCATTTACATTAATTACTTTTTGTTTGCCGGTGGCATCGGCCGGTTGGGCATTAACTGCACCCAGGCTACACAATACTGCCAGGCTTAATAAAAACTTCTTCATAAATTAGATTTTTTAGTACAAGATGTATAGATAAAGCAGATTACACAATTCAAAAATTAATAGTCTTCAACGTTAACAATAACTTTACATTCCTTATTTTGCATCGCGTGTCGCCATAAAGCATCAGTAATGGGTTCACTCTCTGACCGACTTAAACATATCAGGATCGTACGTGGGATCATCTACTTTATCGTAGGTGTTATCACTTACCCCGGTTTAGCCATCATTAATTCTCTAAAAATAGAAGGTACAGAGCACATAGCCAATCTGCCCCGCAAAAATGTGTTGTTCGTAAGCAATCATCAAACCTATTTTGCCGACGTTATTACGTTCCTGCACATTTTTGCTGCTGTAAAATGGAGAAGGAAAAACAGGCTTGGATTACCCTTTTATCTTTTGAATCCTTTTACCAATTTATATTATGTAGCTGCCGAAGAAACTATGAATGGTAGCTGGATCAGTAAGCTGTTTAAATTAGCCGGGGCTTTAACAGTAAAACGTACCTGGCGCACCGAAGGTACAGAGGTGCGTCGTGGACTGGATGCATCTGACACACGCAAAATAACCGATGCCCTAAAAGGCAGTTGGGTGATTACTTTTCCGCAAGGCACAACCAAACCATTTGCACCCGGCAGAAAAGGAACCTCTTTCATTATTAAAAATAATAAGCCCATTGTAGTGCCAATTGTTATTAGCGGCTTTTGGCGGGCATTTACTAAAAAGGGTTTGGTATTTAAAAAGAAGGGATCGCTGTTATCTGTAAAATTTAAAGAGCCATTAGTTATAGATTATAACCTGCCGCACGAGCAAATATTGGAACAGGTAATGGATGCCATTGAGCAAAGTAAAAAGTTTATGCTCAAGGGCAAGCATCATGTAATGACTGCTTTGGATAAATAACTCCTGCTTTATTTGATTGATACTCTTCTCAAATTAATTTTCCTCCCCAATACTTTCAGGCGTTGTAAACAAGGCTTTTAACTCGGCAGCATCGTGTGGCTTCATTTTACCGGCCAGTATCAAACGCAATTGTCTTCTGCGCAAAGCGCCATCAAATATTCTTTTTTCTTCGTCTGTTTCTGGTATCAGTGCTGGTACAGATCTTGGTTTGCCGCTAGGATCGAGTGCCACAAACGTAAAATATGCCTCGTTGCTCTCGTAGGTATATTGCTTTAACAAGTCTTCTCCCCACACTTTTATGTGAATTTCCATTGATGTAGTAAATGCACGGCTCACTTTGGCTTCAATATGTACCACATTGCCCAGCTTTATGGGGGTTTTAAAACTAAGGTTGTCAACACTGGCCGTCATGCTCGGAAAGTTGCAGTGTTTTCCTGCAGCCATACCAGCAGCTATATCCATCCAGTACATCAGGCGGCCACCCATCAGGTTGCCAAAAGTATTGGTATCGTTGGGCAACACTATTTCATTCATTATAATAAAACTCACACCGGCATTCTTTCCTTCCATTATATTTTTTTGGTAAAAGTAAACAAATGGGCACCGAAGTTTTTTTTGATCGAAAAATGCAGGGTAAGCAGGCTTGCATCAGGCGCAGAAAAAGTAAATGGTAAAGCGGGTGTCTTTGTAGGGGGCTTATGTGGCAGGATTATCTAGCTTACTTAAAAAGTTTTCGGCATGTTGCAAATGCAACAATTGCTTTTCCTCCGGCATCTTATCAAATGTTTTTATCAGCATACCCAGCCGCATATTCTTGCGTAAAAAATCGCGGTGTACATGCATAAAGCGCCAAAACAGTCCATCCCATATTTTTTGCCACTCGCCTTTTGGGTAATTGCTCATTTTCATTAAATAGTTGCTACCGCTTATGTAAGGCTTGGTTGTCATCAATCCGCCATCAGCAAATTGGGTCATGCCATACGTATTGGGCACCATCACCCAATCGTATGCGTCAATATATAGTTCCATAAACCAGCGGTACACTTCATCAGGGTCAAACTCGCAAAGCAGCATAAAATTCCCCATCACCATTAAGCGCTCAATGTGGTGCGAATAGCCCGTCTTCAAAACCTTGCTAATTACATTGTCTACTGGCAAAATGCCGGTTGTTCCTTCCCAAAAGCTTTTGGGAACTTTTCGGGTAAATCCCCAAAAATTTTTAGTACGTTGGCGGCTACCTTCTCTTTCATAAACAATTCTTATAAACTCTCTCCAGCCAATAATTTGCCTTATAAAGCCTTCAACCGAATTAAGGGGTACGTTAAACTTTGCGGCGGCGGTCAATGCTTTGCCAATGATTTCGGCGGGGTTAAGCAATCCAATATTTAGAATGTGTGTAAGCACGCTATGAAAAAGATAGTGTTGTTCTGCAACAATGGCATCTTCGTAAACCCCAAATTTTTCAAACCGTTTCTCCAAAAATTCTTCCAGCCACGCATCCGCTTCTTCAAAGGTTGTTGCAAAAAATGCATTTGCCCGGTTGCCCAGGGGTGCATCACTTCCATAATTATTGGGATAATGTTTTTGTACATACTGCCTGGCTTCTGCCACATATGTATTTTCTTTTGAAAAAGATAATTCAGGTATAGTTTCGCTTCTCTTAACGGGCTTCCGGTTATCTTCGTCAAACGACCATTTTCCACCTTCGGGTTCTCCGTTGGCTTGCAATAAAATTTTACGTTGTTTTCTTTGCCACTTATAAAAATCTGTTTGAAAGTAAGTTTTGCGATTGTTGAAAAAGCTTTCAACGTCGCTAAGCTGGTTTAGAAAATTAGGGCTTGCATATTTTTGTAAGCGGATTAAATGCCTGGCTGCTGCATCGGTCAGTCTTCTTTCAAGCCGGTTATCAACCGTGTCTATATAATGAACTACCTGTACGTTTTTACTCAACAGCCAGGCTATTAAGTTGCTTACGTTACTTTTCACATCATTTGCTTCAACATAGGTTACATTAAACTTTTTTTCAACCAGGTAGTCTTTGTAAAACTGCATGGTTGCTCTATGTAAAATCAGTTTTTGCTTATTAAAATTGTATTGGTTAAAATACAACCATTCCTCAACCATGATCACCTCCCTTTCGATTGAAATTGCAGGGTTAGATTGATATAACTGGTGCGGAAATACGATGGTTACTTCACGTGGCATTTTATAAAAAATGTTTTTTATTTATTGAACACTCGCAGCGAGGCCATTGTTCACCTCAATAAAAGTTCCGGCCATCACTGGCAGCCGGGTTCACTCAAATTTTTTACTTCTCTAAGGTCTACCGATATTCGCATTGAATTTGCTTTAGTATGAATATCTCTTTCGACAATACGGAAAATGCTTTTGCTTCTAAAACAAACAAGCAATTAAAAATGGCCAGGTTTTTATTTAAAACCATGGACAATCCGGTTTTGATACAATTAGGTGTTCGACTCTCTCCGCTTGCCATTAAATTGGGCTTACCGGTTAAGGGTTTAATGCGTAAAACAATTTTTCAGCAATTTGTAGGGGGCGAAAGCCTGTTGGAAACAGCAAACGTTGGAGAGGTTCTAAATAAATACGGGGTAAAAGTAATACTCGATTATGGGGTGGAAGGAAAGCAGGGTGAGGAGAGTTATGAGCACATTACCGAAGAGTTTATTAAAGTGATCAAGTACGCTTCCACAAAGAATAACATCCCATTTGTTAGTGTAAAAATTACCGGCATTGGCCGGTTTGCATTGCTACAAAGGTTAAACGAAGCTCCACGTATTCGCTCCGGAGTGCACGATAACGAAGCCGAAGCTGAAGAATGGGAAAGAGTAAGAGATAGGATGTATCGAATTTGTGAGGTAGCAGCCGAATACAAAGTAGGCGTGTTGATTGATGCGGAAGAAAGTTGGATACAGGATCCTGTTGACCGCCTTACGATGGAAATGATGGAGGAATTTAACCAGGAGCAGGTAATTGTGTACAACACCATTCAACTGTATCGTTCCGACAGGCTCCAGTTTCTGCACATCTCGCACCGTATTGCGCAGCAAAACAATTTTATGCTTGGGGTAAAATTGGTGCGTGGTGCATACATGGAAAAGGAAAGAGATAGGGCCGCAAGTAAAGGATACCCTTCTCCCATACAGCCAAACAAGCATGCTTCAGACGATGATTACAATTCGGCTGTAGCCTTTTGTTTCTCGCAAATTTCAGATACAGCCTGTGTCATAGCCACCCATAACGAAGAAAGTAATTTGCTGGCAACACAACTGATGGAGAAAAATAATATTCCCACCGACCATCCCCATGTGCATTTTTCTCAGTTATATGGCATGAGCGATAACATAACCTTCAACCTGGCAAAAGAGGGATTTTCTGTAAGTAAATATCTGCCCTTTGGTCCCATAAACGATGTTATTCCTTACCTGATGCGCCGTGCACGGGAAAACAAAAGTGTCAGCGGCCAAACAGGTCGCGAACTTATTTTAATAGAAAAGGAGTTAAAAAGACGTAAAGACGCTGGCATTAAGTAGCAGGTATCAGGCATAAATAACTAAAGGTGCAATTATTAGAGTTAATTTTTTTTGGGTAGCCGGCAAAAAACCGTTATTCGGCTGTCGTTGCGTCGCACTCTTGTACCTTTGTATTTTTATGGGCCTTTCACGCATGATTGTTATCGGTCCGTCAACTTTAAATACAGAATGACCTCATTAAAAAATTATTTAGCCCTCGTAAAATTTAGTCATACAATTTTCGCCTTGCCGTTTGCAATAATTGGTTTCTTTTTATCCATCACAAAATCTCCGTTTCCTTCTGGCTATAGCAACCCCAATGTATATATGGGGCTCAATTTGCCTTCAAAAGAGCTGATGATAAAATTTGGTCTGGTTTTAATTTGTATGGTTACGGCTCGCAGTGCGGCCATGGCGTTCAATCGCTACCTCGACCGCCAATGGGATGCAAAAAACCCCCGTACTGCCATCCGCGAAATTCCAAAAGGCATTATCAGTCCCACCAATGCGCTCATTTTCACTCTTATTAATTGCATTGTTTTTATGGGTGCAACATGGTTCATTAATAGTGTCTGTTTTGCCTTATCGCCTGTTGCGCTTGCAATAATTTTAGGATACAGCTATACAAAACGGTTTACCTATTTATGCCATATAATTCTTGGCGTGGGTTTAGCCCTTGCACCAATTGGGGCTTACCTGGCTGTAACGGGCGTTTTCCATTGGTTGCCTGTTTTGTTTTCGTTTGCCGTGTTGTTTTGGGTAAGTGGGTTCGACATCATTTACTCCTTGCAGGATGAAGATTTTGACAGAAATGAAAACCTATATTCCATTCCCACTGCCTTGGGTAAAAAAAATGCGTTGCGTGTGTCAGAACTGTTACATGTATTGAGTGGACTTTGTGTGATTGCTACGGGATATTATGGTGCTTTCGGATTTTTGTATTGGATAGGGGTTACCTTTTTTTGCGGAATGCTGTTGTATCAACATTCAATTGTAAAACCTAATGACCTGCGTCGTGTAAACATTGCCTTTATGACAGCAAACGGAATAGCCAGCGTAGTATTTGCAATATTCGTTTTGGCCGATTTGTTTCTTTAAAATAAAAAAAGTTAGAAAACGACGTGTCAATTAAAGGTAGTTCATAGTTAAGGTTTAAGGTACTTACTACTTACTACACACAATACTTACGACTTACTACTTACAACTTCTAAATGGCTCGCATTCTTTCAATTGATTATGGCTCTAAAAGAACTGGCGTGGCTGTAACTGACCCTATGCAAATAATTGCCACAGGGCTAACCGGCCTGCACACCAAAAATTTAGAATCCTACCTTATTGAATATTTTAAAATGGAAATTGTTGAAAAGGTGATCATTGGGCATCCAACCAACCTTGATGATAGTGACACACATGCAACACCCCTGGTACAAGCTTTTATAAACCGGTTTAAAAAGGTTTTTCCTTCAATTCCAATTATAAAAGTAGATGAGCGCTACACTTCTAAGCTGGCCAGCCGCAGCATGGTGGAGAGTGGCATGAAAAAAAAAGATCGTCAAAATAAAAACCTGGTTGATGAAATTGCCGCAACCATAATGCTGCAGGATTATCTCATTTCCCTTCAATGCTAAGCCCCTATTCAATTTGATTAATGATTTTTCCACGTTAAAGTTTTGGCCCACCTTTCGGAACTCAAACCGAAATCTTAAAAAATCTTCATTTCTTTGCAGCCTTTAGTTTTATTTGGTTTAGTGTTTTGATGTTTAAATTATTGTATGATTTTACCTATTGTGGCTTATGGATCACCTGTTTTACGTAAAGTGAGCAAGGATATTGAAAATGAGTATCTTCAGCTTGACAAGTTGATTGCGGACATGTGGGAAACCATGTATGCAAGTAATGGCGTGGGTTTGGCGGCTCCCCAGGTCAATCGCGATGTTCGGTTATTTGTGGTAGACAGTGAGCAAATTTTCAAAAACATGGAAGACGATGAATTAGGAAAATACCCCGACGAGCCGGGTTTTAAAGAGGTCTTCATAAATGCCCATATTAAAAATTTGGATGGGGAGGAGTGGTCATATAACGAAGGGTGCCTCAGTATTCCCAAAATAAGGGAGGACGTGTTTCGTCCTGAGTTAGTTACAATGCAATATTTGAATGAAAAATATGAACCTTTTGAAAAAACTTTCTCAGGTATAACCGCCCGGATTATCCAGCATGAATACGATCATTTGCAGGGTAAATTATTCATCGATTATATAAAACCCTTAAAGCGCAAATTGTTGCAACGCAAGTTGGGCGATATTACCAAAGGCAAAATAAAAGTTGATTATAAGATGATGTTTGCCAAGTAATGAAGAAGCTGCTCGTTCTCTTAGTTTTATCTCTGATCATTCAGGTTGTCGAAGCCCAGGATAGTATGGTTATATATAAAAATCAGACTTTTCAATTAGGCGAAGTGTTGGTTCGAAACAACTTTAATGTGGCAACTTTTATTGATTATGTAAAGAACGACACAACTTTCTACAAAGCTTTCCGCAACCTTCACATTCTTAGTTTCTCTTCATATAACGATGTAAAGTTGCTTAATAAATCAGGGCAGGTCCAGGCCTCTTTACTCAGCAAAACACATCAAAATTATGATGGCAAGTGTAGAACAATGAGTGTGTTGGAAGAAAAAATCACCGGCGATTTTTACAACAGGAAGGGTGAATATAACTACACGTCTGCCGAATTATATGCCGGTCTTTTCTTTACCAGGGGTACAATTTGTGGCGAAAATAATATTGTAGCTGGCCGCAACTTTTCCGCCAAAGGAAAGGGTGGAATGGAAAAGCATAAGGAGCAATTAAAACAATTGTTCTTCAACCCGGGTGCTAAAATCTCAGGCATTCCATTTATCGGTAATAAAGTAGCCTTATTCGATAATGATGTGAGTAAACGATACGACTTTAAAATTGATGTTAAAGAATACCTGGGTAAGAGCTGCTATGTTTTTACGATAACTCCCAGGATTGATTTGAGTTTAGGCGAAAAGTCCAATATAGTAATCGATGAAATGACTACCTGGTTTGATGCAGCAAACATGGACATTATTGCCCGAAACTATAGTCTTAGTTACAATGCAGGTGTCTACGACTTTAAGGTCGATATGGAAGTGCAGCTTCAAAAAGTAGGCGATTTGCTGGTTCCGGTTATATTACGCTACAAGGGTGAGTGGGATGTTATTTTCAAAAAAAAGGAAAGGGCTCAATTTACCGCTACATTGTTTGATTTTTCAAGGTTTAGATAAGACTTTATTGCTATTGCCGCGTCTTTAGTTTTATTTCAATATAGATTACTCTCTTCACTGCTGTTTTTTGAAAGCGCTTCTTTTTCCTTTTATACCATCAAAATATATTTTGCGGTTTAGTGTGTGTTGTTATCTTTGCACCCCGCAAGTCAAAAAAGCGGTAGTTCTTTAAGGGGGTTGTGTTCATTTGGAGAGCGGTTTATAGGAGAGAGAGGGGGTAG
>JAJAYD010000209.1 GCA_026786345.1 Chitinophagaceae bacterium
CCAAAGCCTTAATGCCAATATCCTGAAGCCTTTCTGCTACCTCTTCAATATTTTTATTTTCCTCATCCCAGCCAAGCCTGGTTTTAACCGTTACCGGTAAACGTGTTGCTTTTACACAGGCTTTGGTAAGCCTAACCATTAAGTCAAGATCCTTTAATACACCTGCACCTGCACCTTTGCACGCTACCTTTTTTACAGGGCAACCAAAGTTTATATCTAATAAATCGGGATTGGTAGCATCTACAATACGACTGGCCATAGCAAGGCTGTCTTCATCGCCGCCAAAAATTTGAATGCCGATTGGCTTTTCGTAATCGTAAATGTCAAGCTTGTGTCTGCTCTTAATGGCATCCCTTATGAGTCCTTCGCTGCTGATAAATTCAGTATACATCAGGTCAGCGCCATTCTCTTTGCAAACTGCACGAAAAGGCGGGTCACTCACATCTTCCATGGGAGCTAATAACAAGGGAAAACCCAGGAGCTGTATATTGCCAATTTCTACCATTTGTGTACTTAAGTAAGCTTACTTATTAACGGTTACTATATGGATTTAACCCCTAACTTGCACGGCTGTTTATAAAAAGTGGTCATTATTTATTTATGTGTGAACAGAACTTTTACTTCTAATTCGCTATTAATAATGAGCGGGCAAATTTACAGTCAAAACATTACCGCTGAAAAAACCATTTGGTTGTGTAACTGTTTTTAACACATATAATTGGGTTGATGCAACCAACTTTATCATAATCACCACAGTACAAGTAAATAATTGAACCTGATGAACACCTACTTAAAAAATCAACCGCCTGCCAGGCAGTTTGTAACGTTCTTAGGGTTGGCAGCCGGCTTTTTTTTGTTGAATATTGCACTTTCCTCTTTTTTCTTTCAAGGGTTATCTGAGGCCTTAACCGACAAAACAACTACTATAAGTGCCGATACCATTGCAAAATTTAAATGGGCGCAACTATTTAGTTCCACCATCATTTTTGTTGCACCTGCTTTGTTATTCGCCTACTTTTCATCGCCCAATATGTTGCCTTATGTAGGCATGCAAAAGCACTTTTCTTTCACCTTGCTTATTTTTTGTGTTCTGCTGCTTTTTGGGGTACAGCCCTTTGTAAGCTGGCTGGGAAGTATGAATGCTAAAATACATTTTGGCAGCATGCAAAAGGAATTATTGCAGATGGAAGAATTGTATAACCGGGCTATACAAACATTTTTAAAGATGAATAGCCCCCTCGACCTGGTAATAAATCTTTTCATCATGGCTTTATTACCTGCCATTGGCGAAGAGCTGTTTTTCAGGGGTGCATTACAAAAGGTGCTCTTGCGAATGAGTGAAAAACCTTGGCTGGCTATTTTAATTTCCTCTGTAGTATTTGCTTTACTCCACGGCACTTTTTTTAAAGTATTGCCCATTTTTACCTTAGGCCTTTTATTGGGTACGGTGTACTATTTTACCCGCAATCTCTGGTACACCATCATCATACATTTTTTAAACAATGCCTTTGCGGTACTCTCCGTTTATTATGGAAGTAAAAGCTCTTTTTTGCAAAAGCTAAACGATGATAAACTGGTAGTGCCCCTGTATGCAGCCCTCTTTAGTTTTGTGGTGTTAGTTACCATAATTTATATGATGAAACGCAAAAGTGATGAAGTATTACCTGCTTACTTAACGGATGATAACAACTTGACTCCGGATTAATGAAACAATGGGCGCTCATATATAAAACCGAAAATTTTGCCAAGGCAAACATTATTAAAGGAATGCTTGAGGAGAATCAAGTGCCCGTTTCAATTTTAAACAAACAAGACAGCAGCTATGTAAATTTTGGTGAGATTGAAGTGTATGTACCCACTCATTTAAAAGTTATAGCCGACAACTTGCTAAGCCAATCCCTGATGAATTAAAAGTTAGAACAAAGCCCGCCTTGCTTTAAATCTTTCCCAAGCCTTCTTCTTTATTTTTATTTGCACGAAAGGGGTCAAGTACCCGCTGGTTTAACTTCTACCTTTATTTTGCTATTTTTCCTGCATCATAAACTAAATACTTTTCATGGCATTTAATGTGGCAACTTTTAAAACAAGGGCGTTGACCGCTGTAATTTTTGTGGTGGTAATGCTGGTGGGTTTGCTTTGGAATGCATGGAGTTTTCTTATACTTTTTTCGATTATACACTTTGGCTGCTGGTACGAGTTTCAACGGCTTATTGGCCTTATTGATCCCGACTATAAAGACATATCATCGTTTCATAAGTGGGGTATTGTATTGGCCGGGTATGGTTTACTATTGTGGATGACTGTTGACAAATTTACTTTTCTAAACTTTAGATTAGATGAAATGGGCTGGTGGATATTACTGCTGGGCGCATTGGTAATACCCATTGGCGAAATTCTGTTTTCCAAAAACTTTAATCTAAAGTCGATTTTGTATTCTTTAGCCGGGCTGCTGTATATATCGTTTAGCTGGGGCTGTATGATGAAATTAAGAGGCGATAATTTTCTCAATCCGGGATGGATTTTGCCCATGGTGCTCATTGCTTCCATCTGGATCAACGATACCATGGCTTACCTAGTTGGATCGTTTATTGGCAAAACACCTTTATCGGCTATCTCGCCTAAAAAAACCTGGGAAGGAACGATAGGCGGGGCGATATTATGTATAGTGGTGGTTACAC
>JAJAYD010000210.1 GCA_026786345.1 Chitinophagaceae bacterium
ATGTTAGACAGCACATGAAATTATTTCAAAACATCAAGGAGAAGATTGAAAATCTTTTCAGTAGAGAAAAGACTGGAAGCGACGAACAAAAATTTGATACAGCCAGGTTTTTAGAATTGGTTTCAGAATTTGAGGTTAAAATAAAGGAAGAATTGCAATTTGAATTATTGCAGGTTTATTATGCTCCTTACGCATTTGGCTCTGGACATGTGGCGTATAAAATAAAAGGGAGAAACGTTCAAATAACTTATGATGGAAGGGACAATGCAATAGGTGAGAGGCCAATCGAAGTAAGTTATTCAAAACCGTACGCTAAATTTCCTACAGATGGTTGGATTGAAACAAAGACTTACACTCTGAACGAGTTTTGGGATGCAGGGGTGAGAGAAATTTTGGAGAAATCGAAATCTCGAAAGTAATAGTACATACGCGAAACAGTTTGTTTATATAATTAAGGATGGACGTTAAGCGTTCGGCTTTAAATCGCTATTTTTCTTTTGTGGTTAATTGAACCTGATGTTTTCTAATTACTACAACTTCATAAACACTTAAACGATAGGTGCTCGATGCGAGTTGTAGTAAAATGGGTTGTATTTACCGTTTACTTAAGCAACTTAAAAGCATGGCTCCATTGGTTTTTGGTGAAACCTAATATGCACCACAGGCGGCATAATGGTTCTATGGCCTGGGCAGCCACGGCCGTTCCCATGTCTTCTGCTTCCCAGCCAAAAGCCGTTAAAATTTCAGTAACGGTTTGTTTTGCAACGGCATCGTTGCCGCAAATAAACATGGTGGGTTTGCCTTCGGCATAGGCAGGTTTATAAAATTGCCCGTTGCCCACGCTATTAAAGGCTTTAACCAGGTGCGCTTCGGGCAACAGTTGTTGAAGTTGCTCCATCAGCGAAGAATTAGATTCGGTAAAAAACTGCAACACACCATCAACTGGCGGCGTGTCGGCGATAGGGTTGGTGGCATCTATAACCACTTTGCCTACAAAATTTTCTTTGCCTGCCAGCTCCACCGCGTTAAGGGTTACAGTGCCTTTGGTGGCCAGCACTATAATGTTTGCAAAGGCCGCCACTTCAGCAAAGGTGCCTATAGAACCCTTATCGTTGCTGGCTTTCCATTTGGTCAATTCTTCTTTTGACGCATCTCGGCTGCCCAGCATTACTTCATATCCTTCGGCTAAAAAAGCTGTAGCCAAAACCTGGCCCACCACTCCCGATCCTATTATTCCTATTTTTTGGTAAGAGGTACTCATAAAATAAATTTTTAAGGTTAATCCATAAAGTTAGATTGAGCTGCAAATAATTGCTATTAATTTTTCATCACCAACGTCAACCAGAATGCTGCTGTCATTTCGCTAAATTTACCGTATGGCAAACCCGAATTTAGGTAATGAAAAGACACCGTTAAATCCTGCGGAGGCTGAGTTTGAAAACAACATCAGGCCAAGAGAAATAGATGATTTTGCGGGCCAGCCTCAACTCATAGAAAACCTTATCATCTTTATAAAAGCAGCTAAGTTAAGAGGCGAGGCATTGGATCATATTTTGTTTCATGGTCCGCCGGGTTTGGGTAAAACAACCCTAAGCCGCATTGTGGCAAACGAGTTAGGCGTAAAGATTAAAGAGACCAGCGGCCCTGTTATAGAAAAGCCGGGCGACCTTGCCGGCCTGCTTACCAACCTGGAGCCAAACGATGTATTGTTTATTGATGAGATCCACCGCTTGAGCACGGTGGTTGAAGAATACCTCTACGCGGCTATGGAGGATTTTCGCATCGACATTATGATCGACAGTGGACCAAATGCACGAAGCATACAGCTAACCTTAAATCCTTTTACATTGGTGGGCGCCACCACCCGCAGTGGCTTGCTAACTGCTCCATTACTATCAAGGTTTGGCATTAAATCAAGGTTAGAATATTACAATGCGGATGTATTAAAAAATATTGTGGAACGCAGTGCCGGCATTTTGAATACTAGCATCACCAGCGAAGCGGCTTACGAAATTGCCCGCCGCAGCCGTGGTACACCACGTATAGCAAATGGTTTGTTGCGCCGTGTTCGCGATTTTGCCCAGGTGTTGAGCGATGGAAGGGTAGACATGGCCATAGCACAACATGCATTAAAAGCATTAAATGTTGATGAGCATGGCTTAGATGAAATGGATAACCGGATATTGCTTGCTATCATCGAAAAATTTAAAGGCGGACCTGTGGGACTAACAACTATTGCAACAGCAGTAGGTGAGGAGCCCGGAACAATAGAAGAAGTGTACGAGCCGTTTTTAATTCAGGAAGGATTTATGCAACGCACTCCAAGGGGTAGGGAAGTAACGGCTAAAGCTTATGAACATTTGGGTAAAAAGAGCATCCGGCCGGGTACTTTGTTGTTTTGATATATAAAAAACGTCCTCACTTCAAGTCATTTGTTTTGGTCGATATTTTTAAATCCTGCGGAGGGTTGTGAACCTGCCACTGTATTCATCCACTTTTCTTTTCACAAATTTCTTTGCTTTTCGCATAAGGTAAATGGTTAGCAGGTATGATGCGGCAACCCCACCAAGCGCACCAAAAAAAACACCGTATAAAAAGACATGACTGAAAGAAGCATGCAGGTTGAGCGCCCAATTTGCCAATGCCGAAATGATTATACCCAGGCTGGCACCCAGTGTTGCTGAAATAAAAGTTACCAGGCGTTTTATTAGAAACATACGTTTAATTTAAAATGGTTGGTAAGGATATAACAAACAAGGCACCAATTTATTTAAAACAAAAAACCCATGCTATAATGACATGGGTTTTTTAAATCTATAACATTTTATTTATGGAGCAACCAATCTAAAGCCGTTTCCATGAATGTTTACAATCTCAATATCGGTATCGTCTTTCAGATATTTACGCAGTTTGGCAATGTACACGTCCATGCTTCTGCCGTTAAAATACGTATCGCTACCCCATATTTTTTTCAATGCCTGTTCTCTTGCCAACAAGTCATTTTTATGCTCGGCAAGCATTTTCAACAATTCGTTTTCCTTTGGCGACAGCGTTTGCATAATGCCGGCATGGCTCAACTGGCGCAGCTTGGGATGAAAGTGGTAGCTTCCCAAATCAAACTCTATGTTTTCGCTAATCCTGTTTTCTTCTTCATTCCTTTTAAGAATAACTTTTATTTTCAACAGCAACACGTCACTGTCAAACGGTTTTGTTATGTAATCGTCTGCACCCAACTTATAACCCTGGATTATATCTTCCTTCATGGTCTTGGCGCTTAAAAAGAATAAAGGAATATCAGGATCTACATCTCTTATTTCTTCGGCAAGGGTAAAACCATCCATGTTAGGCATCATCACATCCAACAAGCATATATCAAACTTCTCTCTTTGAAAAGCCGCCAATCCCAAACGGCCATCTCTTTCCAATATTACATCGTAGTCATTCAGCTCCAGGTAATTCTTTAAAACCATTCCAAGATTGGTATCGTCCTCGCACAATAATATTTTGTATTTTCTTCCTTCCATATGTGTATTTTTTATTTTACAAATTACTTAAAATATTGGTTTGCAGGCAATATAAGTTGCAGGTAACGATATGTTAAAGCAACGAAACTTGTCTTACAGTAACGTGAATCAATAACCGGCAGTTCTCATTAGAATCATAAAGTTTATCTCTGTCCTGCTTCAAATCATTTTTGGTTATAAATGGTTGTAACAATCATCTTAAAAATTATGCCAATCAATAGATTAAGCGATTTAATAAAACCTCCATCGCTTTCAGTTTTACTTTTGCCCCCTAATTTTGGAATATGATGTTAACCTCTGATAATAAATTAAAAAAGCTGATTGTGATTGGAGACCGCTTGCTAATACGTCCCAGCAAAGGCAACGAAAGATCCGCCAGCGGATTGTACCTTCCACCGGGAGTGCAGGAAAAGGAAAAAGTACAGCAGGGCTATGTTATAAAAACAGGACCTGGATATGTAATTCCCATGCCGGTTGAAAACGAGTCGTGGAAGTCGGATGAAGAGCAGGTAAAATACATTCCGTTACAGGCGCATGAAGGTGACCTGGCCATATTTTTAATGAGTGGAGCAACAGAGGTATTGTACCAAGGGGAGAAGTATTACATAGTTCCTCAAAGCGCCATTTTAATGCTGGAGCGGGAGGATGATTTGTGATTGTGTAACGTGTTTACAATTAAAGCAATGGTATTTCGGAAATGCACTGACACTATATAAAATGGAGATTTTATGATACCAGCATTGGTTTTTTATAGCTTCATTCTTGCGACGCAATCACTTCATCTTTAGTAAAAATGGCATCTGTAGTTTTAACGTAACAGGCCGAAACAAAATTTAGATAGTTTCTGAAAAATTAAATAAACCTGCTCTCCATTCAACCCCATCAGGGTTGTGACAGGTAGTTTTTTTATTTGTCCCCTCACTATTCACGGGGCTATAAATATCAAAGCCCTTCAGGCTTTTGCAATCGTGATACATGTAATTTATACAAATGCCTTTGACCAAAATTCTTATATCGCATTCAATTATTTATTCACTTCAAAATTGAACGGTGTAAATGCTCCGGAGGGTCGTGTTCTCTGGTGTTTGATAAGATTATGTTTATTGTGCAAATGCTCATAGGGAGGAACCTCTCTGTAGAAACGGTAACAAATGCATTCATTCCCGCCGTCGCGGTATTGCCCCTTTTTTTGCCTGTATTTATTTTGGTAGACTCCGCAAACGTTTTTGCAATGACCACTTGCATTAAACCTCCAAACCGGCAGCTACCCGCAGGGCTTCCATAATTGAATTGGGTGCCATCTTCAATTTAAATGTATTGTGCTCAAACGCTTTGGCACCTGTCATAGCAAGCGTAGCGGCGGCTTTAAAATGCTCCATAGTAGCTTCTTTGCCAACCAACATCTTTTCAGCTTCAAACAAACGCCAGGGTTTATGTGCAACACCGCCCATGGCAAGCCTTGCTTTTTCAATGGTACCATTATTTATTTGTAAGGCCGCTGCCACAGAAACAAGGGCAAAAGCATACGAAGCCCTGTCACGTACTTTTAGATAATGAATATTTTTAGCCAGGTTGTTGTCTGGTATTTCAATAGCAACAATCAGTTCGCCCTTTTGTAAATTATTGTCAATATGAGGAGTTTCCCCCGGTAAGCGATGGAAGTCTGCAAAAGGGATACGCCGGTCGCCACCAGGGCCACTTACCATTACCACAGCTTCCAATGTTGCCAGCGCCACACACATATCGCTGGGATGCACTGCAATACAAGAAAGGCTGGAGCCAAAAATTGCGTGCATTCGGTTGTATCCTTCTATGGCGCTGCAACCGGTACCTGGCTCACGTTTATTGCACGGCAGTACGGTGTCGTAAAAATAAGAACAGCGGGTGCGCTGCATAATATTGCCACCCACCGTTGCCATATTTCGCAGTTGGGGACTGGCCCCCGATGCTAATGCCTGGGCCAACAAAGGCTGATGTTGTAATACCAGGTTATTGCCGGCTACCACACTGTTTAGTGCCAGGGCGCCTATGTATAAGTGACCGGGAGTTTTCTTTATTTCTTTTAGCGGAAGGCCGTTAATATCTACCAATTTTTGTGGTGCTGTCACACCTCGTTTCATAAGATCTACCAGGTTGGTACCGCCCGCAATAAACTGTGCGTTTGCATTTTTAGCTACGGCATTCACAGCAGCTTTTTGAGTGGATGGCTTAACGTATTCAAACTGTATCATATCTTTTTTCCTCCCTGTTTAACTTCTAAAATGGCATCAACAATATTGGGATATGCACCACAGCGGCAAATGTTTCCGCTCATAAATTCCCTTACTTCATCCCTGTTGTTTGCATGGCCTTCGTTTATACAAGCTACGGCCGACATGATTTGCCCCGGCGTGCAATAGCCACATTGAAAACCGTCGTGCTTTATAAATGCCTCCTGCATCGGGTGCAATTGTTCGCCCCGGGCCAACCCTTCTATGGTGGTAATTTTTTGACCATTTTGCATGATGGCCAGTGTAAGACAGGAATTAATTCGGGCACCATTAACATGTACGGTGCAGGCACCACATTGCCCATGATCGCAACCCTTTTTAGTACCGGTAAGGTGTAGTTGTTCGCGAAGCAAATCCAATAGTGTTACCCTTGGTTCAACGGCCAGTTTATGAGTTATGCCGTTAACTTCCAGCGTAAGCGGTAATTTTTCTAAGGCTGATGCAATGTTTTCATCATTTTCACCTGCTTTAAGTATTGCGGCAGGCGTAAGCACCAGTGCGGTAAGCATAGTTGATTGTTTTAAAAAATCACGCCTCGACTCATAAGCCAGCTCATTTTCGTTGGTCGGAAATATTAAATGATCCATAGAAATCGCTTTATTGAAATATTATTTTGAAGGTACATATTTATCCGTTCTGCCATATTGGGTAACGGCAAAAATTGCCGAATTGAACGTTGATGAAGCAACATTTGATGCCGTTAACATGAAGCCTGCACCTTTTTTTAACGAATGGTATAATGAGAGAGGAAAATTTTAAGACCTATTGCATTATTATTTAACTGGAATTAACTTACTGACGTTTGTTCATTCCGTTAATTAAAATAGCGCTCTCGTCAACCTTAAACCAACATAATGTCTGCAACGTTAACTTCAACCGAATTTGAAAAAGGCAATGGCTACGCACCGGCAACAGCAGCCGTTGCTCCCTTGCAAAAAATTGACCGCATCGTTTTTCTGGACTGTGTGCGGGGAATGGCATTATTAGGCATCCTGCTAATGAACAGCATGGCGCAAAGCCAACCGCATTTTTTTTATGATTCTATGAATTTAGATCAGCCCCTTACTGGTCCTAACTTTTTTGTATGGATTTTAGAACGGGGTGTTTTTGAAGGCACCATGCGTGGCCTGTTTTCTATACTGTTTGGTGCAGGAACTTTTCTTTTAATAAACAGGATGGTAAAATCAGGGACAGGACTGGAGCCAGCTGATATTTATTTCAGGCGTTTGTTATGGCTGCTGTTTTTTGGTGTAATAAATGCCTTTATTTTTTTATGGCCAGGAGATATTTTATACCCTTATGCCTTGTGTGGATTTTTGTTGTTCCCTTTTAGAAATCTTTCTCCTAAAAAATTATTGATGGGGGCATTGCTCTTATTGGCCCTGGGAACCTATAGACAAAACATGCAGTTGTATGAAGCAAAACAAACCATTACTAAAGGACAGTTTGCTGAAAAGCTGCAAACCAACAAGCAAAAGCTAACGGATGAGCAGGACGAAGATTTAAAAAAATATCAGGGCTTTAAGGAAGGTGCCACCAGCGAAGGCATGATGAAAAAGGCAAGAGCTGAAATCAAAAAAGTTAACAGCAGTAATTACCTGGAGATGGTAAAGTATTACCGCGACATAAATATGAAAATACAAAGTGTGTTTTTTTACAATAGCTGGTGGGATATACTACTGATGTTCTTTGTTGGTCTGGCCCTGATGAAATCGGGATTTATTGAGGGGAAAAAGTCGGTGGGATTGTATGCCGCTATTGCAATTGTGGGTATTGCTATTGGCATAGGGTTAAACTATTACCAGTTAAAATTGGAGTACAGTAACAAGTTCGATTTTTTGAATATGGTGCAAAAACAACCATTTGCTTTGTACGATATCAGAAGGGTTGGCCAGACCCTGGGTTACTTATGCGTTTTGATCCTGTTGTATAAAGTAATTCCGTTTAGAAAAGTATTTGCCATTTTTGCCCCGGTTGGTCAAATGGCTTTTACCAATTACCTGACACAGTCCATTATTACTTCCATAATATTTTATGGGCTCGGATGGTATGGTAAGTTGCAACGGTACGAGGTATATTATGTGGTGGTGGCCATTTGGGTTTTTCAAATTATTACCAGCAACATTTGGCTTCGCTATTATAGGTTTGGCCCTTTTGAATGGTTATGGAGGTCGCTAACCTATAAAACAATACAACCTATGTTACGGCCAAAACAAGCGGTGGAAACCGTGCCTGCGGTTTCTATGGCATAAGCAATTCAAAATTTATCCGTTCACAATAAAGGCTGCCAAACTTAAGAATGGCAGCCTTTATTTTTTTTTCCGAAAGTTGATGACCCAATTGCTTATTTCTCTTTTCTTAAGTAACCGTTGAAGGTTATTGGCTGGCGGATTACGCATCCAAAAGTATTTCTTAAAATTTCCGCAAATGTGTGAGAGACTCACTATAGATTGCCCTTCACATAAACCTGTTTTAAATGGAAATATGGAAAAGCAATCTTGCAATTAAATTGAAAAAAGCGATCCAATCAGTTTACTTCTGAACTTCGGTTTCAATTAAAAACCTTAATCGAGGGTGGAAGGTATAGCTGACAATGCCGGCTCTCCAATGGGTATAATGGGTGCAGATACTTCGTTCTTTCTTTTAACGAAGGACTGCCATTTAAGATAAGTTCCGGAACGCCACAACCATTCAAGTGGTCCATAGTTAAAGTACTGCAAATACCATCTGCTAAAAAATACCTGTAGCACAAAGAAGCCGATTGCTATTATAAAATTTGTACCCGGACTTGTTTTGCCATATAAGCCAAAACCAACACCATAGAAAAGCAGCAAGCCAAAAACGGTTTGAGTAATGTAACTGGTGAGCGCCATTTTGCCAACCGCAGCCATTGGGTAGAATAGTTTTTGCCACGAAGTGCGATACATCAGCAGCGTTAATCCACTTATGAAAAAGATGACCATTGCTGCATTGTACACCTGGTAAAAAATTGAGAATATATAACCGGCAACAGGGTTTTGCTGCCAGCCCAATTTTAGGGCAGCATCCAAACCAAACATGCCAAGTCCTGCTGCCAATGCAAGCACCATAATCAGCGCACTCCTTTTGCAGATCTTTTTTATTGTTGGCCTGGTATCTTCTAAAGTTTCGAACCATTTTTTACGGCCAACATAAGTGCCCAATAAAAAGAAACCAAGCGTAATATATATACGTCCACTATCTACCTGGAACTGAAACTTGGTTATAAAACGGCTTAGGTTGTACTTAAAAATGGTTAACCAACTGCCCTTTGTAATAACCTCGTTGTATTGGCTGGCATCTTTGGCAAAATCGCCAAAATTGGGAGCACCGGTTTTGGAAAGAAGAAAGTTTGCCGCCTCGTAAATTTTACCGGGTACATTAATCGCTAACAATATTCCAAGGATTAGTATCCATTTATTGTTAAGTTTTCGCATAGCCAGCAAAACAAAACCCAGTGGTACATAAATAGATAAAATATCTCCCTGCCACATTGCATGGTGTATGACCCCAATAACCATCAGCAAGGTCAATCGCCAGGCGTAGCGGCTTATAAAAGTCCTTTGATCTTGTTCAAGGCCACGCATTTGCAAGTAAAAACTCAAACCAAAAAGAAATGAAAAGAAGGCGAAGAATTTACCACTCACAAACAGCTCGGTAAATAGGTTAGCAATGGTAGAACCTAGGCCCTGGTATTTTGAATATATTTCCTGGGGTAGTGGCCCTGCGGTATACCAAAAAATAAAATGGGCAAGCATGATTCCCAATAGGGCAAACCCTCTTAAGGCATCTACGGTAATTAAACGGTCTTTATGTATATGTTGCATAAGCTAAAGTTGAAAATAATGCGAGGGACATAAAAGTGAATCTATAGGAACGGTTGTAAAACCATGTGAGATTAGTTTTTTCTGATATGAATATGGGCGAAACAGGTACAATTAATTATGGGCAAGAAATATTTTAAATGAAAAAAGCTATCACGCAAATTGTATTTCTAAAAAAAGGCTGAAAACATTTTGCAGACAGGGGCATAGTTTTTATGATGTTATCAACTAACAAAAAACAGAATATGAGCCAGGCTTTTGTAAGGGAAAGTGAAGAACAATGGCTGCACGATGTGCCCCCAACTACCAACGCCCTTGTAGTTTACCTGACAAGAGAGAATAATGGCGTGAGGGTGTATGAGAAAAAGGTTACGGTGAATCAAAAAACGGGTAAAGAAGAACACCACATGAGCAATGGATCGGCCTACTCAAAAGATGATGAAGGAAAATGGTTCATTGGCTGGTAAGATCAATCATGCGTAATAACATCAGCAAACAATTTGGATAAAACTGCATCCGCCTGGCCTGCAACTCTAATGATCTCCGTTATATCGACCGGGTGTAAATTGTCCGGATCGCATTCGTCGGTTATTACGCTGACGGCTGCACACGGTAAACCCACATGATTGGCAACAATAACTTCAGGCACCGTGCTCATGCCCACCATATCGGCACCAATCATTTTTATATACCTGTATTCGGCACGGGTTTCCAGGTTTGGCCCCATAACCGATGCGTACACCCCCTGTTTTAAATCCACAGATGAAGCTGCAGCAACCCGTAAAAACTTTTCATTCAGTTCCGGAGCGTAAGGTGCACTCATGTCAACAAAACGGTTTCCGTAGTCCGGTCCATGCAGGCCCCTTAACGGGTTTTCGGGCAACAGGTTTATATGATCTTCGAGCAAAACCAGTGTGCCTTTTTTATAGTTTAAATTGATGCCGCCAGCCGCATTGCTTAGCAATAATTGTTCTATGCCCAATTGTTTCATAACACGTATCGGAAAAGTAATTTCCTGCATACTGTACCCTTCGTAATAATGAAACCTTCCCTGCATGGCTATCACCTTTCGACTGCCTACCATTCCGGTAATTAGTTGGCCCTTGTGCGATTCAACTGTTGCGTGTGGAAAATGAGGAATGTCTTCATACCCAACCTGTGCTTCAATTTTAATGTGATTGATGAAACTTCCCAGGCCGGTGCCTAATACCACACCTGTGTGAGCATCGCCAAAGCCCTTTTGTTGTAAGAAGGCACAGGTCTCATTTATTTTGGTTAGCATGTCTTTCATAAGTACTTTGTATTTGCAGCCCTAAATCTAATGTTTATTGCTAAGCGTATATTTTGAATGAAAAAGTGTTTTGTAATGATACTGTCAACCCTAAGTTATGTAAGCAGCATGGCTTTCGCAAACCATAAAAATATGATTGCTGTTGAGACAAACATAATAGAGGTATCGCAGGAGTTGCTCCTGGCTGCCAAGACAAAAGAGCCAACTGACAGCCTGGTAAATATTGTGCGATCTATCACTGAAACCATGCTTACCAATCAGCTTAAAAATGATGATTCAAAAAAAGCTTTCTGGATAAATATTTATAATGCTTACACCCAAATAAGCCTGCATGCCCACCCCGACAAATATAAGAACCGGGGCAGCTTTTTTGGTGAAAAGCAAATTGATATAGCAGGAAAAAATTTGAGCCTTGATGATGTGGAGCATGGCTTGCTCAGGCGGTCTAAAATTAAATGGAGCCTTGGTCATTTAAATAAGTTGTTTCCCTCTTCGTTCGAAAAGCAACAACGTGTGGACACCCTTGATTACCGCATACACTTTGCCTTGAATTGTGGTGCAGCCAGTTGTCCGCCCATTGCATTTTATAAGCCTGAACAAATAAGTAAGCAGCTTGATCTTGCCACCAAAGCCTACCTGCAGGGTGATGCTGTGTACAAAGAAAAGGAAAATGAAGTGGCGCTTCCCGCAATCATGGGTTGGTTCAGGGGCGATTTTGGCGGAAAGAAAAAGATGCTGAGTTTGCTCAGGCAATTAAAGATTATACCGGAGCGTGCTCAGCCAAAAATAAAATTCAGCAAATACAATTGGGATTTGTTTTTGGAAAATTACAAGCAGGAATAACAGTAGCATCTCATTAAAATGTCCCCTCATTTCCCCTATTGTGTGTACACATCTTTTTTATTTTTAATTCAACATTGGATATTGGGAAAGAGAAATTAACCGCAGAGAAAAACAAGAGTCTTTCACAGAGAACACAAAGATTTAACGCTGGCTTTTCTCTGTGCTTCTTTCTTTGTGCACTCTGTGGTTACCTTTTTTAACTTTAGTTAGATGTGTCCACACAATAGCCTATTTCCCAGGCATTATCCAATAGATTTGCTGAATAACTACATTCCGGACATTTTGAAATCTGCACTTATAATTTTTGTTAGAAACCCGGTCAAAGGCCAGGTTAAAACCCGTATAGGTAAAACAAAAGGCGATGAGTTTGCCCTTAACATATATGAAAAGCTTTTGCAACATACACGTGCTATTACCAATCATCTTTCGGTAGATGTATTTGTTTTTTATGCTGATTTTATTAATGATAATGATCTATGGAACGGGCCTCCGTATTACAAGCATCTTCAATATGGAAGTGACCTGGGTTATAGGATGATGAATGCTTTTGCACGGGTGTTTGATAAAGGGTATTTAAATGTAATGATCATAGGCAGCGATTGTTACGAATTGTCGTCGCAGGTAATCATGCTGGCATTTGACAAACTACAAACTCATGATACTGTAATTGGCCCAAGTGACGATGGGGGTTATTATCTGTTGGGGATGCATCAGTTGCAGCAGTCGCTTTTTATTAACAAGTTGTGGAGTAGCGATACGGTTGGTAGCGATACAATAGCGGATATAAAATTGTTACAATTGAGCTTACATACCTTACCTGTTTTGTGTGACGTTGATACAGCAGCCGA
>JAJAYD010000211.1 GCA_026786345.1 Chitinophagaceae bacterium
ATCCTCCCCGCCGCGGCGGGGCTCCCTTGTACCGCATCTTTTCAAAGGAGATTTTTCCACATGATTTTGTTAGTCATAATTTTCTAATTTTTACAGTTTATTTTTCGCTTCAAACCATTGCCTGATAAGGATTATAGCATGATTTAAGTTTTTCGCAGGGTGACGCCTATGCGATTGTTTCGGGGAGGGGGAGGTTTAAAAGCCGCGTTAAGAGCCAAAAATATAAGAGTGCCCTTCGACAGGCTCCCCGAAAAACCGGGGCAGGCAGGTAAACTGCCACCCGATCCTATGAAAAACTGCCTTTGAACCGAGCGTGGCAACGATGCTTAATAGAATTTCTACTGTTCATTCCCCCCAAAAAAACACTTCAAGTTAACGCCTATTTAAATAAAATGAGATAACCTCTACCCCGCAAAAATGACGAGGCAGGCAGCAACGAAAGCATAATTGTAGCAGCAAGCCTGGTACATAAAAAAACCCATTAAGTTGACGCGCTGCGCTTTTCCTTTTCCATTCTTATTCAATAGGTATAAGAACTACAAATGTTGTTCCCTCCCCTTCCTTATTTTCCACTCTTATCTCACCCCAATTTGCTTTTATTATCTGAACTCCCGAAAAATCGGGACAGGCATCATTTATAGGATTACCTGATTAACCTGATTTTTTTTCATCGTTCATTTCTCATCCGATTGGCAATAGAAGAATAAACTCCGTTCCTTCGCCTTTCCCAAAATTGTCGGGATTTCCTTCGTCAACCTTCGTTTCCACTTTTATCTCGCCGCCATGCGCTTTTATAATGTCATAGCTCAAACTCAAACCCAGGCCGGTGCCCTGTCCTGTTGGTTTGGTAGTAAAGAAGGGCTGAAAAATTTTGTCAACTAGTTTTTGCGGAATACCATTGCCATTGTCTTTTACGCTGATAGAAATTTTATCCCCAATCCTTTTTGTACTCACTGAAACGGTTGGTTGGTAAGCAGCAAGACCTTGAAGGTTTTGAAAACCTTCAAGGTCTGTAGCTCTCTTTTTTTCTGCAACAGCATAAAAAGCATTGTTATATAAGTTCAGTAACACTCTTCCAATATCCTGCGGCACTACTGCTAACTTACCAATGCTTTCATCAAAGTCTGTTGTAAAATTTGCATTAAACGATTTGTCTTTTGCCCGTAAACCATGATAACTCAATCTTAAATATTCATCACACAAAGCATTAATATCGGTTGGCTCTTTTTGCCCGTTACTGCTTTGGCTGTGTTGCAGCATACCTTTCACAATAGCATCAGCACGTTTGCCATGGTGGTTTATTTTTTGAAGGTTTTGTTCAAGATCATTTAATATTTCATCTTCCAACTGCTCATTCCTTTCACCCTTCACCTTTGATCTTTCACCTCTCAATTCTTCTAAGAGTTCCGTATTTACTTCCGAGAAATTGTTTACAAAGTTTAACGGGTTTTGTATTTCATGTGCAATGCCAGCAGTAAGTTCCCCAAGGCTGGCCATTTTTTCGGATTGGATGAGTTGGGCCTGGGTGGACTTTAAATTTTCATAGGCAACTTCTAATTTAGTATTTGCCAGTTGTTTGAAACGATTATTTCTCCAAAGCATTATAAGGAAAATGGACACGAAAACCAAAAGCACAATCAGTACAAAACCAATAAGCCTGCTTCTTGCCGCTGTTTCACTTTTTTCCACTTCAAATTGATTTTTTTGCTGATTCAGTTTAATCGCTTCAAGTTGTTTCAATTTTTGATTGTTGTATAAAGAGTCTTTCGCAGCCGCATAAATACTTAGATAGGTATTGGCTTTTGCAGGGTCTACCTTTTGGTATGTGGTAGCTAGTAATTTGGCCGCTTCCTGTATAATAGTTAAGTTCTTTTGTACTTGCCCGTTTTTTAAAGCGATTGTAGCATAATAAATTGCTGAGTCGGACCTGTTTAACAAGAGGTACGCCTGTGCTAACCCAAGAAAATTTGAGGCGAGGCGGAAATAGTTAATTGCCTTTGGATAATCTTTTTGCCTAATGGCTATTGACCCAATAAGAGCATTTGTGTTACTTGTTAAGTCGGGAATAACAGACCCATATTCTTTTGTGAAAACAACGAGGATGTTTGCGTAGTAAATGGCCGAATCCAATCGATTTAAGCTTTCATAACTTCTTCCTAACTGCATGTAAGTAGGCCATTTGCGTGGCCCTGGTAACGTTAAAAAAGCAGGATGATGCAATGCTTTCTTTGCATACCCCAGGGCTTCTAAACTATCTCCCTTTGTAGCTGCATTTATGTACATGAGGTTATACATATAAATCAATTGTTTGGGGCTATATTTTTCGCAAAGCGGAATGGCTTCATTCAGGTCTGCGGTTGCCTTTGCCCATTCGCCGGTAACAGCGTAAAAAAAAGCGGTTTGTCCAAGGCAGTTAATTTTTCCGGCAGGATAATTTATTTTATCAGCAATGGCAACGCCTTCCCTGGCATACCTTAAAGTAAGATCGGGGTTAACCAAAACATACATGGCCGCCAGGGTGACCAGGTTATTTACTTTGGCTGAATCATCCGGAAGACCAGGTAACCTGGGTGTAATACTGTCTATATATTTCTGATCCAGGGGAACAGGTTGAGAACCTGCAGATACAACGGACAGACATAAAACAATAAATAGAAAAAATTTAAAATAATTGAACATTTTTAGGAAGGTTTTATTGGTTTTACAACAGAATAAAAAAGGTAAACTCAGCACCATCCCCCAGTACTACCGGGTCACTCCCGCTTCAATGATCAGTTTAAACAGGCGGGCGGGCTTCTTTCATCACCACCTTTAACACTCACCCTTGTGCCCAAATAATATCATAACTCAAACTCAAACCTAAACCAGTTCCCTGCCCTGTCGGTTTTGTTGTAAAGAATGGCTGAAAAATTTTATCCAATACTTTTTGTGTGATGCCATTACCGTTGTCAGTAACGGAGATGGAAAGGACCGCCCTCCCTTCTCCGAAACCTTTCATGCTTATAATGTATAGGGTAATAGTGAAGCAAAGAATAAATGCTGCCATTGAAATGACTGAACCGGTGGTAAGGTAAAAGCCTGTATCCATGATAGTTGTTTATAGGTGGTGGCAAGGCTGGCAATACCTATTGAGATAGAAAATTGACCAGGTTGCAGGGCAGCTTTATTGAGTTAACGCTGCTTAAAGTATAAAGAAACATGGTAGTTTCATAATTGCTATCGTTACCTGTTATTGCCTTTGCTAAAACAGCCGGGGTATCGTTGAAAAACTAAACCAGGAAAACCTTACACCAACGTCAATTCAATTTTTTTAAACCCTTCATCAGCAGGTTGGTGGTTCCATAGAATATCAAAAATGGTGGTGGCAATGGGCATGCTGGCCTGCACCTTTTTATTTTCGATGTTAATGCATTTGCTTGCATTGTAACCTTCGGCTACCATGTTTAATTCCAATTGGGCTGCCTTGACCGAATAGCCCTTTCCCAGCATGTTACCAAACATACGGTTGCGGCTGTAGAGGCTGTAACAGGTTACCAATAAATCGCCCAGGTAAACCGAAGAAGAATAATTAACCTGGTTGCAAACTTTATCTCCTACCACTTTACGAAGAAAGCCCACCATTTCGCTGGCGGCATTTGATATATAGACACTCAAAAAATTGTCACCG
>JAJAYD010000212.1 GCA_026786345.1 Chitinophagaceae bacterium
ATATTTCGAAGGCTGCCAAAGAGTTGGGTCTTACCCGTACTGCCTTGTACAGAAGGTTGAGTAAGTATGATATTTAGGGTTGAGTAAATAGGCAATAGGCAATTGGCAATTGGCAATAGGCAATAGGCAATGGGCAATAGGCAATGGGCAATAGGCAATGGGCAATGGGCAAGAGGCAATGGGAAATGGGAGTAGAGAGAATCGGGTTGCGGCAATGAAATTTAGTTGACAAACGGGTTGTACTTAAAAAGGATTAAGAAACTAAATTTGAATATACCCGCAACGCTTTTCCAAATCATACATTATATACCAGGTATTTTTTATGAACACTAAACCTTCCTTGGAACTAACATGAGTTTTAGAAATTTTGAATGGCGCATACTGTTGAGGGTTTTACTGATGTTTATAAGCCTGAGCCTTGCAGCTTATTTATTTGTAACCTCATACTTTTTATTTTTCGGTTTATTAGTGCCATTGTTGGTGTACCAGGTGGTGGAGTTTTACCGGTTTCATTATAAGGCTTACGAAGAATTAAACCAATTTGTAGAATCAATTCATTACAGAGATTTCAGCCGCAACTTTGATGTTAAGCATGCACCTATTGAACTTAAACCGTTACGCAAAGGGTTCAACGAAATCAACGATACCTTCAAAATTATCAGCAAGGAAAAGGAAACCCAATACCAATACCTGCAAAAAATATTAGAGCTGGTAGACACAGGTATTCTTTCTTACCGCGAAGAGGATGGCCTGGTGGTATGGATGAACGAATCGTTGAAAAAGATGATGCAATTACCCTATCTCAAAACCATTCATTCGCTGCAAAAAAGAGATGAAAGTTTATACGCCAGTATAATGACTTTAAAGCCTGGTGAAACAAAAATCGCCACCGCTCATCTCGAAAAAACTTCTTTTAAAATTTTATTGTCGGGCACGGCATTTCAAACCGATGGTCAAAAGTTTAAACTCATAGCCTTTCAAAATGTGGATGAAGCCTTGGACGAAACCGAATCGAAAGCATGGCAAAAATTATTGAATGTTATGACCCATGAGATCATGAATTCCATAGCGCCCATTTCGTCGCTGGCAGATACTTTAAAGCACCGGCTACAACTGTCCATTAAAAATTTGGATAATTCCGGCGGTAGTGTAGACGACCTTGAACTTGGTATAGAAACTATAAAGCGAAGAAGCGAAGGGCTTTTAAAATTTGCTGAAACTTATCGCAATCTTAATAAAATAACGAAGCCCAATGTTAAGCAGGTGCTTGTACGTGACCTGTTCGAAAACTTATACCAGTTAATGCAGCCCACGCTCGATCAAAAAAACATTGAAATGGAAATCGTCTTAAAAGATACAGAGCTTGTTTTGGAAGCTGACACCAGCTTAATTGAACAGGTCTTGATTAATTTGGTGGTAAACAGTGTCGAGGCGGTAAAGGATTCACCCAGTGCACACATCATGTTGTCTGCTTTTCGGGCATCGGACAATAGGGTAATACTTAAAGTTTCAGATAATGGAGCAGGCATGACCCAGGAAGTAATGGAGAAAATTTTTATCCCATTCTTCAGCACCAAAAAAAGCGGGGGAGGTATTGGACTAAGCCTGTGCAAACAAATTATGATGCTGCACAAAGGCAACATTCAAATACAATCTGTGGAGGGCAAAGGCTCTTCTTTTTCACTTCAATTTTAAAAGTTAGCTGTAATTGAAACCGACAACACAACGAAACCAGCAAGTAAGAGTACTATTCCCCTGAATTAAAAAAAAGATAGCAATAAAAATATTTTGAATTTGGTGATTAACTCGCAAACTTCTTTAAGAAATATTCACATCTTCCAACAGTTATTGAAATATGACATCAGCCGGTTGGGTGCCGAGCGTTCCGATAATCGGAACCGAAACATTGCGAAGCAGTTTCGGAAACAAAGTCCCGATAAAATATAAAATCGGGAGAGTCCTATTTCAATAACGAAGCCAGGCGGCTTGAGCTTTTCTACGAGTTTTTGCAAGCTTTGCCAATACATAATTCAAAAAAATATTTTGAATAAAAACTAATATTTATTGTTTATCAATAATTATTTATTATGTTTGCGAAACATTTTAATCATATAATACTATGTCAGAAACTAACAACTTCGTCTTTATGGGCCTAAAAATTGTTGCCTGGGTCATCGTCGTTGGGTTGTGTATTGAAGCGGGAGGCTTGATCGTCAATTTTATTTTCAGTCTGTCCAAACCTAAATTTGTACACAACTTGTATCAAAAGCTCGACTTAAGTGAAATGTATAATCGTAGCAAATGGGCTTTTTTCGAAATGTTTTCTTTTATCCTTGTTATCTCTATTTTGAAAGCATACCTATTTTATGTTGTCATCAAACTAATAACCAAATTGAATTTGTCAAAACCATTCAACAGCTTTGTTTCACAACAGATAACACAAATTAGTTACTATACTTTTCCATAGGAATATTAAGCTACATAGCCCAACAATCAGCCAAAAATTTGCTTCATCGTGGTTATGTTATCGACACACTAAACCAGTTTTGGGCGGACAGTCAAGCATTTATTTTGATGGCGGCAGTTATCTATGTTATTGCAACTATTTTTACAAAAGGAGTTGAAATTCAAAATGAAAACGATTTAACTGTTTAATCTATGCCAATCATTGTAAACTTAGATGTGATGATGGCAAAACGAAAAATTTCTTTGAATGAACTTTCTGGAAGAGTTGATTTGACATTATCAAATCTTTCTATCTTAAAGACTGGGAAGGCAAAAGCAATCCGTTTTAGCACATTAGACGCAATTTGTAAATCTTTAGACTGCCAACCAGGTGACATTTTGGAATACATTAGTGACGAAAAACAAACGACGAACCGCTAATATGGGTTTTTGCGATAGCAAGGGAGGTTGATATCTTTTGCTGTATACAGCTATCAACTTCAATTACAGCTTGACAACAATAATTTAGCTTGTTGATATTCTCTTCAATTTTGGTTTTTAAATTAAATTCGGTTAGGGGCGGATGAACATATAATCCGCTATCATCGCCCTAAACATCCAATATTAGGTTACTACAATTACTTTTCATCAAAATGGTTGGGCCAGCCATTGCCTACCAGTAACTCAACTTTTTTTAACACGGTTTTTTGCAGTTCATCTTTGTAATCCTGTACTTTTTGCGATAGCTCTTTATTGCTTATGGCCAAAATTTTAACGGCAAGCAAGCCAGCGTTATTAGCAGCATTTAAAGCAACAGTTGCGACGGGTATGCCATTGGGCATTTGCAAAATTGATAAAATTGAATCCCAGCCATCAATGCTGTTCGAAGATTTTATTGGTACGCCTATAACAGGCAAGGTTGTAATCGAGGCAATCATTCCCGGCAAATGTGCAGCACCACCAGCTCCGGCAATAATCACTTGTAATCCCCTGTCTTTTGCACCTTGTGCATATTCAAACATTCGCATTGGAGTACGATGTGCCGACACAACAGTAAGCTCGTATTCAATACCAAAATCTTTACAAACGTTGGCAGCAGCTTCCATAACCGGCAAATCGCTGTCGCTTCCCATTACAATTCCAATTAGTGGTGTGATCATATATTAAGAATTAAGTAAAAAGTAAAAACGTGAAACGTGAAAGGTGAAACGGGAAACATGAAACGTGAAGTTTCCCAATCATTCCTCACTGCTAACAACTTTTAGTGTGTTCTTTATTCGATTGGCCTGGTGTATCAACTCCTGCCGTTCGTTGCTTACAATGGTTACATGCCCCATTTTTCTGCCGGGCTTTGTAAGGGCTTTACCATACAAATGCACGTAAACATTATCAAGTTTAAGTATCTCTTCAAGACCTTCATATACTGCATTACCGGTATGATTAGCAGCGCCAACTATATTAATGATTGCCGATGGCATAACAGATTCGGTGTTACCCAAAGGATAACCCAACATAACCCGCCACAACATATCGAACTGGCTGCTGTAATTAGCTTCAATGGTATGATGCCCGCTGTTATGTACCCGGGGAGCCGTTTCGTTTACAAACACTTCGTTGCTATAGTCAACAAAAAGCTCAACCGCAAAAATGCCCGGGCTTTGCAAATCCCTGACCACTTTTAATGCAATCGCCTCGCATTTCCAAAGCACATCCTGTTCAATGTTTGCCGGGCACAATTGGTAATCCAGCAGGTTCAGCGATTGATCAAAGATCATTTCAGCCGGGGGATAAATGGCCGTCTCACCTTTATCGTTCATTGCTACCATCACTGCAATCTCCTTCTTAATGTGCACCATCTTTTCAAGCACCGAAGGAGCGTCAAAACCCAATGGCAATTCGGAGGTGGTTTTAATTATTTGCACGCCACGTCCATCGTAACCGCCGGTGGCAAGCTTGTGAACGGCTGGTAAAAAAGCCAGGTGTCTTTCCAGGTCCTGCCGGTTTTCGGTTACCACAAAATCTGAAGTAGGTATACCGCGCTCTTTATAAAATTGCTTTTGTAAAATTTTATTTTTAATAGTTTTTATGGCTGCTGCCGCGGGAAACACTTTTACACCTTCCTTTTCCAATTGCTCCAATGCTTCCACATTTACGCTTTCAATTTCAATAGTAAGCAGGTCTAAGTCTTTACCAAAATTGTATACATCGTCAAAGTTTTGAATGTCGCCTTTTGTAAAGTGATGACACAAATGGGCGGAGGGACACTGCACATCGTTTTCCATAACATAGGTGTTGACCGGGTAGTTAATAGCCTGTTGCAATAACATGCGGCCTAGTTGCCCGCCGCCTAAAATGCCGGCTTTCGGCATCCATTTTTTGGTTTTTACTTTGCCTTTTTCGTCAGTTATATCCATATCATTTTTTAGTCAGTCAAAATTGGGTTTAAAATCCTATGTCGCAAGTTGACAAAAATCCCGTCAATCCCTTCAATTTATTTATGTGGCCATACGTAGTATTTAAAGGTCACATCAATATTCCTTAAACCCGTAGTGCTTCTTTTTATTTTACTTTTGAGGTATGCAACGTAGAATTTTTTATCCATTGCTTATGAGCACACTTGCTATGGCTTCGCAGGTTTTTTGATTATAATTTGTCAATAATAATTTTCATAATCAATAATTGCTGACCTCATGGAAATCTTACGCTCCAATTCAATCATACAACCCTCACAAACCGATTTTCTTCCTTTACTCGGAACCGATTACGTTGAATTTTATGTTGGTAACGCCAGGCAGGCAGCAAATTTTTATAAAAATTCTTTTGGGTTTGAAAGCCTGGCTTATGCCGGGCCTGAAACAGGTGTGAAAGACAAAGTCAGCTATGTTATCCGGCAGCATAGACTAACATTCGTACTGACCACTCCTTTGCGTACCGACAATGAAATAGCTGACCATATTTATCGCCATGGCGATGGCGTAAAAGTGCTGGCTTTAATGGTGGACGATGCAACCAATGCCTGGCACGAAACCACTAAAAGAGGAGCAGTTAGTTACATGGCTCCGCAAATTTTAAGCGATTCAGATGGCGAAGTTGTTGTAAGTGGCATTGAAACGTATGGGGATACTGTGCATGTATTTGTAGAGCGAAAAAACTACCATGGCTTGTTTATGCCCGGCTTTGTAAAATGGGAAAGCAGGTGCAAGCCACAATCCACCGGTCTTTTATACGTTGATCATTGTGTGGGTAATGTTGGGTGGAACCAAATGAATGTATGGGTAAAATTTTATGAGGACACAATGGGTTTTAAAAATATCCTAACCTTCGACGATAAAGATATTTCAACTGAATATTCGGCACTGATGAGTAAGGTGATGAGTAATGGAAATGGCTATGTAAAATTCCCTATAAACGAACCGGCTGAAGGCAAAAAGAAATCGCAGGTAGAGGAATACCTGGAGTTCTACCAGGGCGAAGGGGTACAACACATTGCCATAGCCACCAACAATATTGTAGAAACGGTTAGCGAATTGCAAAACAGGGGAGTAGAGTTTTTAAAGATTCCACCAAGCTATTACGAAACGGTTTTGAATAGGGTGGGTACGATAGATGAGGACCTGGCGCCGTTACAGAAGTTGGGCATTCTAATTGACCGCGATGATGAAGGGTATTTGCTACAAATCTTTTCTAAACCATTGCAGGACAGGCCCACTTTATTTTTTGAGATCATCCAGCGGAAGGGTGCAAAAAGTTTTGGTAAAGGAAATTTTAAAGCATTGTTTCAAGCGCTGGAAAGAGAACAGGATTTAAGGGGAAATTTGTAGGTGGATAACTTTGTGGACGAACAGCATTTTATGCACTTTAACTTATAAAATGAATAAAGATTTATAGTATTTAAATATTTTTGAACCGATGAAAAATTTATTGTTTCTCCTTTTCCTGGGCCTTTCTACTATTGGAGTTGCACAACCCAGTTTTGTTGATTATCAGAAAACCTATCCACGGGTGGCTACGGCGGTTAAATCAAAAGAAGATACGCTCAAGAAACAAGGTGCCGCGCTGGGCCTGGAGTGGCCATTCAAACAAATTTATATACGATCGTTTAAGTGGGATAGCCAGTTAGAAGTTTGGGCCCGCAATAACAACAAAGAACCATATAAGCTATTTAAAACATATAAAGTTTGTGCAATGGCCGGTAGTTTCGGTCCTAAAAGAATTGAAGGCGACTACCAGGTGCCTGAAGGGTTTTATTACATCAACGAATTTGACCCCAAAAGCAGCCACCATTTGTCGTTAGGAATTAATTATCCCAATGCTTCTGATAAAATTTTAAGTGATAGTCTAAAGCCCGGTGGCGAAATTCAAATTCATGGCACCTGCCTTACCGTTGGTTGTATACCCATTCAAAATAACCAGATAGAAGAATTGTATATTTTAGCTGCAAATGCAAAAACCCAGGGGCAGGATTTTATTCCGGTGCATATTTTTCCGATCAGGTTCAATAATAAAAAAAGTTTGGAAAGTTTTGCCAGGGTAACAAAAGACGACCAGGATGTACAACGTTTTGCTATAAAGATCAAAGAGGTCTACGACTTTTTTGAAGACAAGAAAAAGCTTCCACTTATTTCAATAAATCCCAAAGGCGAATACATTGTAATGTTGTAAAGGCAGGGGATTGAAGGTAATTTGTCCGCCTTGCCATTAATAATTTGCACACAGCTTTTGCGTTAAACCTATTGTCAGCGTCTCGTCAATCATAAGGTGCTGCTAAAAACCACCTGCTCATTTGGCTGGCCTGTAATATCAATGCAAATTGCCTTTTTATTAAAGCATTTACATGACGAAACCTGCCTCAATCATACTTTCCTTTTGGTTGTTCATTCCTATACTTTCTTTTTCCCAACAAGGTTATACATACCTCACCGACCTTGTAAACATAAAAAACGACCAGGTATCTGTTACGCTTGAAACTCCGTCGCTAAACGCTGATACGGTTATTTATTCTTTTCCGAAGGCCATTCCCGGCTCGTATGCGGTAAAAGATTTTGGCAGGTTCATCAAAGAGTTTAAAGCCTATAATAAAAACGGTAAACAACTACCGGTTCAGAAAATAAACAACAATCAATACCAAATTACCCGTTCAAAAACACTGGCCGGTATACATTATCTGGTAAACGACACCTGGGATACCAACCATCCAAATTTTGTATTTCAACCAGGTGGTTCAAACATTGAAGAAGGCAAGAATTTTGTGATAAACAACCATGCATTTTACGGTTACTTCGAAGGGTACAAAAACCTTCCAATCACATTAAAAATTACCCGCCCACTCAACTTTTATGCAAGCACACATTTGCCTGTACAGCAAAGTGCTGAAGGGGTAGACGTTTTGCAAGCTGCCAATTATAATTTTTTGGCCGACAATCCTATCATCTACAGTCAACCCGATACTACCTCTTTTATAGCCGGTGATTCCCGCATACATGTAACCGTAGTTTCGGCTACCGGTAAGGTTACCAGTGCCCAGGTAGCATCGTACCTGAAACCACTTTCAATGGCGTTGCAAACATTTTTTAATGGCTTACCGGTTAAGTCGTACCAGTTTCTTTTTTATTTTGATAAACCTGAAAATGCATTAGGCGAGTCCGGTGGTGGTGGTTACGGTGCCCTGGAGCATAGTTATTCTTCTCTTTATTACCTTCCCGAAATTGCTATGGAAAGCAGGGTTAAGTCATTGGTCTTAGAAGTAGCCGGACATGAATTTTTACACATTCTAACTCCGTTAAACCTGCATAGTGAACAAATTGAAAATTTCGATTTCATCAATCCCGAGATGTCTGAACACTTATGGTTGTACGAAGGCGTGACCGAGTATTTTGCCAACCTGGTTCAGCTTCAAAGCGGGCTGTTATCCGAAAAAGAATTCTTTGGAAACATGAAGGAGAAAATGGAGCAGGCAAAAGAGTTTGGCCAGTTTTCCATGACAGAAATGAGCAAGAATGTACTGACTGAAGCTTACAAATCAAAATACAACAGTGTTTACAGTAAAGGTGCTTTACTGGCATTTATGCTCGATCTGTATATCAGGGAAAAAACACATAATAACATCGACCTAAAATCAGCTATACAAAAACTTGCCCTGCAATATGGCCCCAATAAACCATTTAAAGATGAAGACTTGTTTAAAGAGCTGGTAAGTGTAACGCACCCCGATGTAAATACTTTTATTGCAAATTACATTGTGGGTTCACAACCTTTACCCTTTAAAGAAATGCTGGCTACAATTGGGTACGAATACGCAGCTGTAGAAACAAAAGTTACTTACAATATTGGCCAGAAGCTGAGTTTAAAATTTGATGTTCCCAGCAAGCAATTTGTGTTTAGCGAGGTTGGAAACAATGCCTTACTCATTAAGAACAATGATGTGTTGGTAAGCATTGATAACACTGCTGTAACCGAAGAAAATCTGAACGATTTATGGGATAAATACGTTCAATACAATTTCAATTTACCTGACCTTTCTATTACAGTTTTACGCGAAGGTGAGAAGCTGGTTTTGCAAGGCAAATTGTTTAAGGGAAGAACTGATGTAAAAAATTACCTGGCACCCATGAATGCAGTTACCTTTCACAACAATCTTACCTGGCCAAATTAGTAAAGGGTTAGTTGGGCTTGTACGGGCAATAACCAACCTAATTTTTATATAACACCTGTACCATGTCGGGCGTTTTTTGCATCAGTTGAACTTTTTTTCCTTCAAGCATGGTGCTTAATACCTCTTCGGTGTAATGCCTGATAGTTAAGAGCGTCAATCCTTTGTCTACCTGTACTTCAAACAGGTTACTTGCTGCGGCGGCAAGCTGGTTAATTTTTTCAGGGTGGTCATCCACACAAATTTGAATGTTTATTGCCCCTGTTTGAATTAAGTTAGGTTTTATGTGCAGCAGATTAAAAATATTGTACAGCTTGCTCATCGGCTCTTCGCCAACAAACGAAAAATCGTGACTACTTAAGAACAGCATCACCTGGTTGGGTTTAACAATTTTTATGGGAGGAAGGTTCTTAGCGTTCTTTTTACTGATTACAGTACCTGGTAAATTTGGATCGATAAACGACTTTACATAAAGCGGAATTTTTTTATTTTGCAAGGGCTTTATGGTTTTGGGATGAATGACCTGGGCTCCGTAATAAGCCATTTCAATCACTTCAAAATAACTCAGTTCCTGTAAGTAAGTTGCGTCCGAAAACTCTTTGGGATCAGCACTCATAACGCCTTCCACATCTTTCCAAATGGTAAGGCTTTCTGCATCGAGGATGTTTGCAAAAATTGCTGCTGAATAATCGCTTCCTTCACGCCCCAGCGTCGTACTTTCATTTGCATCGGTACTTCCAATAAAACCCTGGGTTATGATAATATTTGGTTGATGGTGGTTCGTTGTTCGTTGGTTGTTATAATTTGTAGTCTTACTCTCTCCCGTAAACTTTTTCTCTCCTGTCAACTGCCAATTGTCAACTGCCAACTTGCTTACCTCCCAATCAACCCCCGCATCACGAAAATTATCATCAGTTCTAAGCAGATCACGGACATCAATAAGCTGGTTGCTAACACCCGCCTCGTTCAGATAGGCACTCATAATGCAGGTGGAAAGTAATTCTCCTATGCAAACAATCTGGTCGTAGTAGTAATCATAATCCCTAACCGGTTTATCGTGCAACAACCACTCCACCTCAGTAAAATAATTAACCAGTTCGTCAAGTGTTTTATTGTAATGAGTAACCAAAAGGTATTTGGCTGTTGTTAGATGGTTTTGTTTTACCAGCTCAAATAACTTCAAGGCGTCCTCCTGTTTTCCGGCAAAAAAAGCATCAACAACTTTTTCAAGGGCATTGGTGGTTTTACCCATTGCGGAAATAATGACCATTAGCTGATCGTCCGTATTGGTTTTTAAAATGGTGGCTACATTTTTTATACGCTCCACACTATTTACACTGGCGCCGCCAAACTTAAAAACCTTCATAAACTATTGATTTATTGAAACTAATAAAAGCGGGCAAATATAGTAAGAGATTGTACTGGTAAGGAAAGCTGTTAAAGCGGAAAGACATTTCGTACCCCCGTTATTTTGCCAACGATCCCTTACCAGTTTTAGGGTGGTAGCCGGTAAAGTCAGTTTATCGCCCGATGTTACGCTGCCAATGTATAAATGCCGATGCCGGTTAGTAATTACAGGTATTTAAAAACATTTTTCTTGTACTGCTCCAGGTCTGGTTCCGTTGATATTTCATCAAATCGTTCTACTGTGCCACTTTTTGAAATTCTTGCCAGCACTACCACACCGCCCTGCACAATGGTGCTTTTAGAAAGCGAAAATATTTTTTGCAGCTCCTTAGTATCACTGATCATCTGTAGCTCCTCGATCTTGCTAACATCAATCAAATATTCGCGTTCTGTCATAAATTTTCTATTTTGATTTACCATTGCAAAGGTGAACAAATGATGGCTGGGCAAACTTTATTACACCAATAAGCTGTCTAAATTTTATTGCAAAGATTCTCGGGCACTTATCTTTTTACCACACACGCACATAGATACAAAGTAATACACACATAAGAGTTTATGTGACGCCTATGTGCCTATAATCCTATGTGGTTCAGGCTATGTTTTGCTCCCTGTTACAGTCGGTATTATAAAATATAATTCTTAGAAGCTGTCTAAATTCGGTCAGAAATTTATTATTTGAAACTGAAGACGCCCTTTTTACAACTGATAAAGGGATTGCGACCCCGCAAGTATGACGCATAGGCGTCAACCTTATTTTAAGATCAAAGCTCGCAAAAGCTTAACTGGTAGGGCTTTCAGGCTGTTTGATGATTAAAAAATAAACGATCAAATGTCAGTTCAAAAACTTATAAAGAGAGTATACCTGCCCTACTTGTCCTTTGTCGAAGACCCCGATTATTTCAGGGAAAGAAACCAGCCTGCCCCGATTGTTTTTCGGGGAGGATGAGGTCTTGAAAGCTGCATAGAGAACAGAAAGTATAAGAGTGCGACGCAACCAAAGCCTAATAGCAGTAGACTGTTGGGTCCAAAATAAAAAATTTTAAGGTTGACGCCTATGCGCAAGTATGAAGGGGCAGGCTGCAACAATGATCCTATGAAAAACGAGCACTGGTATTATAAAAAATCATTTTTAGACACCTCCTTAAAAAGCTTTTTAATAATAACCACATAAAGCCAGCCTTTTAAAATTTTTATCCAATCCCAAACACTGGGTTTACCCTAAAAAAGCTTTCTGTTCTCTATTCAAAACTTTATCATTTCTGCCTTTAAAATTGCGCCGGCTTTGAAGTTTTTAGTGGCCAAAAAAAGGTACATTTGGCCTCCTTAAAATACCATTTGCAACTGTACTGCAAATAAATCTAAAATACAGTATTACAAATACATGGAAGATAATTTACTGCCGCTTGAAACCAGCGATAATGACCGGATAATCCTGGTGAATATTGAAGAGCAAATGAAAACGGCGTACATCGATTATTCGATGTCGGTAATTGTAGGTCGTGCCTTACCCGATGCCCGTGACGGATTTAAACCGGTTCACCGTAGGGTTTTGTACGCGATGAATGAATTAGCTAATAACAGCAACCGTCCCTATAAAAAATCAGCCCGTATTGTTGGTGAGGTAATGGGTAAATACCACCCTCATGGAGATGCCTCTATTTACGATACCCTGGTACGTATGGCGCAGGAATGGACCATGCGCTACACGATGGTTGACGGACAGGGAAACTTTGGCAACCAGGATGGAGATATGCCTGCGGCCATGCGATATACCGAGGTAAGGCTGGAAAAGATTGCCGAAAGCATGCTCGACGATATTGAGAAAGACACCGTAGACTTTCAATTTAATTTTGATGACAGCTTAAAAGAGCCAACCGTTTTACCCACCCGCATACCACAATTATTGGTTAACGGAAGCAGCGGTATTGCGGTGGGTATGGCCACAAATATGTTGCCCCACAATTTAAGCGAAGTAATAGACGGATGTGTTGCATATATTGAAAACCATGAGGTTACAATTGAAGAGCTCATGATGTATGTAAAAGCTCCTGACTTCCCCACCTCAGGAATTATCTACGGTATGGAGGGGGTAAAACAGGGAATGCTTACAGGCCGCGGACGGGTAGTACTTCGTGGAAGGTGCCATGTAGACACCAAAGCCAGCGGCAGGGAGCAGATTATCATAACCGAAGTACCGTACCAGGTAAACCGGGATATACTTACTGATAAAATTGGCCAACTGGTAACCGGAAAAATAGTTGAAGGCATAGCTCACGTTAACAACGAGAGCAACATGCGTGAAGGTACCCGTATTGTACTGGATTTAAAACGTGATGGTGTTGCCAATGTAATCATCAACCAATTGTACAAATTTACAGAGCTGCAAACCAGCTATGGTATCAACAATGTAGCCATCAGCAAGGGACGTCCGAAAACAATGAACCTCAAAGACCTTATTGTTGAGTTTGTTGAGTTCAGAATGGAGGTTGTAATACGGAGAACACAATTTGAATTAAGAAAGGCGCAGGAAAGAGCCCATATTTTACAGGGATATTTAATTGCACTCGATCACCTTGATGAAGTCATTAGCCTGATCAGAAGTTCTGCCACACCCGAAATAGCTAAAGAAAAGCTAATTAACGCGGGTTGGGGTTTAGATGAAATACAGGCAAAAGCAATTCTTGAACTCAGGTTGCAACGCCTTACCGGAATGGAACGGGATAAGATTAAGGAAGAGTATGATAGCCTGATGGCTTTAATAGGTAGGTTACAGGAACTTTTAGGTAGCGAATTCCTCCGTTATGAGTTAATTAAAACAGAATTGCAGGAGGTTAAAGAGAAGTTTGGCGATAAGAGAAAAACAGAAATCTCCTATCTGTCAAACGAAATGAGAATTGAAGATTTGATCGAGGATGAAGATGTTGTTATAACAATTTCTCATTTAGGATATATTAAAAGAACCTCGGCCGATGAATACCGTCAGCAGAAAAGAGGTGGAAGGGGTGCCATTGGTAGTAAAACAAGAGAAGAGGATTTTGTAGAACATTTATTTGTGGCATCAACCCATCACACACTAATGTTCTTTACCGAAATGGGAAGGTGTTACTGGTTGAAGGTGTACGAAATTCCGGAAGGAGATAAGAATACCAAAGGCAGGGCCATTCAAAATATTATGCAATTGCCGCAGGACGATAAGGTTAGGGCAATTATCGACATTAAGAATTTTGAAGACAAGGATTATGTAAACAGTCATTATATTGTATTATGCACTAAGAAAGGCATCATTAAAAAGACGGCATTGGAAGATTTTAGCCGTCCACGTGCCAATGGTGTAAATGCGATAAACATTTTAGAAGGCGACCAATTGATTGAGGCCAGGCTTACAGATGGCAACTGCGATATCATGATGGCATTGAGTACCGGAAGGGCCATTCGTTTTCCCGAAGTAAAAGTGAGGCCAACCGGCCGTGGAGCTATTGGCGTTACTGGTATAGAAGTAGATTCGGAAAAGGACGCGGTAATTGGTATGATTTGTGTAAATAAGGAGGACACTGAAAGAACAATATTGGTGGTTAGTGAAAAAGGCTACGGCAAACGAACTTTGATAGACGAATACAGGATTACCAACAGGGGAGGTAAAGGTGTTAAAACGATTAATGTTACAGACAAAACCGGAAGATTAGTCGGAATTTTAGATGTGAGCGGAAAAGAAGACCTGGTGATTACTTGCAGATCGGGCATAACTATAAGAACTTCGGTAGCAGATATTAGAGCAGCAGGCAGGGCAACACAGGGGGTTAAGTTGATAAGACTGGATGAAACCGATGAAATAGCGGCGATTTCAAAAATTGAAGAAGCCGAAGTTGAAGGTGTTATAAGTCTTGAAGGTTTGGAGACTGATGAAAATGCGGTGCCAATTATTGAAACAGATGAGCTGACAGCAGATGATATACCGGGCACAGATGCTGAAACTGGTATGGATGAGGAAAATGAAGAGACGGGTACTGCTGATGAAGATCAACCTGAGTAAATCCTTTTTAATTTTATAATCAACAATGACAATTAATAAAAAGCACATTATGAAAAAGTTTGCGATTGGGTTTTCATTCTTATTGGTTACAGGCGCTGTGCTCCAGGCCCAGGATTTGAAAAAAGCAAAGATTGCCTACACTTTGGCTATGGTTAAGCCAGAAAAACTGGAAGAAGCTAAAATAGAAATTGATAAGTTAATGACAGATGAAAAAACAAATAAACAAGCCGAAAGTTACTTGTTAAAAATGCAGTTATACAGTAAGATGGCTGCAAACGAAGCATTGCTTGCAAAATACCCAACAGCTGATATGGAAGCTTATGCAGCTCTTAAAAAATACCTTGAACTAGAGCCGAATGAAGAGAAGCTAAAAGCTGACCGCTTTGACGGAGTAAATAATGTGTACAACACATTTTTTCAACAAGGGGTAAAATTGTACAAGGCCGAAGATTGGGCAAAATCGTTTGATAAGTTTAAGAACATGGCTGCCATGGGCGATTTACTTATTGCCCGTAAATGGTCTACTTCACCATTTGACACTACCTCGTATCTATATGCGGCTGCCACAGCACAAAATGCAAAATTAGAACCTGAAGCAGTCCAGTACTATAGCAAACTGGCTGAAATTAAAGTAAACGGTAAAGATTATGAAGGCGTGTATGAGTATTTAACCAAGTATTACTTGAATAATCCAAACGATGAGCAGTTTAAAAAATACATTGGCCTGGCAAAAGAGGTTTATCCAAATAATACACTTTGGAAAGATATTGAGTTTGAATACACAAAAAAGAATACAGACCTGGCCAGTTTTGTAAAGAAATTTGATGCAGACGATGCGGCCACCACGTTAACCAGTGAAGCCTATTTTGACTATGGAAACTATTTTGCTAACGACGACAAAATAAAAAATCTACCCGAAGATCAGAGAGGACAATACAATAAAAAAGCTCAATACGCTTTTGAAAAAGCTTATTCAAAAGATACCACTAATGGCATAGCCGCTTACAATGCCGGCGTAACAGCATACACCAATTTTGAATCAGTTGCCCAAACCGCCAGAGACATTAAAGGAACTACAGCCGATGTGAAAGTCAAAAAGACTGCTGCCAACAAGCAAGCATTTGAAGCTGCTGACCAAAGTATTGTTTGGTTAGAGAAATCTCACAGAAGTTTATCAGCCAAAACAACCCGCACCAACCTGGAGAAAGGATTGCTGAAAAAATCAGTGGATCTATTGTACAATGTATACGAATACAAAAGAGATATGAGCCGTGGCGTTAGTCCAAAGGATTATGATGCATACGATGCCAAACTGAATTATTACAATGGCCTGCACGGTAAGGATTAAGAAAATTATAAGTAGTGAGTAGTGAGTAGTGGTGAGTGGTGTGTGGTGAAGGGTGAGTTATAAGTTATAAGTAAAAAAGAGCTGCAGCAATGTGGCTCTTTTTTTATGCTTTAAAGAAGAGGCATTGCTACACCTTCGGCCAGCCGCGCCAATTACAATTTAGTAAAAGGAGAATTATTTGAAAAAAAATAAAGGATGTAAATCCATCTTATTTTGTTATATCCAAAAATCTATTTCAAATAAAAATAGGGAGGAAATACTTTCTTTCATTACATTTTATTACCATCTTGTAAAGCAATCAAAAAGTAAAATAGATTTTTCCAAAGGATAAATTATTAAATTTTTGAGCTAAATTATTTAACCAAATTCTTTAAAAAAAGGAGCGTTCATTATGGCAGTAAATGCATTCATCAGTTTCTTCGCCAAGGCCGATGGCGAGTCGATCCAAAAGGGCAAAGAAAAGTGGGTAGAAATCCAGGGCTGGGATTGGGAAGTTGCAGCCGAAACCAGTTGGGGTAAGGGTGGCGGTGCAAGTGTAGGCAAGCCCGATCCCGGCAGGTTAAACTTTGAGCACAATTTCGATACGTCTTCAACGGTTATCCTGGGATACCTCTGCACTGGCAAGGCTTTCCCGAAGGTAGAGCTGCAGATGATGAAGACAACCGGCAAGGGAAACGCCGAAACCTACTTTACAATGGTTATGGAAGGTGCCTTTATCACCCGGGTGTCGAACTCGGGCACGGATGAAGGCAACATTGTCCAGCGGGTCGAGATGGTCTATAAGACCGTTAAGATTGATTATAAACCGCAGAACAATAAGGATGGCATGTTAGGCGCCGCTAAGACTTTTAACTGGGACATCCCGGCAGGCACAGCCTCTCCCTCGGCCTAAGCGTTCTCCGGTAATGGCACGCTGCTAAAACTTTGGTAACACATTTAAAGTGAGTAACAAAAATTGAAAGGTTTCTCATCTTTCCTGCATAAGTCATATACATCCCGCGCTTAAATTTACTGACAGACAAAACAGAAATCGTTGCATTTATGCAACGGTTTAGTTTTGCTACCATTATAACAGCAAAGAACAGTTTACCGATCGCTACACATTTGCCATTTCTCGTGACCACTGTAGATGAACAGATATTTCTAACATCGCATTTTGCAAAAGCAAACCACCACTGGCAAGACATTGAGAATAATGACGTTTTGGTAATTTTTAGCGAACCTCATGCTTATATCTCTCCTGCGAATTATGAAAAAGAATTGAATGTGCCCACCTGGAACTACATTTCGGTTCATGCCTATGGAAAAGGGAGACTTATAAAAGAAACTGATAGGGTTTTTGAATTACTTGAAAAGACCATCGACAACTGTGAAAGGTCTTACAAGCTACAGTGGGAGAAGCTGCCGGATGATTATAAATTCCGCCTTTGCCGGTGTTCTTCACCTGCAAATAATACTCGCATAATAAACTTTTTATTAAAGTACTCTAACTTTAATTTTATGCTTTTAGTGAATTTTATCCTGATTATTTTACAGCTACAATACTTGAATGGAAGCATTTACTTAAGCCTGATAAATACGAAGACATAATTATACCAAGTCTGGAATTTCTGGTTAGAGAAGATCGCATAAAAGTTTTTGGATTTACAATTATGAGTAGTCATATTCATATTATCTGGCCAAATCTACTTTATGCAACTGGCTAATTTGAACATTCTTCAACTCTTCTCCTCCATTCTTTAGCCTTGCCTAAACTCCTCGGTACGCCATATCCGTTTTCGTACATATCAGCCAACACTTCCATCGCTTCAACCCAGCCCGCATCTGCTGCTTGTTCAAGCCAGTTCAAAGCTTCTTCCAAATCTTCACTTACTCCCTTACCTCCGTAGTACATCATTCCAATAAAAAACATTGCTTCAGCATTTCCCTTATCTGCCGCCATTTGGTATAGGTCCAGTGCTGCATTTAAATCTTTCTTAGTTCCCTTGCCCTTCTCGTTCATCACTGCAAGGGCACATATACAATCTGCGTCACCTCCTTCCACACCTCCTTTATAACACGCTATGGCCAGCTTGTAATCTTTTTTTACACCGTCTCCTTCTTCAAACATCCTACCGAGTAAGTAATTAGCGATAGCATTGCCAGAATCGGCAGCGGCTGTGTACCATTCTACAGCACCTTGCACATCTAATTCTACCCCTCTACCTTCTTTAACCATTGATCCTATCGCTACCATCGCCGGCGAATTACCTTCATCCACCGCCATTTGATACCATACCAGGGCTTCCTCATAGTTTTGTTCCACTCCTAATCCTTCTTCGAATAATTTACCCACGGAATACATAGCATCGCTACTGCCTGCTTCTGCAGCTGTAGCATACCATTCCATTGCCTGTTCGTAATCGGGCTCCCCACTATCCCCTTCCCCTTCTTCATACATACCTCCTATATTATACATCGCTTCAGCATTACCAGCATCAGCAGCTCTCTGGTAATACTCCATAGCCAATTGGTTGTCTTCCTCTACACCATCACCATAATCGTACATAGAAGCTATATTCAACATGGCTAAGTCGCTACCTGCATCCGCCGCTTGTTCATATAGTTTAAGTGCATCTGTAAACCGTCCATTTGCATACATTTTTTCTGCTTTATTAAAAATGGCCTGCGCGTCTCGACTTACATTTGGTGGCGGAATATTTTTAGTAACCACGTTGGTAGTAACTGTTTTTTCAGTTGTGCTTACAGATGGAAGGCTCACATTTAGTTTCTTAACAAGTTTTTGTAATTCGGTATCGAAATCTTTTACCAGGTTAATAAATTGCAACCTGTTGTAGCGCATAGGCATTTCACAATCTTCTATTTTTACCGGAATAATTGTTTTGTTACTATTCTTTGCCACGTTTAGTTCATCCAAAACATTTTCTGAAGCAAGTGCATTTGGAGTTGCCATTAATAAAAAGCTTTCACAGTTTTTAATAGCATTTTCTATTTCTGTGTCCCAGGTGGTTCCCGTTTCTATGCTCTCCTGGTCCATCCATATATCTGCCCCTCCCTCTTTTAACCTGCTAACAAAGTCCTTGACGTAATCTTTATTAACGCGGGAATAACTGATGAAAATCTTTTTGTTAGACATGATTATAATTTTGTTTGTACGAAATATAAGAACATATTGCCACTTTTGATAATCGTTCTTTCAACCTATGTAAATTCAACAATCGCTTTCACAGGAAACAGCATGTATAGTATTAATATTTGAAATGTATATCACTACTATTTATTAGCACTTGCCCTTAAATAAAATTGAGCACACACTTGTATTGCAATAACAACAAGGATAAATTTTCTTTAGTGAGGCTTATAGATATAAATTCCGCCTTTGCAGTGTTCTTCACCTTCCGCCTTTGCCGGTGTTCTTCACCCCTCGCTTTTGTTGGTGTTCTTCACCAACAAATACGGGTTAAGCGCTGTAACGTGTCGTCCTTGCAGGTTCTCCTTCATGGGCTTGAGCGCAGGCAAGGGAACCTGCAATTCTTTTTGAGTGAGCCAGGGGAACCTGCAATGTTGAGCAATTATACTGTGCAAGGGATAAAAACCTGAGTTGCTTTTTTTGAACCAATCTACATTGCTACTATGAAGCTTTACTTGCGTCGCACTCTTGTGCATTTTATTCAATTTTCAACTGTAATTCACAAGTCACTAATTTATCCCTTGCGGAGTATACAAAGCCTCCCTTCATTACATGTAGCATATGCCGCCGGACATACGCCATAGCAGTGGATCCTTCGTTGTATTATATTACGTTTAGGTGTAGGCAATAGCTGCCTTTATTTGCAGTGGTAAACGCTTATGAGCTTGTGTACAAATTGGTCAACTATTTAAAGGCAAATCATTCAATTAAAACGACTTCCTATGTCGTCATGCCTAATCATGTTCACTGCATTTTGTTCTTTTCAGATGGAAATTATGATCTCAGTAAAATAATAGCAAATGGTAAGCGGTTTATCGCTTACGAAATTATCAGGCGCCCTGGAGCAAAAGGGATGTAACAACATTTTGATGCTGCTGAAGGAAGGAGTGTCTGAGAAGCAACCCGGGAAGGGACAACGTCACAAGGTGTTTGAAGAAAGCTTCGATGTGAAACCTGTGTACCATAAAAAGTTTCCTGAGCAAAAAATAAACTATATACAGTTAAATCCTGTACGGGAATATGGGGGCTGGTTGAACATTGGGAGGACTATGAACACAGCAGTGC
>JAJAYD010000213.1 GCA_026786345.1 Chitinophagaceae bacterium
AAGTAAAAAATAATTAATAAATAAGAACTAAGAAAGATATTTGTTTGTGCATTCATTTGCAAGATGCTTTACCCCTTCCGTTCGGCGCCGCTCAGGGTAGGGTTTGGTCGCCCCCTCCGCGGAGCCGAAGGGAAAACAATATCATGGCTTATCTTATTTCAACCATAATTTTAATTACAATGATGCAATCAACTATCATCTTCGATTTTAGTAAAAATAGCCCTATAAACGCGTGGAAGGTGGTAGACGATGTGGTTATGGGAGGGAGATCAAACGGAAAATTTGAAATGAGCGACGAAGGTCACGGTCTATTTCATGGCGCTGTCTCGCTCGAAAACAATGGTGGTTTTTCATCCGTTCGTTATGAAAGAGAAAGAATGCAGGTTGATCAATTTTCGAAGTTTATCATTCGTTTACATAGTGATGGCAAGAACTACCAGTTCCGGGTAAAAACCAATGCATCGGATTATTATTCTTACGTTTTTAATTTTTCAACCCAACCAGGTTGGCAAATTATTGAAATACCATTCAATCAAATGGCACCTTCGTTTAGAGGACGGCAACTGGATACACCCAATTACCCTGGTAAGACCTTTGAAGAATTGGGCTTTTTAATTGGTAATAAAACAGCGGAAGATTTTAGACTGATGATCGATAAGATTGAATTGCAATAAAAGGCTACAGGTAAGCCTGCCTGTTCTTTTTTCGTGCCTTCCGCCTTTGCAGGGTATTCTTCACCTGCAAACATCAAAATGAAAGAAATGGTGAAGAACAACAATGTTGGAACTGGGCTTCAACGAACCCAGTCTTACAACGACAAGTACCTATAATCAGACTTCGACAAATTTAGCCTGGTATTGTAGCACCTTCATATTTTCCATTTGTTGTGAATAACAGCCACCAGGTAATATTTTGATTGTTGTTGTTTAAAAACCAGTAACAACGACTTCCAATCCAAACCCTCATAGTCCTCATTAAATCCTGGAAAATAAAATTGAACGAAACTGTTATTGGCGTAAACAGACGGGACTTTTGAAATTGCTGAATCAGGGTCGATCACCTTATTAACCGAAGTTTGTTCAGCTTTCAAAAAAGCAACATCGTATACATATTTTTTAAAGTATTGGGGGATGGTTAACCGAATTGCATCTCCGGTGCCATCAGCATACCCCCATAAAACCTGCGTGTTATTTTTTAATAATTCCAAAAACTGTAGGCGTGATAGCACTTTATTTTTTGTTGTATCCGCCGAGCCAAAAGGAGAAAACAAGATGCCCTCATCACCGATAAAACGGGAAAGCCCGGCATATTGCTTTGCCTCCATAAGTTGTAAAATACTGTCCCTTGCAAATGATAAAACTGCTCCATCTATAACCACTGTATCTACTTTGACAGGAGGAGTGGAGTCTGCCGTCAGGGAGGTGCTGTCAGTTTGCTGGTCCGTTTTGTCGGACCTATTGTTTGCACATGCAGTCAATAATAATATCGACAGCAGGGTACCATATAGTTTGCTTAGCATTTCGCGAAGTTAAGGAGCAGGCTTAATAGGATGTTCTCCGGCATGCCTCTTAATCATAAGGTCTTGCACCTCCTGTATGAGTTCCAGTTTTCGAACATTTTTGCCGGGGCATGCATGCGTTGTTAACGGATCTTCGCGATGGATACGCATCGTATGTGGATCGAAGCCCAAAATTGCCGAAAGGGTTGCCATGGCAGCTACGGTATTTTTACGAACCTGTAGGCCGCGTCCACTGTCAAATGCTTCTTTTTCGTAGTTACCCAACATCTCTATTCCTAATGCTGTCTTATTCCACGATGGACTATGCACTCCGGATAGGTTCAGGGGTGTAAATACCCAAATCTGTTTGTCGTCCACAAAAAGATGCGGCCCTGCTGACCATTTTTGTTCATCACGATAAAATTTTTCAAGACCCTTAATATGTTGCAACGTAAGGCCCGAGGGGCGTTGGGCCAGGTTTGGTATTGCTGTGTTATGAACAACAATAAACGAAGGGCGCCATGCAGTCCATTGTATGGTGTGGCAATAGCTGTCGAACTCTTCAACAGAAAAGTTTTTTGCGATAATTCCTTTCCAGGGCATTTTGATAAAATTTAAAGATTTAAAAATGTAACAGGTTTGTGTTGCATCAACCTGCACAAGATTGAGATTTAAAATAGTAAATGCAATAGCTGAAAATTTTTATTCCGGAGCGGTTCCCCCCCGTTTAAGTGTTCCAAAGGATTACTTAAATGGATAATGGTAGCAGGACTGTGTCCGGCAAAGGATGTAATAAAGTCCAGGCTCCCCTTCCGCCGATACCCCGATCTGCCAGGATATTCACCAACCGGGTGGAACGATGTGCTGTACTAGTGTCTTCCGACGATATTATCCCGGTTGCCCCTGAAGGTTCTCCTCTCAAAGCCAGACTAATTTCGCCTTTGCAGGGTGTGTCACCTGCAAGCCATTGGTAATCGAAGCAGTTGTTCCGCCTTACCAGCGGTTCTTTCTTTTGCCTCGCAAACATTAATGTCTTTGAACTATGATTAAAAATGATTTGATGATGGGCTATGATTTTATTGTTGGCAGTCATAGTATTCATTTAATCAACCTAATCATAGTTCAGACAATGACAAAAATCATAGTTCAGAACTTCTTCATCACCCTTTTAAATTCAAGGCTCTTTGCGCCGAAGTTAACCAGTAAGCCAATCCCTAATCCGTATGCCTCTAAATAATTAATAGCTTGTGCAAGGTGAACATCTTCCAAATGGATTAATGCTTTCAACTCAAGCATCACT
>JAJAYD010000214.1 GCA_026786345.1 Chitinophagaceae bacterium
CAACACTTACAATAGAAGACCTACAGCCAGGCCAAATAAAGGAATGGAAACAACCCGAAATTTATAGGGCACTGTTTGATTGATGCAGGCTATACCAAGGCAATTCATTGAAGTTGAAGAGAGCTGGGCGCATTTCAAATTGTCGTTTTTAATTAATGTGCATTACTAGTTTCGATCTACCCGTCATTGCGAGGCACGAAGCAATCCCCTACACAATTACGTTGACGAATAGCTGGGGATTGCTTCGCCAAGCTACGCAAGGCTCGCAATGACGATGCGACAATTTTAAATGCACCCAGGGAGCTTTTATTGACACATGATCATCAATCGTAAGCAGTAACCTGGTCAACAATTGCCAGTCGTTCATTTAGCACAAGCAGATCAGCTTTTTGACCCCTGGCAATACTACCTAACTGGTTTTGAAGACCCATAACTGTAGCCGGATATAAGGCAGCCATTCGTAAGGCTTCGTCCAGGTTGATCCCAATTTTTTGAACGCAGTTTTGAACGCCTTTCAACATAGTCAGGGCCGAGCCACTTAAGATGCCTTCAGAAACATACTTGTCTCCTTCTCGCTGATGCGGGTAGGGACCAATATTGGTTTCGGTTACTGCATCGGTTATCATAAACAACCTTTCACGCATGATCCTTTTTGCTATGGCTACCGCTTCAAAATCTACATGAAGGCCATCGGGTATAATGCCCGCCATTGCCGAACGATGATGCATTATAGCACCTACCATACCTGGCTGGCGGTGTTGTAACGGGCTCATGGCATTGTACAAATGGGTAGCTACTGTTATGCCATTATTGAATGCCCCGGTAGCCTCTGCAAAAGTGGCATTGGTGTGCCCTGCAGAAACCACGACATCATAAGATTGAATCAGTTCTACTACTTCTCTGCTGCATACTTCAGGTGCCAGGGTAATCATCTTAATGATCCCTTTGCCATATTCAAGCAATTGCCTTGCCTGCTCCATAGAGGGTGAATGAATGAGGGCGGCGATATGTGCTCCTCTTTTTGCAACATTAATCCAGGGACCTTCAATGTGCAAACCAATGATGCCTGTACCACCATTAGTCCAATATGCTTTTATGGCATCTATGCATTTATAAAACACTTCGTATTCGTTGGTTGCTACCGTGGCAAGACAATAATGAGCACCACCTTCCATGCAATATTGTTGCAGGCGGGTTAAGGCATCTGCTTCAGGAAACATGGCCAACAGTTTGCCACCTGCGCCGTATATCTGCAAGTCGATAAATGCAGGCACAATCATATTCCATTCAAACTGTACCTCGTCAATTTCAGAGGGCAACAGGTCTGTTGGCATGATCTCACGAATGGTTCCATCCTCCACTAAAATGGAGTGATTGTTTAACCAGTCGTGACCGGTAAAAATTTTTTCGGCTGAGTATGCAATCATAGGAGTATTATAAAATCATGAAAGGATCTGAATCTTTATAGAAGGGAAATTTTCTTCTTACTTCATCCAGCTCATCCCTTTGTATAGTTATGGTGGCAATATCTTCATCATGGGCTTTTTGATGTACGGGGTGGCCCATGGGATTGACCAACATACTGTCGCCGCTATGGTACATCCCGTTGGCATCGGTACCCACCCTGTTAACACCAATAGCAAAGCACTGGTTTTCCACCGCCCTTGCCTGCAACAATGTTTTCCATGCGTGGTTGCGGGGTTCCGGCCAATTGGCTACATATACCAAAACATCATACTCCGGGTGTTCTTCGTTTTGCCCATTGCCTTCCGTTGAAACAGGTGCCTTCGATTGCCGTGCCCATACAGGAAACCTCAGGTCGTAACAAATCTGCAGGTTAATCTTCCATCCTTTAACAGATGCAATCAATCTTTTATGACCACCAACATAATGCTCGTGTTCCATTCCATTGGCAAACAAATGGCGCTTATCGTACTTGCCCCATTGCCCGTTTGGTAACATCCATATAAGGCGATTAAAATATTGGCCATCTTCCTGCATCATTAAGCTGCCGGTTAGTACCACTTTTTTTTCAGCACTTATTCTTTTCATCCATTGAAATGCTACGCCATCCATTGTTTCGGCATACAACTCCGGCTTCATGCTAAAACCCGTGGTAAACATTTCGGGTAAAATCACCACTTCGGTTTTTTGCCCGATACCCATAATTTTTTCTTCGAGCATTTGCAGGTTCGCCTGCCTGTCTTCCCAAAAGAGGTTGGTTTGAATTAAAGAGAAAGTGAGAGATGACATCAGGTAAGTTTTAGGCTGCTGTTAGCGGATGATATTGAAACTTAAAAATATCAAAAAATGTAAACACCGGTTCTTACAAAACACTTTAGTTATGTTTATACTTTTTGCAATTTAAAAATACCGAAAGGTTTTTGGAGCCAGGCTGTATGGTTACAATGTCGCATTGTTGCGTCGCACACCTGTACTCTTTTATCATTATGCAACTTTGCACAACCTAATCCTGCGTAAGATATGGTTGTAGGCATCCTACTTTTCCTTTAACCGCTTTATTGCAGCACTAATTAAATTGGGTTCAAAACCCTTTTGTTGCAGATAGGCAAAAGCTTTTGCCTGTCGGGTAAGATACTGTTCGCTTTTAAGACTGCTCCATTTTGCCGTTGCAAGCTTTAAAAGTACCCGGTCATAATCTGCTTCCTTAATTTCTTTCAAACCCTTATTAATACAATAAGTGCTTACCCCTTTTTGACGTAAGGCGTATACTATTTTATTTCGTCCCCATTGGTTTATTCTAAATTTACCACCGGCGTACTGGCAGGCAAACCGTTCTTCGTTCAGGTAGTTATTTTCAATTAACTCGCTCAGTAACCCGTCAACCTCATTGCGATGCAGGCCAAAGCCATAAAGCTTTTCTTTCACTTCGCTGTGGCACCTTTCCTGGTAAGCGCAATAATGCCTGATCATTTGAAAAGCCTGCTCCCTGGTCAATACCTTACGTTGTATCATTTGCTTAATCTTCTTAATCTATGATCAAGTTAAAATCTTAGTACGCTGCTATCTTTTTTTTACAAATCAAACATGCTAAGTTTCTACAATATGCTTTACCGAACAAAGTTTTCCGGCAAGCTGCCCCTACTTTCACAGGTTATCTTTGTGCAATTAACAAATTACTGTAGGTTTGTCCAATTAGAACCAAATAGCGCAAAAACATGAAGTTTATAGTTTCGTCTTCGTCGCTGCTAAAACATTTGCAGCAAATAAGCGGGGTAATTAATAGTAACACCGTCTTACCCATTCTTGAAGACTTTTTATTTGAGATTGAAGACAAAAAGCTCCACATTGTAGCCACTGATCTTGAAACAGTAATGCGTGTGCAGATGGATGTAGAAAGCAAGGATAATGGGAGGGTTTGTATTCCTTCGAAAATTCTGATGGATTCATTGAAGAACCTGGCTGACCAACCTTTGACAATTAATATTGATAAAAACTTTGCTGTTGAAATTACCAGCGACAATGGTAAGTATAAGGTGATGGGCGAAAATCCGGACAATTTTCCGAAAGAACCCGGGGCCGATGATACTACTGCCTTTAACATGCGATCAGGCGCTTTGGTAACTGCCATTAATAAAACATTGTTTGCGGTTAGTAACGATGACTTAAGGCCTGCTATGACAGGTGTTTATTTTGAGTTGACACCAACTTCCATTCAATTTGTAGCTACAGATGCACACCGTTTGGTACGTTACAAACGAACAGATGTTAAATGCCCAAAGACTGAAAGTTTTATTGTTCCTAAAAAGCCGTTGAACCTTTTAAAGAATGCTTTGCCGGATAATGAGGATCCGATCACTATCTCCTACAACAGCAACCATCTGTTTGTAAGTCATGGTACTACCCGTTTAATTTGCAGATTGATCGATGCCCGTTTTCCTGATTATAAAGTGGTTATTCCAACAGACAACCCGTACAAGCTAATAGTTAATAAAGTTGATTTCCAGGGATCGTTGCGCCGGGTAAGCGTTTTTAGTAACAAAAGTACCAACCAGGTGGCACTTACCATTAGTGGCAGCGAATTGCAAATGGCTGCCCAGGACGTGGATTTTAGCTTTGAAGGTAATGAGCGTATGAGTTGCGAGTACGATGGAGAAGACCTGCAGATTGCATTTAATGCACGATTTTTAATAGAAATGTTGAATGCTGCCGAAACTGAAGATATAAAAGTGGAACTGGCAACTTCAACCAAAGCTGGTATTATTAAACCTACCACTTCAGAGCCTGACGAAGAGTTGTTGATGCTTGTTATGCCATTAATGTTAAATGTGTAAGCTGAACTTGTAAACGTTCTGGCTGCCCAACTTTTTTATACAATCAATCCTTCCCACATGGGAGGGATTTTTTAATTTAGTTCCTCCTAATAACTGTTGCCATGTTAGAGAACCTGCAGAATTATTTTCAAACACTCGGCCAGCGACCTCTGGAGAGGCTGCTATTGCTGGTAAGTGGTATGTTGTTGCTTTGGCTTCTGGAAGGTGGTATTCCACTGCTAACACTTCGATATAAAAAAAATAAGTTAAGGCATGCCACTGTAAATTTTTCCTTCACCATTATCCACCTTATAATTCATACCGGGTTTGCAGTGCTAATTATACTGCTTTCAGATTGGACAAGACTACAGCATTTTGGCATTATACAATGGGTAGGTGCTTCTACGCTGGGTTCTATAATTATTACCTTGTTGGTTCTTGATTTTTTTGGAGGGTGGCTGGTACATATAACTGAACATAAAGTAAAATGGATGTGGCGTTTTCACGTGGTACATCATGCCGATAATAATGTAGATGTAACAACCGGCCTTAGACACCACCCCGTTGAAAGTGTTTTTAGAGGCCTCTTCTTTTTGGCCGGCGTAATTGTGGCTGGCGCTCCCATGTATGCTGTTATGATCTTTCAAACTTTGTTGGTACTGGCTACCCAGTTTACACATGCCAATATCTCACTTCCCAAATGGCTGGATAATGCCCTGAGTTTTGTGTTGGTGTCGCCCAATATGCATAAGGTGCACCATCATTATAAACAGCCTTATACCGACAGCAATTATGGTGCTGTCCTGGCTATATGGGATCGACTGCTGGGAACGTTTATGAGGCTGGCTCCAAACCAGATTAAATACGGTTTGGACCGATACTATCCAAATGATAAAGATGAAGATTTTGGAGCGTTGCTTAAAAGGCCGTTTAGTTCGCAGATGTTTTCAATAGAGAAACATCCTGTTATTTCTAAGCAGACATTAGAAGCCAAATCTCTTTCTTAAACAAGTAGTTGTCACCTATAGTTTTCTCAAATCATTTCAATTAAAAAGATAGTCTCAAGTTATGTCTGAAAAAAAAGGATTACAACCAAATATAACTTCTTTAAAAAAAATTGCCCTCATCCCTGCCCGCTATGCTGCTACCAGGTTTCCCGGAAAGCTAATGCAGGTGTTGGGTGACAAAACAATCATCAGACATACATACGATAATACTGTTGCTACAAATTTGTTTGATGAAGTGATGGTGGCAACAGACAGCGACATTATTTTTAATGAAATAATAACTAATGGTGGCAAAGCAGTTATGAGTAAAAGGTCCCACGAAAGTGGCAGCGACCGTATAGCAGAAGCTGTAGCCGATATGAATGTGGATATTGTTGTAAACGTTCAGGGCGACGAGCCTTTTGTACAAAAGGAGCCCCTGGAAAAATTATTACAGGTTTTTGATGGAGAGAAAGGTAGCAAGCAGCAGGTAGCATCGCTTATGCAATTAATGAAAGAGCAGCAATTTATTGAAGACCCCAATTATGTAAAGGTTGCCGTTGACAGAAATATGAATGCCCTGTTCTTTAGCAGGAGTGTTATTCCTTATCCACGAAGTAAAGAACTGCCCACAAATTACTACGAACATATAGGTGTTTATGCATTCAGAAAACAGGCATTGTTAGATTTTACAGAGTGGCCAATAACACCACTTGAAGCTGCTGAAAAAATAGAATGCCTCCGTTACCTCGAGTATGGCATACCCATAAAAATGGTGCTTACAGAATATATGGGCGTTGAAATAGATACACCTGAAGATATGGAACGGGCAAAGGCATTGTACAACTTGTAAACTTTCCATAGGGGTTATGCAACACACATTAAGCCTTTAACTTCGTATTTCAATAAAAATTACGCGGCATGAGCAATTTTCGCAATTTTAAAATGGTGGATTATGTGGTATACGGACGTGGAAGTTTTAACCAGCTCGACGAGATTTTAACACCTCACCGAAAAGAGGGCGCACCCATGGTATTTTTGGTAGATCATCATTTTGAAAACGAAGATGCTTCTGCTACCAATTCAATTGTAAGTCGCATTCCGGTCAGGGCAAATGATAAGGTAATTTTTGCCGATGTTACCTATGAGCCAAAGACAAAACAAGTAGACCATCTTGCCCAAAATTTAAAAGAAGAATTTGGAACCGTAAGTGGTGTAATAGGCATTGGCGGAGGCTCAACCATGGACCTTGCCAAAGCGGTAAGTTTAATGATGAATAACCCCGGCTCATCAGCAGATTACCAGGGCTGGGACCTTGTGAAATACCCCGGCGTTTACAAAGCAGGCATCCCGACCTTAAGTGGAACCGGCGCCGAAGTAAGCCGCACCACCGTGCTAACCGGCCCCACCAAAAAACTGGGCATGAACAGCGACTTCACCCCATTCAATCAAATTGTTTTAGATCCTGAGTTAGCAGCCGATGTACCCGTTAACCAGCGTTTTTATACCGGTATGGACTGTTACATCCATTGCATTGAAAGTCTGCAGGGTACTTACCTAAACGAGTTTAGTAAAAGTTATGGAGAGAAGGCGTTAGAGCTTTGTCGCGAAGTTTTTCTAACTAAAGAAACCTGGGACAATGAAAACGACGACAAATTGATGATGGCCAGCTATGCCGGCGGAATGAGCATAGCATACAGCCAGGTTGGTGTGGCCCACGCTGTAAGCTATGGCTTAAGTTATTTGCTGGGTACTAAGCATGGTGTAGGCAATTGCATTGTAATGAACCACCTGGAAGAATATTATCCTGAAGGCGTGGCTGAGTTTAAGCAGATGGTTAAAAAGAACAACATTGAAATACCCACCGGTATATGCCAGGGCTTGAGCGACGAAGATTTTGATAAGATGATTGATGTGAGTATGGTGATGAAGCCACTTTGGGAAAACGCTTTAGGCAAAAACTGGGAGCAGCTCATAACCCGTCAAAAACTAAGAGATCTGTACCAAAAATTATAAGGAGTAATCCCCCTAACAATTCTTACACTTACCCGAAACCACCACTTCAATTAATTGGGGCTGAAATCCTTTAGGCAAAAGAACTTCGGGCACCGAAACGGCTTCAAGGCAGTAAGTGGTGCTACATTGGTTGCAAATAAAATGTATATGGTTATCGTGATGGTGGCCTTCGGTACATTCATCTTTACATAAAGCATAGCGCACCGAGTTATCAGCCGTGGGTATGGTGTGAATAATACCTTTTTCAACAAAGGTTTGAAGCGTTCGGTAAATAGTTACGCGGTCAAATTTTTCACCCGTTATGCGTTCAATGTCGTTGTGCTCCAGCGCATTGTTCCTTTCATAAAAAAGCTCCAGTATCTGCTTGCGGCTTTCTGTTACGCTCAACTGGTTTCTTTTTAATACTTCGTAAGCCAGGTTAGACATTGCAAGAATTTGTTTATTGAGGGTTATTGGTAAATACACTGTTTGCAAATCCATTGCTGGTTTCTTTCAACAGGTCTTTGATATCCTTACTTAATTTTTTCATTTCTTCTTCTTTTAAAGCGTCATAAACTCCTCCACGCACCTGGCCCTTCTTATCAACCAACGCAAAAAACTGGGTGTGTATAAACTGATCTTGTATCTTTTCCAGGTTATTTTTGGGATCATCCAGCAGGTAACTTGACCGGGCACTGTTGTAAAGGCTATCTTTTCTGCCTGTTACCAAAACCCATTTTTTAGTATCGATGTGCATGCTGTCAGCATAAAATTTTAAACGGGCCACGCTATCGGTTTCTGGTTCTACCGTATGGGCAAGTATCATAAAATCAGGCTCACTCTTAAACTCATTATATACCTTTTTTAAACTGCCACTCATGCGTGGACAAATGCCCTTACAAGTGGTAAAAAAGTATTCAACCACAGCTACTTTACCCTGTAAATCGCGTTCGGTAACCCTTGCACCGTCCTGGTTCACAAACGAAAAAGGCTTTACATAACTAACGACAGGTATTTTGGTTTTCCAGTTATCTGTCCCTCTAAACACAAAATAAAGGAACGCCGCAGTAAGCACTATAAAGAAAAGCAGGTAGCCTAAAATCCGTTTTTTCATGAATGATCTGTTAAGTGCGTAAAGTTACAACCGCACATAGTGAATGTTTTTATAATTATAAAACTCGCATAAAATTTTGCAACTTTGTTGCAAACTCTTAGTTTTGCCTTCCTCTATGAACTTAAAAGTAAACTGGGATACACTGGGAATAAGCACCTCGCTGGCCTGTGCTATACATTGCGCCTTGCTTCCTTTATTCTTAACAAGTCTGCCCATATTTGGTTTTGAAATAATTGAAAATCCGGTGGTAGAAATTGTTATGATATCTATTGCCTTCTGCATCGGTATTTGCTCACTTTATCATGGTTATAAAAAGCACCACCACAGTTTTACTCCGATGATTGTGTTTAGCATTGGCTTTGTGTTTTTGGTACTAAAGTTGTTTTTTACCGCCTACGAAACGTGGTTATTAATACCCGCAGTAGCGGGCATTGTAACAGGCCATATTATTAATTACAAGGCTTGTCGCTTACACAATCATGCACATGCGACCGATTGTGATCATGAAAAGATTGTGAATTAAAAGACGGTCAAATGAGGAGGCATTTCTCCCTGGTACCGGTTCGGTTTTATTTCATATAAAGAGGCATCTTCTTATTTAAAGTAAAAAATTAGAAATTTTTTGAGCGAAATTTACCAGGACAAAATGAAATGTTATGTACACAACCTATCATCTAACATCGGCACAGGAGCTTAGCACAGAAATATTAGAATCCATTAAGGCCACCTACAAAACAAAGCCAATTACTATTATTGTTGAAGAAGATAATAGCTACCCGGCGCTAACTAATGAGGAACAACAAATTTTGGAAGAACGGCTCAAAGAAGATGAAAATACATATTTGACAGCCGGAGAATCTATAAGTCAACTCAAAAATAAATATGGCATATAGTGTCATTATTTCTCCACATGCTCAAAAAGAAATTGAAAATAGCATTGACTTTTATGCTATAAATAGTGAAGAAGCACCCCTCAAATTCATCATTGAACTACAGCAGGTTTATCACTTGCTGACTACAAATCCGTTTTATAGAATGAGGTATAAAAATGTCAGAGCTGTCGCATTAAAAAAATTTCCTCATTACCTGTATTTTATAACTAATGAGAAAGAACACACAGGTCGTGTCTTATCATGTTTTCATGGTCGGCGTCATCCAAATGCAAGGCCATAAACAAAAATAAAAGCCGTAAGAAATTAAATTTTAAGCCGGCACACCTTCTCTCTCCATAACTTTCTTAATAGTATTCACTATTTTTTCACCCTTATCTTTTATCTGTTCTTCAGTCCATAATAAACTGATAGCGGTACTTACGCAACGGCTCATTACGGCATCGCTTGCCGGAAAAGACTTGGTTGCGTACTCTTTCAAAGCCATATGAACATCGTGGGTAACACCTTGTAAGGTTTCGGCATTTTTTAAATGATCCCACTTGCTTATGTAATGCCAGTTGTTTTTAAACCAGTAAAAATTACCAGCCAAGATTCCCTGTGTCTTCATCTCTTCTACTACTGCTTCGGTAATTTCGGCCGTAGGCAAAAACCAGCTCAGGAACGAGCAACTGTCACCTTGCGGATCGGGCACTTTTCTAAAAGTAATACCTGGTACCTCGGATAGTATCTCCTTTAAAAGCGTTTGATTTTTCTTTTGGATGGAGAGAAATGTATCCAGCTTTTTAATTTGGGCCAGGCCAACAGCTGCATGCAGTTCACTTATACGAAAGTTATAACCAATAAATGGGTGTAAATCTGCACCACGGTCAGCACCTTTATGGTCATGACCATGATCAGTATAGCCATCGCATTTGGTATATACATCTTCGCTATCTGTCATAACCACACCACCTTCGCCACAGGTAATGGTTTTTACAAAATCAAAACTAAATGTACCGGCATGCCCTATGGTCCCTAATTTTTTTCCTTTGTATGTTCCGCCAATGCTTTGGCAGGCATCCTCCAATAATATCAAATCGTTCTCATCGCATATTGCTTTTAGCGCATCAAGGTCGGCCATGCTGCCACACATGTGTACCGGCATAATGCATTTGGTACGTGGAGTAATAGCTGCTTTTACAGCTTCGGGGTCCAGGGTAAGCGTTTCATCAACATCAACCAAAACAGGTATAGCTCCAATACTAAGCACCGCCTCAAAGCTGGCCACAAACGTAAACGTTGGCATAATTACCTCGTCGCCTGCACCAATGTTTAATGCAACCATTGCAGTAGTTAAAGCTGCCGTTCCACTGCTGGTTAACTGGGCATATTTACTGCCAAAGGTGTTACATACTGCTTTTTCCAGCTCAATGGCTTTCCAAATTCCTTTGCGTGGACCATCAAATCCATAGCGCATTAAAATTCCGGTTTCAAGCACATCGTTAACTTCTTTGCGTTCTTCATCGCCCCAAAATTCAAAACCTGGCATATATAAAAATTTATTTGTTAGTCTATTGAAGTGTAAAGGTAGAAGATTTGTGTTTTGCTGGGCACGGAGCACTTTACTTACAAAAAGTTTAGCACTTTGTTCAGGAATTTTTGGTTTCAAGCAATGCTGAAAATTCAGCTAATGAGAGAATGTTGATTTTAGGAAAATTAACAGATTTTAAAATATTGTAATGCTTGTCATCAGTAACTAAAAAATTTGCGTTTGCTGCAAAAGCACAATCAACAAATTTATTGTCGTCCTGGTCAAAGCTTATAAGATTTAATTTAAAATATATGCTGGTTTTTTTGATGTTGCTTAAGAGAGACAAAGCCCCGATTATAAGCCCGGCTGTTTGATAAGTGAAAATTTGACCAATCTTTTCTTCGTATTCAAAAAGAATTTCTGTGGTAACAAATAAGTCAAATTGTTTATTAAATAATTTATCCAATACATTTTTATGGATTGAGTGCCTTGAAATTGTTCTAAGCAAAGCATTGGTGTCTAAAACAACTTTAAGAGGGTTGTTTTCATTCATTTAAAAGCTTTTCAAAAGATTCATCAGTATAGCTCTTTGCTTGCCAAACCTCGTCTGCTTTATCACGAGCATTTTCCAACAAATATTTGGCTACTAAAATTTTAACCTCCTCCAGATTCTCTTCAGGTATATCCGTAGCGAAAAGCTTCAACATTTCAACTTGTAAATTGCTTAATGGCGGATTCAATACAGTTGTATCCATATGAACATATTGACTTTAAAATTACAAATGATTTTAATCTTTTAAACGTCAAGCGGCGCATTTAACAGTAACAGACCTTTACATTATCGACGTTTCGTTTCGATCAGGCAAGAACATAAATTGTTAGGAGATTATCAAATCATTCTCCCTACTTCAACTCTACCCAATCACTTACGTTGTTATTTCGGTCAACAACGGCTATAAAAATTCTATTGGTCATTTCGTTATCAAGAGTGGCGGTGTTTAATTCGAGCACTTTATCTTCTACATACTCCTTAATTAAAATGGCATTACTTATTGTGGATGGCTGTCCGGCGGGTAATGAATACAATACAAATTCTTTAACCGGCTCTGAACCACGGTACATAATACGGTATTTGTTCTTTGCCAATTTTTCAATTATTGGCTTTAGTGGCGCAATGCTGTCTATCCACTTCATAGGTGGCACCAATGCAGGGTAGTGGTAATAATTATTGCGTAAACTATCGCTCCAGCCATTGGGATTACTTTCAAAAGTTTTACTGCTAAAGTATATGCTGCCCTGTACCAAAGGGTTTGCTCTCAATGCTTGTATTTGTTTTGGGATTTCGGTTTTTGTCTTCCATGCACCGGTCCTTGCCTCGAGGGACCGATAAATTCCCTGGCCGATAAATAGTTGGCGACCGTAGCTATGATTTGCCCACCAATCAAGTAAAATATTATAATCAACTACTTTATGGCCTATCTCCCAATACAATTGTGGCGCTACATAATCAATCCATCCTTTGCGAAGCCAAAGTAATATATCTGCATACAGATCGTCGTAATTGGTTTGACCAGCAGTCGTGTTGCTTCCCATAGCATCTTTGTTACTATTGCGCCATACGCCAAAAGGACTGATACCAAACTTTACCCTTGGGTTAACCGAGCGAATGGTATTGTGCAACATTTTAATAATAGAATCAACATTGCTCCGGCGCCAATCATCCTTATTCATTCCATTACCATATTTGGCAAAGCTGGCATAATCAGGAATCTCTTTTCCGGGTTCGCGATAAGGATAAAAATAATCGTCGAAATGAATGGCATCCAGGTCGTACCGCTCTAATATGTCTTTAATTACTCTTGTTACATGTTCTCTTGCCTCTGGTACGCCAGGGTCAAAATATTTTTTACCTCCATAGGTAACAAACCATTTAGGAAACAGCCTTGAAACATGCGTTGGCGAAATGGAGGAAGTGTTTATATTGAACACGGCCCTGTAAGGGTTAAGCCATGCATGAAACTCCATTCCGCGCTTGTGTGTTTCTTCAATCATGAATGCCAGCGGATCGTAGTAAGGCGAAGGAGGTAAGCCCTGCCGGCCAGTCAGATATTCGCTCCAGGGCTCGTATTGGCTTGGGTAAAAAGCATCGGTTACGGGGCGTATTTGCACAACAACGGCGTTCATTCCGTTGCGTTTATGCATGTCGAGAATTTTTATAAATTCCTCTTTTTGTTGATTAGATGGCAAACCCTTTTTGCTGGGCCAATCTATATTTTCAACAGTTGCAATCCATACGCCTCTAAATTCGTACTGAGGTGGTTTTTGCGCTTTTGCATTACCTAAAAACAGCAATGCCAATATGCCTGCCAACAAATTTCTCATAGGTACATCTCATTTATATCAGGAAGCCACCTTTACATGCTCCCTCATTTTATCTAACAATTCGTTTAATGCTTCTGCCTCCTGCTGGTTAAGTCCGGCTACAAGACTATCCATTTCTTTAATATTTGGTTCCAACCTTTCGAGGAGCGACAATCCCTTTTGGGTTATTGTAACGTCAACCAACCTTTTATCGTGCAGGCATACAACTTTGTTAGCCAGGTCTTTCTTTAGTAACCGCTCCACAATCCTGCTGGTGTCGCTCATTTTATCAATCATCCGCTCCCTTATTTGTAATGTACTCAGTGGTGTACCACTACCTTTTAATATTCTTAGAATGTTGTATTGCTGGTGTGTAATATCTTCTTTCTCTAAAAAGTTTTTTATTCTTTCAATTAGCCAGTTTGATGAAAAAATAATATTAACCATAGCCTTATGGTTCTCGCTTCTGAAAGTTGTCTGTTTGATTTCTTTGCTAATTCCCATTGCAACGATTTATGCAAAAATATGTGTCCCGGCAATGTAAGCCGCTATTGTTTACAATCGGCACTTCGTCAGGGTAAGACCGGATAAATGACAAGAGATTTAAAATGCAAATGTTAAGAAGCTGTCTAAATTTAATTTGAAACTTTGATTTTGAAACTTAAGATGCCATCCCGATAGCTATCGCATAGGCGTCAACTTAAGCCAAGGTTAAACACGATAGAAACC
>JAJAYD010000215.1 GCA_026786345.1 Chitinophagaceae bacterium
GACATGCGTTCCATTACCGAAGACATGGAAGCCGCCAATGAAGAACTGCAAAGTGCCAACGAAGAATTGCAAAGCAGCAACGAGGAAATGCAAAGTTTGAACGAAGAATTAGAAACCTCAAAAGAAGAACTGCAATCCACCAACGAAGAACTCACCATCGTAAATCAGGAGTTGCTTGACAAACAGGAACAACTGAACGCATCGTACTCGGAGCAGGTGAATGCCCGCAAACAAATTGAAGCAAGCGAAAAGCGTTTCAGCAATATCCTGTCGCAATCGCTTATGGCAATTGCCATTTTTAAAGGCCCTGAAATGATCGTCGCTTCTGCCAATGAAACAATAATTGCTATTTGGGGAAAAGGCGAAAACGTAATTGGCAAACCCTTGATTGAAATCTTGCCCGAAATAAAAGACCAGGTGTTCCCAAAGCTGCTTATGGATGTTTATACAACCGGGGTACATTTTGTAACAAATGAAATTAAATGCATTCTCAATCGCAACGGAAAAGAGGAAGAATGTTATTTCAATTTAATATATCAACCTTTTAGGGATGTAGATGATACTATTACAGGCATTACACTGCTTGCCACCGAGATAACCGAATATGTGTTTGCAAAAAGACAAATTGAAGTAAGCGAAAAGGAACAAAATAAATTGGCAAGGCAATTAAAACTGGCAACTGATTCCGCCAAAGTTGGCATTTGGTCTTTAGATATGGTTTCATCAAAACTGGAGTGGTCTGTCATTCATAAAAAATTATGGGGATATGACGAGCATCGTGAAGACCTAACTTATGAAGACTGGCATAAAGTGATTGTGCCAGCGGATAAAGAATTGGCTTTCCAAAAAATAGAAGAATCAAAGGTTACTCGTAGCATTTATGAAGCAGATTACCGAATTAAACGTGCCATTGACGGGGCCATTGTTTGGATAAAATCAACCGGGCAGTATTATTATGATGAATTTGGTGTAGCGCTTACGCTTACGGGTATTAGTATTGATATTACCGAACAAAAAAGTTTTACTGAGGAATTGGAAATGAAGGTAAAAGAACGAACCGCTGAACTGCAAAATGCAAATGAAGAATTAAAGCAAACCAACCTGCAGTTAGACCAGTTTGCTCATGTAGCAAGCCACGATTTGCAAGAGCCATTGAGAAAAATTATCACCTTCTCCATGCGCTTGCAGGACAAACACAAAGAAGAATTATCAGGAGAAGTAAAAGCCTATCTTAACAAAATTGAAGGCGCATCCAACCGCATGACAACGCTTATCCGCGACCTGCTAAACTATTCACGACTGCTTAACCACGAAAAATTATTTGCAGAAACAGATTTAAACGAAACACTTAAATATATTTTAGACGATTTTGATTTACTCATCGCGGAAAAGAAAGCCATAATAAAAAGTGACACACTCCCTACAATCGAAGTAAACGCCTTGCAGATAAACCAGCTTTTTTACAACCTTATCAGCAATGCGCTTAAATTTTCTAAAGAAGGTGTGCGGCCACTTATCACCATCACATCACGCACACTTTCAGAAAAACAAATTCAAAAAAAATCTTCCGCCCTCAATCCGTTCATCTCTTATGTAGAAATAATTTTCAAAGACAACGGTATCGGCTTTGAACAACAATACGCTGAAAAAATATTCACCATCTTCCAACGCCTTCACAACAAAGAAACCTACAGCGGCACAGGCATTGGGTTGGCACTCACAAAAAAAATTATTGAAAACCATCATGGAGAAATCTTTGCCGATGCAAAAAAAAATAAGGGAGCGGAGTTTCATGTTATACTTCCAATCAGGCAATCAGTATAAATGAAAAATATTTTCATGATAATAGATGATGACCAGGATGACCGGTTCTTTTTTAAAGAAGCAATACATGACATGATTAATTCCTCTGTATGCCTTGAAGCAAATGACGGTGCAGATGCACTCAACCAATTACGAAAAGCACAACAGTTGCCTAATTTTATTTTTCTTGATGTAAACATGCCCCGCATGGACGGAAGGGAATGTTTAAAAGAATTACAGAAAGATGCGAAGCTCAAAAACATTCCCGTCATTATTTATTCAACTTACTTGTCCAAACAATCTATTGAAGAATTTCGCACACTTGGCGCATCTCATTATCTCATTAAGCCAACCGACATGAATAAGCTTCCCGAACAAATTTTAATAGCAATGACTAGAAGCATAAAACCAGCTTAATGACACTGCCACTAACTCCAACGCATTTGCAAGCCAACGCAAAGGACAGACGTTAGGCAGACACACCAAAACAGGCAAGAAGCACTATCTGCTAACAAATAATGCTTCATCGTTGGGTGCAGCGCACCAACGATGAAGCCGTGCTGCCAGGATATTTTTTTGTTAGATAAAGCGATGGAGTTGTTCGTGTGTCGTAAGAAGAGCCTGTTGCGGAAACGGGAATGACCCCGAACGCAGGATACATGGAGGTGTTAGATCTTCTGCCTTTGAAAAAGGTACCAAACAAAGCAGTTCTAAGAACTACATTTATTTTTGGTTCAAGGTGCCCTACGGAACACCAAGAACAACCGGGCTTTAACCAGCTTCAGTCCGGGCAGGGTTGGAGCATCAGCAGCAGTTTATTATTCTGCTTTATTCCCGGCTGAAAGTTTGTCGTTCTTCTCTGTTTGTTACAAACCGTTAGCTGTTGGGCGTAAGTTCGGGCAGATGAGCCTTGAATACCCACACAGCGGCAGGCGGGCAATCGTTACCTGTCATTTTACACGACGGGCACACTAAAACAATGTACCTGGAACCAGCATGGATTATTTTATACCATGCTTTTATGTAAATTTTTAAATTCTGATTGCATGAATACAATATCTAATTCTACTTGCTTACCTGGGCAAAGTATTTTCTTTTGGCTGAATTAGGGGTATTGCCAAAACTAGATTGCCACCAATCATCCAGGCGTAAAGGCTTAGGAGGGTTATCCGGTTTGCGAAACTTGAGCGACTCCCTGAATGAAAAGTGTGAGAACAATCTTACAAATTCGCCAAAGTAGATATCTGCCACCCGTTTATTGCCTCTCACCAATAACATGTTCTCGTCATTTTTATTGGTAGAAGCATTACTAAAATTTGCAGACCCACCAATCACTATAGGGTCATTGCTTAACGGGTCTATCAGCATAAACTTATTGTGAACATAGTTTACATTGCTGTTTAAACCGGTCAGTCTTTCTTTTACCCAGCCATCAAATTCATTGGTCCTTATAAAATCGCCGATAGAAAAAATATTCTCTGGTTTATTCCGCAACACTTGTATTTCCTGCTCATCAGCCAGTTTTGCAGCTTCCTTGGTTTTTTGGTAGGGCCTTGTTTTTTTCTCTAAAAGAGCCAGCCTGAAAGGGGCTGTAGAATTTCTATAAACATCTTTGAAGGTCGTGTTCATCCCAAATGCGAAAGTCATAAATAAGGCATCTTTTGCACTCATAGCCAGATCGCCATAATATTTTAGGGCGTCAAGGTTTGTTCGCGGACTAAATAATACTGAAGTGCCTTTGGGTAGATTGAGTGGCGGAATTGAGGTGATGCCTTCCACTATTGTTGGAAACGTTTTGTTATCAGGATCTTTTTTAAGTTGTTCCCAATATTGTAAATACAATGCTGCCGTAGCTGGTTGTTCTACCACGTGTGCCACATTGGAATGTCCAAAAATCCCTCCATCCGAAAAATTGGTTCCACCTGTCCAAACAGCAATGGGCTTGTTTTTGTCGAGCTTTACCATAAATTTATTATGAGAAATAGCAGATGGAGTTACTGTTCTTTTGGTGCTGTTTGACGTTAGTCCAAATTTGGTAACCAGTGCAGTATTTTTTACACCAGGTACTGCTCCCTTTGCGTCATAAATTATTTTAATGTCCACGCCAGCTTTTATAGTATCACTGATTACCTGTAAAAATGGTTCGTAATTAAATTCATAGGCAGCTATTCGTAACGAATGTTTGCCCGGCTTACACGAGGTAATAAAGGCTGTCATCGCTTCATACAAACCTCTCGACAGCCACTCAAAGGCTTTATTATCTTTTACTTTATCAGGTGCCACATCTCCAAATCTTCTCTCATACTCCTGCGATGCTGCTGTACCGCGATTAAAATAAACATCCTGGTCACCTCCTTCGGGGCTTTCAGTTATAACTGTTACCGAGCATGCTGCAAATGGTTTTAGTTTTTTGGGCGTTCCCTTTAATGCAGTTACTGCATAGGTATAAGACTTGCCGGGCTCAGCCGAATAATCTGCCCATTGAAATATCTGTATGGGTTGCTTATTGGTTGGATATTGAGCCCCGGCCGGAAACCCGGGATCTGTCTCTGCAAAACATTTCATCCCTTCCAAAAATTTTGCTTCTCCATTTTCATCAGTACGCAAAATAGAAAAGCCTAACAATCCCTTGCATTTTGTTTGTGCTAAATCGAAACCAAGGGTTACTACATAAGTGCCTGCAATCGCATTTATTTTTAAGCCTTGATTTGTTTTGGATATTCTCATTATGGCAATTTTTTAAAGTAGAATAAACTTGTGTTTTTAGTTTCTGCTAACAGACAAATTATTATAAAAAAATGAGAATCAAAATAGGTGGATGATTTAAATATCAAGATACCAGAATCCGGTTATTTCTTTTTATGGTAGTATGTTATGATATTGACGAAAAGCTAACTGAATCAAGTTGCAAAAATTAAGCAGTATTTATCCTATCAACATAAACGGGCACATTTCAAATTCATCCTGCTCTGGAGCGCAACAAAGCAGTATACACAAACCTTTGCAAATAAATCATTTAAAGATGGTGTATATATAATGCCTTATGCATACTGCTTAATGGATAAAAA
>JAJAYD010000216.1 GCA_026786345.1 Chitinophagaceae bacterium
GCGTCAACCAGTTATTGGATTCAATTTTTTGATGGCGTTATTATACATCGGCTTTGCTGTTAGCTATTATTTTTTTATGAAGAAAAGGCTGATAAAAAGCGGTAGGCGAATGCTTCGTGAACTTGGGAAAGATGCAAATTTTGAAATTGAAGCAACCGATGAAAAATTAATTACAAAAACTACCAGTCAAACTTTTACACATACCTGGCTGGCTTTTACAAGTGCATTGATAGCTGATGATAACGTGCTTTTGTATCAACTCAACAATAGTTTTACCATGTTCAACTACAGCTTTTTTGAACCCGGCGATTTTGAACAATTTAAACTGATGGTGAAAGAAAATATAAGGCCTTATGTATTAGCGTAAAGGCACGGCTGCATGGCATTGTATTTTATATTTGCGTACAAATTAAAAGAATGGAAAATTTATTAACTACCGATTCAATTATAAGCTTACTAACACTAACGATACTTGAAATTGTATTAGGAGTTGATAATGTAATTTTTGTGTCAATCATCATGGGCAGAATGCCCAAAAACCAGCAATTGAATGCAAGAAGGCTTTGGATGGTCTGTGGCATCGCCATAAGGGTTCTGTTGTTAATTGTTTTAGGTTGGCTGATTACCCAAAAAGGCAAACCTGTTTTTTCATTGTTTGGTAAAGGCTTTGACCTGGCAAGCCTGGTTATGTTAGCGGGTGGCCTGTTCCTGTTGTATAAAACTGTAAAAGAAATTCACCATAAACTGGAAGGGGAAGAGCAACAATATACCGGCACTGCAAAAAAAACGGCCGGTTTTGCCAGTGCAATAGGCCAGATTATTTTAGTTGACATGATATTTTCTTTCGATAGTATTATTACAGCGGTTGGTATAGCAAAGCATCTTGAGATCATGATTATCGCCGTTGTCATCGCCATGATCATTATGTTTCTCTTCAGTAAAAAAATTGCAGATTTCATCAATAAGCATCCAACCCTAAAAATGCTGGCGCTTTCATTTTTAGTTATGGTGGGTATGGTATTGATTGTAGAAGGTTGGGCGGGTGAAGCAGCCGAAAATCTTCACCTTAAAAACTATGTGTATTTCGCAATGGCGTTTTCGTTTGGGGTTGAATTATTAAATATGCGATCGAGAAAGCAGCGGCAAAATCCGGTTCGTTTACGGGAGCCTCGTTTGGAAGAAGAGCGGGCTGACGATACAGCGCATTAATTTGTTTTGCAGTTCGTTACATACAAAGTAAAGTTGCCGCAACCACGCCTGCAGTTTCAGCTCTTAATCGTGTTTGTCCTAAAGTAACCGGCACATAGTTTTGTGCTAATGCCCCTTCAATTTCGTTCGGCGAAAAATCACCTTCAGGGCCAATTAATATTTGGGTAGATGGGTTGCAAGCAAATTCCCTGATGGAATGCTTCTCCACTTCCTGGCAATGGGCAACCAGTTTACAAGTTGAAGCAGATCTTATAATTGCATCCCTGACAGAAAGAGGTTCGTTTAAAACTGGTAACCATGTTTGCTGACTTTGCAACATATCTGCTATCAAAATATTATTCATTCTATCGAACCTGAAATGTTGCTTTTCTGTCCGGTCGCACTTTAATGGCACAATTTCGGCAACACCAATTTCGGTGGCTTTTTCAAGAAACCATTCGAACCTTGAAGCATTTTTAAGTAAAGAAATGGCTATACTTACCTTTTTACCCGGCGGATCATAAAGCATTTTTTCTTTAATCCCAACCGTGCAATTTTTTTTGTGATCGTCGATTATTGAAGCGGTAAGCAATGCTCCCTTTCCATCTGTAAGTTGAAGTAGTTCTCCTTTCTTCATGCGTAAAACCTGTATTACATGCCGGGAGGTTTCTTCATTTAGCAGTATAACATTTTGGTTTTGGTATTGGTCCAGGTAAAAAATCGGTAAGGCCATTGGTCAAAATTAAAAACAAAAAACCCGGAAAACCGGGTCATTGCAAATGGTTTGGGTTAATAAAAAACATTTTTTAAAACGGGGCTGCTTCATCAAATCCATCATCAAAATTTCCGGTATTCATTTTACTTCCTTTCTGAATAAACAGTTTGGCTCCGCCATCACCAGTGCCACCAGCTGAGCCTCCTCCGGGGCCTAAAGGCTTCCAATTACCCCCACCTGACGGTTTGCTTCCTCCACCACCCCCACTTAAATCGTCGCCCTCTTCCTCTACAAATTTCTGAATATGCAATAATGCCCTCAGCTTGATGGTTTCAAGGCTACCATTACGATGCTTTGCAATTCTAACATGCGTTTCACCACGGTTGCTTTCGCCCATTTCGTTGGTATTAATTTCATAATACTCCGGGCGATATAAAAACATAACCATATCAGCATCCTGCTCAATCGCTCCTGATTCACGCAAGTCGCTCAATTGAGGCATCTTACTTTCCTTACGGGTTTCAACGGCACGGCTCAACTGGCTCAATGCTATAATGGGTACTTTTAATTCTTTGGCCAATCCTTTCAAATCTCTTGATATGCGGCTGATCTCTTGTTCGCGGTTCGATTGCCGGTTGTCATTTGTGCCGCTCATCAATTGCAGGTAGTCAATTATAATCAACCCTACATGATGTTTGTTAACCAGCCTTCTTGCCTTGGCTCTAAATTCAAAAATGTTCAGCCCGGCTGTATCGTCAATATAAATGGGTGCCTGGCTTAACTTATTTACGCCTTTGCTATACAATTGCTGCATCTCATAATCTTCCAGTTTACCCCGTGTAATTTTTTCTAAAAGAATACCACTTTCAGCACTCAAAACCCTTTGGACCAATTGTGAAGCACTCATTTCGAGAGAGAAAAATGCCACACCAGTAGGTTTGGTTGGGTGCAAGGCCGCACTGCGAACCAGATTAAGGGCAAAGGCGGTTTTACCAACTGCCGGACGTGCAGCCAGAATGATAAGATCGGTAGGCTGCCATCCGTAGGTAACCCTGTCAAGTGTGGGAAACCCGGTGGGGACGCCAGATATATCTTCCTGTTTGTTGCGCAGGTCGTCAATGCGGTTGATGGCTTGAACCAATATCGTTCCTATATCATCAAAATTCTTTTTCAGGTAGTTGTTGGTAATGTTGAACATCTTGCTTTCGCTCTCGTCTAACAAATCAAAAACATCGGTGCTATCCTCGTAGGCATCGCTAATAATTTCGCCGCTAATGCGTATCAGTTCTCTTTGGATAAACTTTTGAAGGATGATTCTTGCATGGGCTTCAATATTGGCTGTTGAAACTACTGAATTGGAAGTTTGGTAATTGCATAAGGTCCACCCACTATTTCCAATTCTTCCCTCAACTTCATTTCTTCCACTACGGTCAAAATATCAATGGGCAAGCTCTTTTGTGCAAGTGATTGAAACGACTTAAAAATTCTTTGGTGAGCATCAACGTAAAAACACTCTGGCTTTAGTATTTCCACTACATTGTCAAAAGCACTTTTTTCCAACATAATGGCTCCTAGGACAGCTTCTTCCAATTCTTTTGCCTGCGGCGGCACCTTGCCATAAAGCATAGTGCTCATGTCAAGCGAAGGCTTCCTTTTATTCTTTCGGTCCTTATTTAAATTCGTTAGGTCCATTATTCTAAATAAACATATGGTTAGTAAACGTTAGAGCTAAAATGTTTTACAAGTGTTCGTAAGTATTATCAAATCATTAATTCCATGTGACCGAATTGTTACTTCAAACATTTCAGGAGGACGAATATAACTTCTTAAAAATGGAAGAATAAATTTTTTGAGCTGCTATATTTGTTCAATATTACTGCACATGCTTCCGCACATATTTTGTTTATAAAACCTGACTAATTCACATATATTACTACTTTCTCCACAATTTAAAAAAGTTTTCCGCCCTGATCGAAACAATATACACACACCGTGTGTGTAAAGAAAAGCGCTTGAAAAACCACTTCGGGATATAAATTTTTATAATGATGTTGAGTAAAAAATTACCCAAAATCGTGAAACATAGTGCCCTTATGGTTTTCAGCAAAATTGGCCATACGTGAGAAATTTTTAAAATCAAAATGAAAGACAGGTTAACACTTCGTTCCTTTTTTGAAGACATAAATCTCACCTAAAAAACAAAAAAATCACAGGAAGTAATGGAGGCGCATCATTGCCTGGAATGAATCTTATTTTTTATTTCTGCCAGCAACAACCAAAAGGAAAAATATACAACCGATCCTTGTTTCAATTATTTTCAGCGGTAAATTTACTATTGTAAAACGCCATCGTTAAGCATGTGCCAACAAAACTTATGGCTATATTTTTCAGCTATGGATCTCCTTCTGGCGTTCTTATTCAAACCTGCCATCTGTTATATTTGCAATTGTTACAAACAAAAATATAAATGACCATAAGCTATAATTGGCTAAGCGAATACCTGCCTGAAGTACTGGAACCTACTAAATTGTCGAGAATCTTAACGGGTCTTGGTTTAGAGGTTGAAAGTCTAACCAAATTCGAAAGTACAAAGGGCGGACTGGAAGGATTGATTATAGGGGAAGTATTAGAAGTAAACCAACACCCAAACGCCGATAAGCTTAAGGTTACCAAAGTTTCAACAGGTAAAAACGCAATTCTCAATATTGTATGCGGTGCACCCAATGTAGCTGTTGGTCAAAAAGTTATAGTTGCCCCGGTTGGTTCAACCATCTACCCCACCAATGGAGAACCCGTAATTATGAAACTGGCTAAAATAAGGGGAGAAGAAAGCCAGGGAATGCTTTGTGCGGAAGACGAAATTGGGACAGGCACCAGCCATGCCGGCATAAAGGTGCTTGAGAAAGAAACAATAACGGGAACACCTGCCTCAGCATACTTTAAAATTTACACCGATCATATTTATGAAATTGGCCTTACACCCAACAGGATGGATGCTATGAGTCATATAGGCGTAGCTAAGGATGTTTGCGCCTACCTCTCGTTTCACAATAAATCGGATGCCCGTGTAAAGCAGCCTTCAGTAAATAGCTTTAAAGTTGATAATACGCAACATCCTGTAAAGGTTACCATCGAAAATACTGAAGCCTGCAAAAGATATGCTGGCGTAACAATCAGTGGGGTTACCGTTAAAGAAAGCCCCGAATGGTTAAAGAATAAACTGGTTGCAATTGGTCAGCGGCCAATTAACAACATAGTAGACATAACCAATTTTATTTTACACGAAAGCGGTCAACCACTTCACGCATTTGATGTGGCCTCAATTACAGGCAAAGAGATTATTGTAAAAAAACTTGCTGACGATAGTGTCTTTGTATCGCTTGACGAAAAAGAAAGGAAACTTAGCAGCGAAGATTTAATGATCTGCAATAAAGAAGAGGGCATGTGCATAGCCGGAGTTTTTGGCGGCTTGAAAAGCGGCGTAAAACAAACTACTACCAACATATTTTTAGAGAGTGCCTGGTTTAACCCGGTTTCGATAAGAAAAACATCGGTCAGGCATGGCCTGCGTACAGAGGCTGCTACCAGGTTCGAGAAAGGAGTTGACATTTCGAATGTGGTGACTGTGTTGAAGAGGGCCGCTTTACTTATAAAAGAAATAGCAGGGGGAACTATTTCTTCGGATGTGGTAGATGTATACCC
>JAJAYD010000217.1 GCA_026786345.1 Chitinophagaceae bacterium
ATCTATTGCAATACGGTTTTCAGCATTATGAACAACAAGGCGGTATTGAATCGTTTCGGGCATTCGTAAAAAGCAGCAGGTGTGGTTTTATCAAAGCTTCGCCCACCTAACTTACATAAAGGGGGGGCGGTTGGTAATAAAAATGTAATATAATAGTTAAGTTGAATGTAAAAGAATTACTGCCATTCTAAATAGCTGTTTAAAAAAACCTGTTTCTCTGTATTCTTTGTGTTGGCTTTTTCTTCGTGCCCTCTGTGGTAAAAAAATTAACCATAGAGATATGCAAGAGTTTAAGCCACAAAGTACACGGAGCGCATAAGAAAGAATAGATTTCAACATAATCTTAGACAGCTTGTAATACAGAAGGGCTATCGCCGTATTTCTGCCAACACGTTGCTTTCCTTACCCCTCCACGTTTCGTCTTGCAGCACTTCTTAGGCGCTTACTTCGTAAATTTGCCCTCCAACAGAAAAAAAATGAGCGAAGAAAAGAGCCTGAATTTTATTGAAGAAATAGTTGAAGCAGACCTGGCAGGTGGCAGGTATAAAACGATACATACACGTTTTCCTCCCGAACCCAATGGCTACCTGCATATAGGTCATGCTAAAAGTATTTGTCTCAATTTTGGTCTTGCCAACAAGTATGGTGGCAAAACAAATCTTCGTTTTGATGATACCAATCCTGTTACAGAAGATACTGAATACGTAGATAGCATTAAGGCCGATATAAAATGGTTGGGCTTTAAGTGGAGCAATGAATTGTATGCTTCGGACTATTTTAATAAGCTATACGAGTTGGCCATTGACCTTATAAAAAAATCGCTGGCTTATGTAGATGATAGCACCAGCGAAGAAATTGCTGACCAAAAAGGAACGCCAACCGAACCCGGTAAACCCAATCAATACCGCAACAGAACTATTGAGGAAAACCTGGACCTTTTTGCTAAAATGAAGGCCGGAGCATTTAAAGACGGCGCTAAAGTATTGCGGGCCAAAATTGATTTGGCTAATCCCAACATGCATTTACGCGATCCTATCATGTACCGCATTAAACAGGCGCATCACCACCGTACCGGCGATGCCTGGTGTATTTACCCTATGTACGATTTTGCGCATGGACAAAGCGATAGCATTGAAAACATTACCCATTCTGTTTGCACACTGGAGTTTGTTCCTCACCGCCCGTTATACGATTGGTACATAGAGCAACTAAATATTTTTCCCAGTCACCAATACGAGTTTGCACGATTAAACCTGACCTACACCATTATGAGCAAGCGTAAGTTGCTACAACTGGTAAACGAAAAATTGGTTGATGGCTGGAACGATCCCAGGATGCCCACCATAGCCGGCTTACGTCGCCGCGGTTACACCCCCGAAAGCATCAGGATGTTTTGCGATAAAATTGGTGTTCAGAAAAGGGAGAACCTGATTGACCTGAGCCTGCTGGAATTTTGTATCCGGGAGGACCTGAACAAAAATGCCGTCCGCCGTATGGTTGTGCTTGATCCAATAAAACTGGTGATCACCAATTACCCTGAAGGCCATACAGAAGAAATGGAGGGGGAAAACAACCCGGAAGCAGAAGATGGAGGCGGTAGCCGCATTATTCCATTTACCAAAGAGCTGTGGATAGAAAGGGAAGACTTTATGGAAGAGCCTCCAAAGAAATTTTTCAGGCTGGGTGTAGGTTTAATGGTGAGGCTAAAGAGTGCATACATAGTAAAATGTACCGGTTTTAATAAAGATGAAAAAGGTAAGGTAACAGAAGTGCTGGCAGAATATTTTCCTGAGAGCAGAAGTGGCCATGATACAAGCGGCATCGTGGTAAAGGGCACTATACATTGGGTGAGTGTACAACATGCATTGAATGCCGAAGTACGTTTGTATGATCGTTTGTTTAAAGTAGAAAATCCGGCCGTAGAAGAAGGTGATTTTAAAGATTACATCAACCCCGAAAGTTTACATGTAATAGAAAATGCCCTGATTGAGCCTGACCTTAGAAAAGCTACCTTTTCTGAACGCTATCAATTTATTCGCAAAGGTTATTTTGTGTTGGATGAGGACAGCAGTGAAGAAAAAATTGTGTTTAACAGAACGGTTACGTTAAAGGATGCATGGGCAAAAGAAACGAAGAAGGGAATCGGCAAATAGTCAACTCTGATTAAATGCAGTTGGCATTTTCAACAGGTAAGTTTACCACAGGTTTATAAACTTCAATAACTATTGCTCAATAACAGTTGGCCTCACATTTCTTGAAAAAGTAAAGCCCGCTTTCAACACAAGAGCTTTTTAGTGCTAACACATGCAGTGCCTGCCGCTTTATATAGCACCATCCCTGCAAATTATATTGATGCGTCTTTCTGTATTTTTACCCAATGCTATCAGAACGATTTACTGCACATATAAAAGACATTCATCCGGGTGGATGGCCGGTAAATGGTATATGGTTGCTGGCCGTAAGTGGGGGTGTGGATAGTGTAGTGCTCTGCGACCTGGCTTATAAAGCAGGGATCAATTTTGTAATAGCTCATTGCAATTTTCAACTACGAAACGAAGAAAGCACCAGGGACGAAAGCTTTGTAAGAAACCTGGGCGAAATATATGGAAAGCAGGTTTTGGTTAAACATTTTGACACCAATGGTTATGCTGAAGAACACAAAAAATCAATACAGGTAGCTGCACGTGAATTGCGTTACAATTGGTTCAACCATTTGTTAGAAAGTACGATTTCCTCTACTGAGCACGGAAATGGTGAGGAAGCAGATCAAAACAAAATAGCGGTTACTACTCCGGGTACTACGCCTTCGTTAATTGTTACGGCCCATCATGCAAATGACAGTATTGAAACCTTATTAATGAATTTTTTAAAAGGTACAGGCATCAGCGGATTGCATGGTATACTACCCCTACAAAACAAAGTATTCAGGCCTTTGCTCGTATTTTATAAAGAGGAGTTACTAGTCTATGCAACTCAACATAATCTTCAATATGTTGAGGATAGTTCTAACCTGGCTGACAAGTACAGCCGCAATTATATCAGGCAACATATCATGCCACAACTAAAGTCTTTGTATCCCGGGGTTGAGCATAATCTATTGAGCAATATTGAGCGCTTTAAGGAAGCTGAAGTATTGTTCCATCAATCTGTTGATCAGCACAAAAAAAAGCTATTGGAGTTTAAGGAACAGGAGGTACACATACCAGTTTTAAAGCTGGCCAAAACCATCCCTTTAAGAACCATAGTTTATGAAATAATAAAGGAGTATGCTTTTACGGCTAGCCAGGCAGATGAAGTGATCCATTTGCTGGATAGTGACAGTGGGAAGTATGTAGCATCCGCAACACACCGTATTATAAAAAATCGAAAATGGCTTATCATTTCGCCGGTTGAAAGTTTGCAGGCCGCTAATATTTTGATTGAAGCAGGTGATGCAAGTGTAGCGTTCGATCATTCGGTTTTATCCATTCAACATCAAACAATTGATAGCAGTTTTAAAGTGCCTGTATCTGCGTTAACCGGTTGCATAGATAGCAATGAAATTGTTTTCCCCTTGTTGCTTCGTAAATGGAAACAGGGCGACTATTTTTATCCGTTAGGAATGAAAAAGAAAAAGAAGCTAAGTCGTTTTTTTATCGACAATAAATTATCAAAATCGGCAAAGGAAAAAGTGTGGGTGATAGAAATGAATAAAAAAATAGTTTGGGTAGTGGGCCAACGAATCGACGACCGGTTTAAAGTAACGCCATCAACAAAAAGCGTGTTACTACTTACCTGCTCCTTGTAAATAAGAGTAGTTGTTGGCCATAATAATCCATTTTGTAAAACTGTCACAACAAATGCTAATAATAGGTTTAATACGCGAAGGAAAAATTCCGCCTGATAACAGGGTAGCGCTTACACCGGCCCATTGCAAGTGGTTGCAAAAAAATTTCAACGATATCAGGATAATCGTTCAGCCTTGCAGCAATCGTTGTTTTACCGACGTTGAGTATATAAAGGCAGGTATAGAAGTGAGTGAAGACCTGAATGCCTGCAACCTGTTGATGGGTATAAAAGAAGTGCCCGTTCACGATTTGTTGCCAGGCAAGCGGTACATGTTTTTTTCTCATACCAAAAAAAAGCAACCGCATAACAGGCGCCTGCTGCAAACCATTATCGAAAATAAAATTACCCTTATCGATTACGAATGCCTGGAGCATGCGGATGGGCAACGCATTATTGGTTTCGGTTTTTTTGCAGGTATTGTGGGCGCACACAATGGCATGATGGCTTATGGTTTTAGAACGGGTGCCTACGATTTGGGGAGGGTTGCAGGTACCAAAAGTTATAACACTTTAATACGTACCTATTTTGGTTTGAATGTACCTATTGTAAAAATTGCAGTAACCGGCAGCGGTCGTGTAGCCAGTGGTATTTTGGAGATTATGAACCTGTTAGGCGTTATAGAAGTTGAACCGGATGAGTACCTTGAAAGAGACTTTACTTACCCGGTGTATGTTCATTTAAAAGGTGCAAATTTATACGAACATAGGATTACAAAAAAGTACAACAGGCTTGAGTTTCATGAACATCCAACGCTGTATAAAAGTAAGTTTGACCCCTATTTGTCTACAACCGATATATTGCTTAACGGTGTATACTGGGAGCAGGAAATACCAAGGTTGTTTAACTGGGAAGATATGTTGAAACCGGATTTCAGGATTGTAACTATTGCAGACATATCAGATGATAAAAACGGGAGCATTCCCTGTAACCTTGGCGACAGCACCATTGAACATCCCGTATATGGAGTTGACGCGATCAGCCGGCAAGCTATTGCACCTTACCAGCCTTTTGGAGTTGATGTTATGGCTGTAGGAAACCTGCCCAACGAGTTACCACGCGATGCCAGCAGGTACTTTGGCGACCAGCTTATAAAATATGTGCTGAGCGATATCAGGCAGGGAACCTCGGATGTAATAGAACGGGCAACCATTGTAAAAGACGGTCAGCTTACTGCTCATTTTAATTACCTGCACGATTATGCATTAGTAGAGGAGCATTGAACTTTGCTATAGTTATCGTGTATCCATAAGACAAACTCATTAGAGATACAAGTAATAATCTTTAAGTAAAGCGGTAAATTCTTTTGAATATTGTCCTTGCTTTTTAATAACCATTTCAGAAAATTCAGGCTCTGTTTTATTATTCGAAAACAGCAACATTACTCTAAAAGCTCCGTGCTGTTCTGTTTGCCTTACAGTTACTTGTTGGCTTATAAAAAAGCCTGCATCATTAGCTATTTGTTCTTGTTGGTTTGCGCGGTGTGGAGGTAAAAGCAATGCAAAATACCCATCGGTCTTTAGCAATCTTTTTATGGATAATATCAATTCGTTGGCAGACAAATCTGAACTGTGTAAAGCCCTGTTGCGTTGCTCGTTTTCGCTTTTAAGATCGTTATCAAAAAAGGGTGTATTAGAAATAATGAAATCATACTTCTCTTCCTTTTCCAGTTTTCTTATGTCAGCTTTTATAACTTTTATTTTGTTTGCCCAGGGCGATGTAATGACGTTCTCATTTGCCTGCTTTGCTGTAGCATCATCAATTTCTACCGCATCAATAGTAAGGTTATTCTGTTGGGCCAACATCAGGCTCAATAAGCCGGTTCCTGTTCCGATATCTAATATCTTTTCAACCTTTAGTTTTATAATTTCTTGAGCCACCCACGCACCAAAAAGGCATGCATCTGTACAAACTTTCATAGCACATGCATCTTGCTCAATTGTAAATTGTTTAAACTTAAAATAGCTGTTGCTCATTAAATGCTTTGCTCGTTTATTCCGCTTTGCGGGAAGAAAAATTTATAATATAGCCTGTCAATTTGTTTAAAAGTAACCTGGGCTAATTTTTATTGTGAGGTATGAATAATTTTATGAGAAATATGTATATGCGATTTTGATAATTCTTAAAAGCCCTTTGGGCTGAAATTTTGGTAACTATTGAAGCATGCTGAGGAGCGGTGTAGCCCCAGCGGGGTGGCATTTTATCTTCTCATTGATAAAATTCAAAAAGATATGTATCCTCGTACTCAACCTCAAAGTCTGTAAGCATTTTTAAATATTCTTCCTTAAATGATTTTGTTCTATGATGTTCCTCCTGATTCATGATATAATTAATCACAACATTTCTTTGACTTTTTGCATAAGAAAAGGCCCCATAACCTGACTGCCATTGAAACTTTCCTTTTACTAATCGTTGTTCATTAATCCACGTGCTGCTGTTTGCTTTTACAGCACTCATAAAGTCAGCAACACAAGTTGTAAGAGGCATCCCGAACAGTATATGAACATGATCTTTCCATCCACCCACTGCCAATGATTTTGCACCTTTTCCTGTTACAATGCCTGAAATATATTGATGTAAACTATCCCGCCAATCTCTAAGAATAAAATTTTCTCTATACCGGACAGCAAAGACTGCATGAATTGTGATTTGGGAATAAGTATTTGCCATAAAAATTGTCGCCCCGAAGGGGCTTATATACATTTTCAAATTACATCCCTGTTACCAAAATATCGCCCCGATGGGGCTATTAAAATTAGAAATACTTTCTTGTATGGGAAATTGGCTCTTTCCCAATAGCACCTAAAAATAAGAATTAGCCATAACAACTAAAGTTTCAAGCTATCAAGCTTGTTGTTTTAACCATCCAGTTCGGCTAACAAGCTTTTTATATCAAGTGCTTCCGTTACCATTTGCAGGTTGCCGTCTGCATCAATTGGCCATTGTTCTTTAGGCCGGTCCCAATATAATTCCACGCCATTTTCATCCGGATCGTTCAGGTAGATTGCTTCTGAAACGCCGTGGTCTGCTGTGCCTGTTATAGCATATTGGTGGTCGAGCAATCTTTTAAAAATAACAGCTAAGTCTTTGCGGGTTGGGTATAAAATAGCATGATGAAAAAGGCCTGCACTACGTTCGGCAGCAGGCGGCGCACCTTTGCTGTACCAGGTATTCAAACCTATATGATGATGATAACCACCGGCCGATAAAAATACTGCGGCACTTCCATATCGTTGCGTTATTTGAAACCCCAGCAGCCCCAGGTAAAACAATAAGGCACGATCAATATCAGCAACTTTTAAATGCACATGCCCAATATGTGTCTGAGGCGGAACGGTATATGACATAGTTGTTATTTTGCATAAAAAAAGCCATCCTTTTCAGAATGGCTTGTAGTTATTCTTAAAAAATTATCCTGCATCTACGGTTAAACCAGCACCAATATATTCAAGGTTTAATCTTGCTATGTTGGTAAGCGATATTTCTTTGGGACAAGCTGCTTCGCAGGCGCCTGTATTGGTGCAGGCACCAAAGCCTTCGCGGTCCATTTGGGTGATCATGTTTAGCGATCTTGTCTTTTTCTCGGGGCCACCCTGTGGTAACAAAGCCAGGTGCGACACCTTTGCCGCAACAAATAACATAGCAGAACTGTTTTTGCAGGCAGCCACACAAGCGCCACAACCTATACAGGCAGCAGCAGCAAAAGAAGTATCAGCATTATATTTATCAATGGCTATTGCATTTCCATCAACGGCATTACCAGTATTAACGCTAATATAACCACCGGCCTGTATAATGCGGTCAAAAGCTGACCGGTCAACAATAAGGTCTTTAATTACAGGAAACGCATTGGCCCTCCAGGGCTCCACAACAATGGTATCTCCGTTTTTAAATGCCCTCATGTGCAACTGGCATACAGTAGTACCCTTCCACGGGCCATGTGGTTTACCGTTAATGTACATAGCGCAGGAACCACAAATACCTTCGCGACAGTCATGATCAAAAGCAATCGGAGTTTTTTCATCCATCACCAAACTTTCATTTAACACATCTATCATTTCAAGAAACGACATTTCAGAAGAAATATCACGAACCTGGTAAGTCTCAAAACTTCCTTTTGTTTTGTTGTTTTTCTGGCGCCACACTTTAAGTGTAAGGTTCATATTGTAATGTTCGATATTATTATTTTAGTACGTACTATAGTTTTTTAATTAGCTAATAATTGTACGGTATGTAAATTGGTTCCAATCATAATATTCATAAAATAAGTGCCGGCAGGTTTACCCGAAAGGTTAAAATCGTGTTCGAGTTGCAAACCTGGTTTGCCAAATGCTTTGCGGTAAACAACCCTTCCCGCAGCATCTGCAATCCTTATAGATATATCTTGTTTATCCTGTAGGCCAACGCTCAAATGATACTTGTGTAATGATGCATCCTGGTAAACTTTGTAATTCAGTTTATCAAAACTATTCTGCAAACGAAGTACACTGCTATAAAAACCCGCCCCGTCTTTTTGATTAATCCTCAGCCTGTAAAATGAAAATGGAAACAACAGGTTAGGATCAGTAAATGTGTACTTCTTATTAAATACATCTCCCTTTACGTTGCTTAGTGTGGTAAAGTTATTTCCATCTTTACTTTTTTCGATTGTAAATGATTCCAGGTCTTTAGTATCGTCAACTTCCCAAAGCAATAAGCCTGACTTTTCAACTACATTACCTGCAAATTTTAATAATCGCAGGGGTAGAACAGCAGGTTTATTTACCGTCCAGGTTAGGGTGTTAATATAACCCGCCGCCGGCAGGTACGATTTTGATAAATCAGTGTTATCAATTACCTGGGCTACAACCGTGTTGTTACCATTATTAAGATCACCAAATGGAATACTCACTGCATCCTGGTTGGTTGCAAAAGGAGTTAAAGAACCGTTCAGGTACCATTTAACCTGTATGGTTGAAGGAATGGTTTTAACCGTGGTTATCGAAAAATCAACAGGATTGGTGTTTGATAAAGTAAACGAATTAGTTGCCGGTACCATGTTATCCACCAGATTAACCAATTCATGTACCCGGTCGATAATCCTTTCTTTACAAACCGAACAAAATTGATAGCCCAGGTATTGCATTTTGCAAAGTTGGTGTGGCTTGTACCAGGTAGCCTGCAAACCCGCAGAACCATGAGGAAAAATTCCAATGTTGTTTAGACCATACCAGTTTTTCCACTTTACTGTTGCCGGATTGCTGTTTTGCGTCATGTTAGGTTTCTCTGCAGCATAGCTGGCACCGGCCCAATATTCGTCGGCCAAACCTGCAAACGAATGTCCCAGTTCATGAATAGCTACTTCGGTTGAACTGGGATGAATAGAAGCGGTTGCAACGGAGCCTCCCGAACCACCATAATAGGTTGAATTAACCACCATAAATGCCTGGTCGTAATCAGGCAGATTGCTGCTTAATGCGTTGAAAATATTTGTATTGTTTTGAGGAACGAGTAATCGGTGGATGGAAAAAAAATCGAAAGTACTTTGGTAGTAATTGTCTGGATTTATTATGGGTTGACCTCCTGATGTGTGCTCATCACTTGCTGTTCCGGGATGCTTTGCACCCGAAGCTATGGAAGGAGATTTTACAACATATGAATTAAAGAAATTCTTGTAGGCAGAAAAGGGTGGCTGTGAAAATAATGCTGTGTTAATAGTAGTGGCGTTGGTAACAAAAGAAGCAACCTGACCAGCCAGGTAACCATCACTCAGGTAAACCATATTTATGCGGTTTGGCCGCTCACCATTACGCATAATCGTATCCATAGAAAATACCTGTGACCGTGACTGGTAACTGCATAAAACCAGCGCTCCAAAAGCAATTTGTTTAAAAATAAATGGGAAAGGGTTAAAGTGTTGCATAATAAACTTTTTTAAGAGCCTGAGAGTGTTGCGCCACTTTAAATATAGATATTGTTTTACTGCTTTTTTCAAATTGAAAACGAAGGGTTACTTCACCTTTTTTTCTATAAAATGTTTTCTTCTCCATTGACTGGTTCTCACCCGGATATTCTAATTGCATTTCTAACGGATCGGGAACTTTCGCAAAAATTGGTTTGGTATTATTCTCGTCCAAAGTGTAATATAAAAATCCACGATCGTTTGTTTCCCCCTTGCCCTGTCTTCCTTTTTTTAGTGTACCGCTTGAGAAAGTTTTATTAATAAGCCTGAACGCGTATTCTTCATGGGCACTATCTGTTAACGTCACTTCAAAAGTTAGAAATACAATTTTATTTAAGGCCTGGTTGCCTGCATTCAATTGAAGGTTTTCTATTGGCTTGGCCATCTTATTCCGGCTGTTCTGCCGTGGCGTACAACCCAAACAACAGGCAATTATTGTTAAAAACAAAACTGGTTTTAAAAACATTCAATCCATTATTTATAACTCCGTTGCGTAGGTTTCACCACTTCGTACTCCAATGGTTCTTTATGCAAGTCCCAGTTGTGATTGCCTTTATACTCCCACGATGCTACATACATATAATCAGCATCGTCACGCAAGGCTTCGCCTTCTTCGGTCTGGTATTCTTCCCTAAAATGTCCGCCACAACTTTCCTTTCTGTCTAATGCATCCATACACATCAATTCCCCCAGTTCAATAAAATCGGCCACCCGGTTAGCTTTGTCCAGCTCCCAGTTCATTTCGTTTATATCTCCGGGTATCTTAACATCTCTCCAAAATTCCTCTTTCAATTGCCTGATCTGCTCTATGGCTTTGGTTAGCCCTTCTGCATTGCGGGCCATGCCGCACTTATCCCACATAATCTTACCCAAACGCTTATGAAAGCTTTCTACTGTTTGAGTTCCATTGATATTTTTTAGCGTGTTAATTCTATCAGCAACTTCTTTCTCTGCCTGCACAAAAGCCGCATCGTCAGTAGAAGGAGTGGGGTTTCTGATTTCATCGGCCAGGTAATTACCTATTGTGTAGGGTATTACAAAGTAACCATCAGCAAGCCCCTGCATCAATGCCGATGCACCTAATCTGTTGGCACCATGATCGCTAAAGTTTGCTTCGCCTAAACTATATAAACCGGTTATGGAAGTTTGCAATTCATAATCAACCCAAAGACCACCCATGGTGTAGTGTACAGCAGGAAAAATCCGCATGGGTAACTCGTAAGGGTTTTCGCCTGTAATCTTCTCGTACATGTCAAACAGGTTACCATATTTTTCCTTTACCACTTCTCTACCCATAGAAACTATGGCTGCCGGATCTACATTGTGCATGTCTTTCTTACCTGCTTCAATGTTACCATATCTTTCAATGGCTGCAGCATAATCAAGATAAACCGCCTGCCTGCTGGTGCCAACACCATGGCCCGCATCGCATCTTTCTTTGGCAGCCCTTGAAGCCACATCACGCGGTACCAGGTTACCAAATGCAGGATACCTTCTCTCTAAATAATAATCCCTTTCTTCCTCGGGTATTTCGCTTGCCTTGCGGGTGTCATTTTGTTTTGTAGGAACCCAAATGCGGCCATCGTTCCGTAAACTTTCGCTCATAAGCGTAAGCTTACTTTGGTGATCGCCACTTACCGGTATACAGGTTGGGTGAATTTGGGTGAAACAAGGATTGCTAAAATAGGCGCCCTTTTTGTGCGCCTTCCAGGCGGCAGTAACGTTGCTGCCCATTGCATTGGTTGACAGATAAAATACGTTGCCATAGCCACCACTGCAAAGTAAAACAGCGTGCCCGGCATGTCTTTCCAGTTCACCATTTACCAGGTTGCGTGCAATAATTCCTCTGGCCTTGCCATCTATAATTACCACATCGAGCATTTCGTGGCGGTTGTACATTTTTACGTTACCTAAGGCCACCTGGCGTTCCAGCGCCTGGTAAGCACCAATTAATAACTGCTGACCGGTTTGACCTGCTGCGTAAAACGTACGCTGTACCTGTGTGCCTCCAAACGAACGGTTGCTTAACAATCCGCCGTACTCACGTGCAAAAGGAACACCTTGCGCTACGCACTGGTCAATTATGTTTCCACTAACTTCTGCAAGGCGGTGAACGTTTGCTTCGCGGCTGCGGTAGTCGCCACCTTTTATGGTGTCGTAAAACAAACGGAAAACACTGTCACCATCGTTTTGATAATTTTTGGCAGCATTAATACCACCCTGGGCAGCTATACTATGTGCCCTCCTGGGACTATCCTGAAAGCAGAAGGCTTTTACTTTGTAGCCCATTTCGCCTAAGGCAGCCGCAGCCGAAGCGCCGGCTAAACCGGTACCAATAACAATGACTTCCATTTTACGCTTATTGGCGGGATTGACCAACTTGCAATGGTCTTTATAACTGGTCCATTTACTGTTCAGATCGCCTGCAGGAATTTTTGCATCTAACATAAACCGGGGATTATTTTAATTAGAATATACTCTTTTTTTTAGCCGGCATTTGTACCGGGTAGCAACATCGTTGTGTCACTCACTTGTACGGCATGGTAAGTGGGAACTTTTTGATGGAAAGTAAAAATTGAAAAGTAAAAAGTCAAAAATAAAAATGAACTTTTTTCCCTTTGTTTAAGCTTTCTCCTCTCAATGATCGTTCTCTTCCGCACGTTTCAGCCTTCCCGCTTTCACGTCTCACCTTTCACCTTGTACGTCTCACGTCTCACTGTTTATTACTCACCTCTCACATTTCACGTTTCACCACTCACCACCCACCACTCACCTTTCACGTCTCACCTTTCACCTTGTACGTCTCACTTCCCACTGTTTATTACTCACCTCTCACATTTCACGTTTCACCACTCACCACCCACCTTTCACATCTCACCACTCACATTTCACCACTGACAACTCACCACTCACCACCCACCACCCAGCTTTCACGTCTCACCACTGACAACTCACCACTCACAACTTCACCCAACCCAAATACATGCTCACGGGCATCATGGCAAATGCGGCTGATACAATAATTGCGAAGCCCCGGCCACCATAACGTAACATATTTAAATAGCGTTTGTTGTGAACCCCAACGGTTCTGAAAGCACTTTCAAAGCCATGCATCAGATGATAGGCCAACGAAATACACCCTGCTACATATAGCAACACTATTAAGGGATTTTGAAACACATTGATCATTTCAGCAAATAAGTTATGGTATTGTTTGCCCAAACCGTTTGGATAGTCTATCTCCTGCAAAGCCTGAACATTTGCTATACCACCAAAACGTGAAGGGATCCAAAAATGATAGATATGCATAATCAGGAATAACAACAATAAAGTACCCAGCAAACCCATACTACGGCTGTACCATTTGCTACCCTCGTTGCCATAGTCGACTGCATATTTTATAGATCTTTTTTTCTGGTTATCCAGGGTAAGCAAATAGCCTTGAATTAAGTGTAAAATAATACCTGCAAACAAACCGATCTCCATTAGGCGGATCACCAGCATGGAGCCCATAAAGTTGGCGCCCGTGTTAAACATTTGTCCATGATCATTCGCCCAAATGGTGGCATTCAGTCCTACGTGTACTATTAAAAAGGTAATGAGAAAGATGCCGGTGAGCGCCATAACAAATTTCTTGCCGATGGAAGAGGTGAACATTTGTTTCAAGGTCATATAGCGGGTTTTGTATTTGAAAAAAATCGGTGCAAAAATAACACACGAAAGTCACCAAATACATTTAACATTAATTATTTTAACGGCGGTATATGACAAACAATCAATTATATGTTTGGTTTACGATCCCACTGTTTTTATTCGTATCCTACCATTCGTTTTAAACCCTCTAAGAAGCTGTTTAAATTTAATTTCAAACTTTGATTTTGAAACTAAAGATGCCACATTTACTAAAGATAAAGTGCCCCGCTATAGCGGAGGAAGAAGCTATAGAAAACTGCTGTTGGTATTATAAAACATCGTTTTTAAACGGCTTCTAAGTAAACTTTTGCCCATCTTTTTTATCGCTTCGGATTATTGTTGAACTACAGATTGCACTAATATCAACAACATGCAACAGAGCTTACCTACCATCCCTGTAATATTTTATGGATGTTTATACAGGATTGTTACATTTGGTTTATGCTTACAATGCTTTCGATTGTATGGAACAGTTTTAAGATGGCGCTACAGGAGTTGCGTAATAATAAGTTACGGACTTTTCTTTCGTTGTTTGGAATAACTATAGGTATTTTTTGCATCATCGGGGTACTGGCAACCGTTGACAGTCTAAAATTGAAAGTGCAGGCCGACATGAAGAGCCTTGGCAGCAACACGATTTATGTTGACAAAATGCCATATAAAAATGATGACGGAAATTTTGCCTGGTGGAAGTATATTAAACGCCCTTATCCTAAGCTGCATGAAATGGACTACATACAGGCACGGTCGCAATTAGCATCAGATGTTGCTTATACCATACGAACCAACAGCGATTTGGATTACAACGATTTTTCGTTAAGCAATGTGCAGAGTTTTGGTGTAACCGAAAGTTTTAGCCAGATTGTAAGCGTGCCAGTGGAGTTTGGCCGTTACGTAAGTGATGCAGAATTTAAACAAGGGTCGCCGGTAGCTGTATTAGGTTATACCAATGCAGAAAATTTATTTGGCAATGCTGAAAATGCTTTGGGTAAGCAGATTAAGTATAAAGGAAAATCGCTGAACATAATAGGAGTTGTAAAAAAGCAGGGAACTAGTTTTGCTTGGCAATTTGACGAAGCGGTGGTGATGCCCTATTATTTGTTGGCCAGCATGGTGGTAATACAGTATAACAG
>JAJAYD010000218.1 GCA_026786345.1 Chitinophagaceae bacterium
AGCTTACTTGTCAATTCTTTCTGAAACATTACCAAAACTTATACAGGAACAGCAACCTGACTTTGTTTTCTATTTGGCCGGAGTTGATATTTTGGAGACAGATAAATTTGGAAAACTAAAGGTTACTATTGAAGGATGCATGCAGCGTGATCGCATTGTGTTGCAACACTTAAAACAGTCCCACATTCCCTGCGCCATATCATTGGGAGGAGGTTATTCGCCAGACGTAAAAATTATAGTAGAGGCACATTGCAACACGTTTAAAACTGCTTTTGATCTGTACGAACACTACCAATGGTAAATAAGGTTAATGATAGCTGTTCTTCCTTCAATCAAAATTCATAAAAAGCAAACAGCAGGGTTGCCCCTGCCGTTACTTTTCTAACCCCCAAAGTAAGAAAGCTAATTCAATTTCTTTTTTAAAGTACTTACCTGGTCTTGCAGATTATTAACCAGGTTGGCCAGTTGATTTACATCCCAACGCTGTTGAACGTTGGCCTTCGAAATAATCGTTTTGGCCTGCCAAATCTCCAGTATATCCTGCATGTCAACCTGGTACGGTTCATACACAGGGTTGTCGCTAACAAGGGTTACTTTATTCTTTGTTCGGTTACTTTTCAAGACTCTTTTATAAACTATGCCTTCGCTTTTCGAAATGACAATGTAGGTGTTGCTGGTCTTCACATTTTCTATATCCTCCAGTTTTTCGCCTACTATTACCGAACCGCTTTGCGTGGGCAACATGCTATCACCTACAATTTCAAAAGCCCTGTAATTGCCCGCTTCCATCATAGGTAAAGTAAAAGTGTTCAGTTCATCAACAAATTCAGGATCTGCGTAACCCGCCAGGTAACCTGCGGCAGCTTTTATGGGTACAAACTGAATTTCTGCAACATTTGAAGCCAATTTTAATTGTCGTCTTTTCTCCAGGTAAGAACTTCCCTTTGCAGCACTAACATCCTTTAATAAAAGTTCATCAAGGGTAATTTTAAAAATGCCACTAACTATTTCCAACACTTCAATCCTTGGGTCTGCCCTTTCTTCTTCATAAGCCCCCAATAACGATCTTTTAATTTTTAGTTTAGCTGCAAATTCTTCCTGTGTCCATCCCCGTAGTTTGCGGAGGTATTTTAAATTTTTACCGGCCTGCGTCATGGTGGTACTAATTTGTTTAGTTTCAAAAATACTAAACATTTTAGTTTACCAAATAATTTTTTTCTTGCAGGTATTTTAATAGCATTTTTACACGTTAGTAAAAGTTATGGCTACAAGAAAGAAAGCAACAAAAGAAGAACCGGTTATATTAATTACAAACGACGATGGCGTTACAGCCCCGGGTTTGGCTGCATTGGTTGATGCTGTAAAACACCTTGGTAAAGTGGTGGTGGTGGCGCCCGATAAACCTCAAAGTGGCATGGGCCATGCTATTACTATTGGTAATCCATTGCGCCTGGTTTCGGCTCACAATTTTGCCGATATAGAAGCCTGGCAATGTAGCGGAACTCCTGTTGACTGTGTAAAGCTTGCGGTTGATAAAATTTTGCATCGCAAACCAGATATCTGCCTGAGCGGTGTTAACCATGGAGCCAATCATTCCATTAACGTTATTTACTCGGGTACTATGAGTGCTGCCGTTGAGGCTTGTATAGAAAGCATACCAAGTATAGGATTTTCGTTGCTGGATTACAGCATTGAAGCAGACTTTTCAGGGGCCAAAAAATATGCAACGTTACTGGTTGAACAAATTCTGAACAGCAAGTCCATTGACAAGCATTTGTGTTTGAACGTAAACGTTCCGGCAATTGCAGCGGAACTGATTAAAGGTGTAAAAGTATGCCGGCAGGCTTATGCCAAATACGTAGAGGATTTTGATGAAAGGCTTGATCCCAATGGCCGCAAATATTATTGGTTAACGGGTGAGTTTGTAAACTTTGACCGTGGCCGCGATACAGATGTTTGGGCTTTAAATCATAATTATGTAAGTATTGTACCGGTGCAGTTTGACCTTACCCATTACAAGTTGAAAGAAAAACTGGAAAAGACCTTAAAATTTTAGTTTGATGTTAAAAAGAGATAGCCTGCGACTGGGTATTTTGTTGGGATTTTTAGCCCCGGTTGCTGGTATGTTTATATACTACCTCATCCAATTCAGGATGTTTACCCTTCAAGAATTTTTTACTGTAATGTTTGCTCAAAAAGCGTTGCTGACAGGGATCGTAAGCATTTCGCTTTTAGCCAATGCCGTGGTATTTACGTACTACATCAACACCCGCAAAGACCGCACAGCAAAAGGAATATTTGTAGTAACCTGTATTTATGCAATCAGCGCCTTGTTGTATAAAATTATAGGGTGATTGATGCGAGCAACTTTCAAATTCCGGAGGTGTTCATAGTAACACCTGAGTTCTTACCTCCCGGGTCAGGCAACGCAATCCTTTCAATTTTAGCTCATCGGTTTCACACGGTGCATTTTAAAATTGTCGCTTTTTTGGGGACGAACATTTGTTCTTTATTTTACTCCGGTTGTGTCATTTTAATTCCGGTTTATCGGAACTCACTTCTACCGTATCTTTTCATAGAAGCTTTTTTCAATGTACTTTTTCTTCAGGTAATCATTTTAAGGTGCAACAATTATATACACACCATCTTCAAAATTTTAACCTTCAACGGTTTGTGAATACTGCTTTGTTGGGCTAAAGAGCAGGATGAATTTGAAATACATCCGGTTTCATTGGCCTTGTGCTAATTTTGAACCGTTATGAAATATTACATTATTGCGGGTGAAGCCAGTGGAGATCTGCATGGAAGCAACCTGGTGCAGCAGCTACATATACTAGACCCTCACGCTGATATTCGTTGCTGGGGTGGCGACCTTATGAAAGCCGAAGGAGGTACCCTTGTAAAGCACTATAAAGATCTTGCCTTTATGGGGTTTATAGAGGTCGTAAAAAACCTGCCCACCATTCTTAAAAATCTATCGTTTTGTAAAAAAGATATAGAAGAGTACCATCCTGATGTAATTGTTTTAATCGATTATCCTGGCTTCAATATTAAAATTGCGGAATGGGCCAAAGAGAAAAATTATAAGGTGGTGTATTACATCTCTCCACAGGTATGGGCATGGAAAGAAAAGCGGGTTCATACTATTAAAAAAACAGTAGACGTAATGCTGGTCATACTGCCGTTTGAAAAGGAATATTATAAAACGTTTGATTACCAGGTTGAGTATGTTGGGCATCCCCTGGTAGAAGTAATCGAACGTTATAAAAGTTTGCCGCACAAGCCTATTGAAACTGCCAGGAAGATTATTGCCTTGCTACCGGGCAGCCGCAAACAAGAGATCAATAAGAAGCTACCTGTTATGCTGGCTGTAACAAAAAGCTTTCCCGGTTACCAGTTTATCGTTGCAAGCGCACCCGGATTGACTACCGATTTTTACGCACCATTTATGCA
>JAJAYD010000219.1 GCA_026786345.1 Chitinophagaceae bacterium
AATTACTTTCGTATGCCTGCAACAATTTAATAAAACTAATAACGGCTTCATCACCAAAACAGAAAAAACAATTATATAAACATTGCTGCTATGAACAAAGAAATGACAGGACTAATATGGCACAACTTATCAATGCAATTTAAAAAAATAAGGTTGACGCCTATGCGATAATGTGACGGGGCAGGCAGCAACGGCCGCCGAAGAGAGATTTTCTGCTAAGTACATAAATCAATTAATGGTGCGCAAAATCCAATTTAAAATCTCCTTTAATTCGCTCCATGGGTGGGTTGAAATAGCCAAACTTAACTTCAGGAAATTCCTCATGTATTAACTCCATCAGTTGTTTGATACCAAGTGCCTCGCCGGTGTCGGTAATATTTATTTTACTAAGGTACCAGTCGGGATCGATATTGAAATTGCGCCACTGTATCATCTTCAAACCGGTTTCCCGGATGACTTTTCGCAAAGCTTCATACTCTTCAACACTGTCCGTCATACCCGGAAAAACAAAGTAATTTATGCTGGTCCACCCACCAAAGCTGTTCATCACTTTCAGGCTTTCAATTATGTCTTCAAACTTATAATTGTTGGGGCAGTAATAGGGATCGTACACATGTTTGCGCACACTGTTCAGGCTAACACGAATGCTATCAAGGCCCACCTCGCATAAGGCTTTTACGGCCTTCGGCATAGATCCATTGGTGTTAATATTGATGCTTCCTTTTGAAGTGTGTTTGCGTATTTCAACGATGGCTTCGCGAATGGTTTGCCACATTAATAAAGGCTCGCCTTCGCAACCCTGGCCAAAACTTACAATTGGATAGGGCGCTGTTTCAAGATGCGGTACGGTGTACTCCACAATCTCGTGTGCGGTCGGCTTAAAGGTCAAACGGTCCTGTGTTGATACAATCGTTTCTTCTTCGGGCTGAAAAGAAATGCAACCCAAACAATTGGCATTGCAAGCCGGCGATGATGGTATAGGGCACTCCCAACGTCCGATAAAAAAGTTTCGGGCAGCAGGGCATTTGTAGGTAAGTGCGCAATTATTGGCAAGGTGTTCTACCAGGCGATTGTGCGGATATGCTTCCAGTAATTTTTGCACGCCAACAGTTACCGTGTCTTCGTTGTACCCGCTGCTGTTTTGCCTGATGTCCTGTTCAATTCTTATAGCAGGTACATAAAATTTATCATCTTCCCAGCCTGCGGCTGTATAACAAAATAAGGGTAGGGTAGGAGCATTAGGAGCGGCTTCGTATGCTGCAAGGTAAAAACCGGTATGTGCCGGGGGAATGAAAGCAGCTACTGCCCATCCTTTTTCGCATAACCGCATATCACCCGTTTCAACATCTATTCCAATGCCCCGGCGGCCAGGCAATTCATACAATTGTCCCCCTTCAGGTAATTCAATCCATTCATCTTCGGGTATTGCTATTGCATCCCATCCTGTGCGACCGGTGACATAGAGACTGGTATCTTCAAAAATATTTCCGTTACCATCTGAATATAATATGTAGGGGGAATGCAAAGTTTTAAGTTATAGGTTATAAGTTATAGGTTGTAAGTTGTTGTGTTGAATCTTAAATGTTGAATTATACAGAGCCGATTGGGTTGAATTTTAAATGTTGAATATTGAATGAAATATACTTCTCATTTTTACTTTTTACTTTTTATTTTTCACGTTTCACCTTTCACGTTTTCCTTAGTTTGTGTTGAATTTTAAATGTTGAATGTAGAATACCTCTCGTTTTACTTTTCATCTTTTACGTTTCACTTTTCCGGTTATCTTTTTCATTTTTTACTTTTTCACTATTCACTATTCACTATTCATTATTCAACTATTAACTACTAACTAGTCACTATTCATTAAGAACTAACGACTATACTCAACCTGCACTATACAAAATGAATTAAATTCCTGTTCAATCTCCTTAGAAACATCGCCTTCAATTTCTTTCTGAATCACTTTATTGTTCTTAAAATCGAGGGTTAGCAATCCATCTTTAATTAAAACGTTGTTCATGTCTGCCCAATCGTACTGTTTGCTGATGAGCGTATTAAAAACGATCTCTTTTTCGGTAAACCCTATTTCTTTATGAAATTTCAATTCTCTTTCAATAAGCAGGCTGGCAACATAAAAGAAAAAGATAAAAAGATTTCTATTTGGACCGGCTAAAAAAGTGATGGCTGCAATGGCCAAACCTGCTGTATAATAAGCCCTTTTTTTTCTTGCAATTTTAAACTTTAAGTATAAAAATATAACCAGGAGTATAAGGGCTGATAGCCAGTAACCATTTACAATCCCCTGTGATTTGGTTGCAAAAAAAATGAAAGTAGCAAAAGCAACCAGGTACAATAACTGGCTTACCAGGTCAATAATTTTATAATCAGGCCGCTTTAATGATATCAGGTAATCGTATACCATTTATTTTGAGCAGATGGTTTCGGGTAAAAGCCTTTAAGCCATTACAGCCGCATTGCTTTTTACCAGAAGGTTACAAAGTTTAAATAATATTCTGGCTGCAACATTGGCATCTAAACCTTCGCCTACGCCCACTTCGTTTAAATCAAAACCTATTAATTGCCTTCCCGATGCAACCACTTTTTTAAACAGGTAAATCACTTGTTCTGCCTCAAATCCGCCGGCAACCGGTGTGCCTGTATTGGGGCATAACTTGGGATCAAGCCCGTCTACATCGAAACTGAAAAATACTTTTTGAGGCAGTTGGTTTACTATTTCATCTGCAATACTCTTCCAGGTTTCGCCTTCATATTGGCGGGTCTTAATTTCAGCATCAAAATAAGTGGTAATCCTGTCGTTGTTCTCACATATAAATTTATATTCGTCGGAGCAGTAATCCCTTACACCCACCTGAACCAGCTTGCTTAAGTTGGGTACCTCGGCAAGGGCATTGTACATAATTGAGGCATGGCTGTATTTAAAATCCTCGTATCCGTTGCGCAGGTCGGCATGTGCATCTATCTGTAAAATTCCAAACTCACCAAATTTTTCTCCAATTGCTCTATAAAATCCAAGGGGGGTACTATGGTCGCCACCAATAAGTCCTACCAGTTTATCTTTTTTAAGAAGTTCCCTGGTATGCTCGTACACCCAATTGTTCATAAAAAGGCTGCCCTCGTTAATGTCCTTCAGGCTCTTACACATAAACTTGTTGCCATCCACTTCTTCACCTTTCGAAATAAAGTTGATGTACAGTTCAGCCTCTTTACGCAGGTAATCGCTTTTGAGCAACAACTTGCGGTCAAGCGCCTTCAGGAAAAAACCTTCTTTCCAGCCATCTTTCATATCGGGGTCAAACAGGTCAACCTGCAGGCTTGCCTTAAAAATGTGTTCAGCAGCACGGGCGGTACCTGCACCGCAGCTTACGGTAACTTCCCATGGAACGGGTAATAAAACCACTCTTGCCTCCTGTTCGGTAGAGGGTAAGCCAAAAATATTATTGTTTGGATTACCGGCTACGTTGGGATCGAAATTTGACAGATCTAACATACAATTATTTAACGCGGTGCAAGGTACTCCATTTGTGTGTTTTATAGAACCAAAAATGCTATTTGCCGCGGCAGAGATTGGTAATCTTAACATTGCCCTGTCAATAGCAATAAATGCTTAATGAGCTAACGTTACTGACTTTATAGTGAGTATGTACCAGGATACAGCAAATCAACAGCCTTACTTTCAAATTACTATAGGGTGATGTTACTATTTAAGGCCGGTAAATAATTTGTATACTTGCATCGCAAAACCAGCACATGGCCAACAAAATTTTTAGCATTTATTCAAATGAAAATTACCAGCCAGAGGAAAGTGATCATTTGATTATTGAAACCGGGAATAATCACATTTGCCTGGTGGTAAAAAGCAGGGCCGAGAATGTAAATGCGCTGGAATGGTTTACATATACCGACGAAGAAAACCAGAACCTGGACAACCTATTTAGAGAATTTGTTGATGTGTCTGCTCTTCTGGGTAAAACCTATGCGTCTACTACCTTGTTTATAAATAACGATTGCAATGTTTTAATCCCGTCCGCATTTTTTAAAGCAGACCTTATTGACGATTACTTGTACGCGGCTTTGGGTGAGTGCTTTGGCTACTCAACCGGGTACGACAGGTTTCCCGACAGCAAAGGTCCGGTAAATGTGTATAGGTTTAAGACCAGCACAACCAATTACATAAAGGATCGGTTTGAAATAAGCCAAACACAACATACCTATAGCCGTTTGTTAGAAAAGTGGTTGCTGCTAAAGAACAAACCAGATGTTTTGATGAATATAATTTTTTATGAAGGGTTTTTTTTATTGGCGGTTTTTGAAAAAGGTGCTTTGCAAATAATGCATGCCTTTCCATACCAGGTGGCCGAAGATGTGGTGTACCATTGGTTGAACCTGGTAAAACAGTTGGGTTTAAATAGTAATGAATTGATTATAAGAATTAGTGGGGTCATCGATATTCCTTCAGCATTACACTCCATGTTGTTGAAATATTTTAAAAATGTTACCATCGAAACCATACAATTGGGTAAGATCAATTTGACCTGCAATCAATACCCATTACATTATTTCACACCTCTTTTTAACCTGGCAATATGAGGATCATCTCAGGAGAATTTGGGGGAAGAAGAATCACGCCGCCTGCAAACATGCCGCATACCAGGCCAACCACAGATATTGCCAAAGAGGGGTTGTTTAATATGCTGCAAAACAGGATGAACCTTGAAGGCATTAAAACACTTGACCTTTTTGGCGGAACAGGTAACATAAGTTATGAATTGGCCAGCAGGGGTGCTACAGACCTTACGATTGTAGAAAAGGACACCACCATGCATGCGTTCATAAAAAATACGATTGAACTGCTAAAAATTGCCCATTGTAAAGTGTTGAAGATGGAGGTTTTCTCCTTCCTCAATTCGTGCAGCGAGCAGTTCGATTTTATTTTTGCAGGACCGCCCTATGCGTTGGGTGCCATTGATAAATTGCCCGAGATTATTGTAGCTAAAAACCTGATTAAGCCAGGTGGATTTTTTGTGCTGGAGCATACGCCGCGTAATACGTATGAAAAAGCACCGGGCTACTCCTTTCATCGCAATTATGGAACTACCATTTTTACTTTTTTTACTTCTGTTGAAGAACAGACTTAATGTTTATTCTATTTTGAAGTTGAATTAATTTGGCTCTTCGGCAAACTTAGTGGAATAGGTTTTTTAAATTCGCCAAAAACGGCTGTTTAACCTTAGTAGAAAAGCTATGAAAGAGAGATCTAACTTTATTATACTGTGCAAGCCATAAAAATGTGATCTTGTAAAAACCTTATCAGAAAGAGATTAGTTCACTTATTCTACCTTATTACCTTATCAATTAGTTTCAAATATTAAAGCAGAGTGAATAAGGTAATAAGGTTGCAAATGTCAAAATAGGCCGTTTTCCACTAAGGTTAAAAGAGCAATGGTTTGTTTATGCTTAGAAAAGTGGGGTATGATAAATTCAAGTCACTATTTTATCCCTTGTAAAGTATAGCTATTGTAAGTAAGCCAATCATAATAAGGTAATAAGCCTGACAGGCTGCGCCTGCAGACAGGGTTTTGGTAAAATATATCAGAAATTTCTACTAAGGTTAAACAGCCAAAAAAACTGAAGTCCACTAAGTTTAACAAACAACCATAAATTTATATGTTTCGGGTTTCTTAACTACCTCAACCCGTAATAACCATTTTACGTTTTTTTAATTTTTAATTTTTCCTTTTTAATTTCCCTCAAATGCTTCCAATTTTCATATCAGGTATCGGCACAGGGGTGGGTAAAACACTTGTATCTGCAATACTTACAGAAGCCTTACAAGCTGATTACTGGAAACCCATACAGGCGGGCTACAGGGACGGAACAGATTCGAGTGAAGTAACAGATCTGATAAGTAATCCGTCAACCATCATTCACTCCGAAGTATATAAACTTAAGCTGCCTGCTTCGCCGCACTTTGCAGCCAGGAAAGAAAATGTGGACATCGACCTGAAAAAAATAATTACAACATTTGAAAACCTGCAGGTAAGTAATGACTTTTTAATAATTGAAGGAGCAGGCGGTTTAATGGTTCCCTTAAATGCGAAAGAATTTATAGTTGACCTGATAACATCTTTACAAACACCGGTTATTTTAGTAAGTCGAAATTATTTGGGCAGCATCAATCATTCGTTAATGAGTGCCGCCATTTGCAAACAGCGAACTATACCCGTGACGGGCTGGATTTTTAACGACCAGTCCAACGGTTATGAAGAAGAGATTGCAAATTGGAGCGGGTATCCGGTATTGGCTTCAATACCAAAATTCACTACAATAAATAAACAGGTTATTAAGGAGTATGCTCATAAATTACGTCCCGGGTTATTAAACAACATTGGGCATTAATTTTATATGGTTGTTCTTCTATTGTACACGCCTATTCAGAATTGATTTCATCCACAATCATGACAAAAAAACAATGCAGGCAAGCTTATAAACAAAAGCGGATGGAATTAACGCCGCACCAGATTTTGAGAATGCACGACCTGCTATTGATTCAATTTCAGCGACTGAGTTTTGATGACAATGCAGAATATTTACTGAGCTATTATCCCATGGCAGACAGGGCCGAAATTGAGCCTCACCTGTTTGGTAAGAGTATTCAATTATCGTTACCCGATTTAAAAATTGCCTATCCCGTAATTAATTATGAGGATTCAACCTTGCAAGCCCACCTGGTTACAGAAACTACGGTTTTAATGAACAATGAATACAACATACCTGAGCCGGTTAACGGGCAGGAGATTGATGCCTCCATACTTGATATAGTTTTTGTGCCTTTACTCGCTTTCGACAGGCAAGGTTTTCGTGTGGGGTATGGCAAAGGCTTTTACGATCGGTTTCTTGCGCAATGCCGGCAAGATGTAATAGCAATAGGTTTCTCCTACTTTGACCCGGTTGACAATATTGACGATGCCAATCAATTTGACATACCTTTAAATTACTGTATCACCCCACAGGAGTTGTATGAATTTTAATTTCTATCTACTAAAGTCTTTTCGCATTCTTTTACTTCCATTTTCTTTACTGTACGGGTTGGTGATCATTATAAGAAATTGGTTGTTTGACAAGAATATTCTCAACTCTTCGGGCTTTAACTTACCACTGATTTGCATTGGAAATTTATCGGTTGGCGGCACAGGTAAATCGCCCATGGTAGAGTATTTGTTACGTATGCTGCAACATCGCTATAAAATGGCCACCTTAAGCAGGGGATACAAGCGCAAAACACGAGGCTATGCCCTTGCAGGTGCCGGCACCACCGCCCTCGAGATCGGCGATGAACCTATGCAGTTTCATATAAAATTTCCAGGGGTGGCTGTAGCGGTGGGAGAGGCCCGCATGGAAGCCGTTCCCCAGCTATTGCACGATAAGCCTGACACGCAGGTGATACTGTTGGATGATGCTTTTCAACACAGAAGTATTAAACCAGGTTTCAATATTTTACTCACGGATTGCAACAATCTTTTTACCCGTGATTTTTTTTTGCCGACAGGCGATTTGAGAGACCAACGCTCCTCGTATAAAAGAGCCGATATTGTTGTTGTTACCAAGTGCCCGCCAAATTTATCAGTTGAAGAAAAAAGCAGTGTAGCAAAAGAAATAGCCCCGTTAGCTCATCAAAAAATATTTTTCTGCGCCACTGTTTATGGCCTTCCCTACCAAATAATATCCGGCCAGAAAAGGGAGATCAATTTAGAAGATGAAATTTTATTGGTGTGCGGTATAGCCAATCCCAAGCCTTTAAAAAACTACTTGTCTCACCATGCCCATACTTATTACGAGCAGTTGTACAACGATCATCACATATTTACCATTGACGACCTGAACGAAATCAATCAAAAATTTAAAGACATACTGGCTCAGTCTAAAATCATCATCACCACCGAAAAAGATGCAGTAAGACTAATGAAGTTTGAAGCGGAATTAAAAGACCTGCCTTTGTATGTTTTACCGGTGGAGCATTCTTTTTTATTTAATGAAGGGCAGGCATTTGAAGCAGGTGTAGTAAATTTCGTTATAAATTTTTTTACATAAATAAAAACCATGGGCAAAAAGCAGCATAAAGGACATAAAGACAGATCGGATGAAACGCCGGTTTCGTTTGATAAAGGCACTTTGGATATAACCCGCAGTGGTATGGGTTACGTAGTTATAGCTAATGGTTCGGGTGATGTGTTGGTAAGGCCATCTGATTTTAATACTGCCTTAAATGGCGATACGGTAAAAGTTAAGATTACCCGTGAAGGTTTTAAAAACGGGAAGAAAGAAGGTAAAATAGTAGAGGTCATTAGCCGCAAACAAAGTCAGTTTATTGGGCACATTCAGTTGAGTACAAACTTTGCATTTTTTATTGCAGATACCGATAAGCCCATGCCCGATTTGTTTATACCCATAGACAAGCTAAATGGCGCCACAGACAAAGACCGTGTAATTGCCCGTATTACCAAATGGGACAACACCAACAAAAAACCTGAAGGTGAAGTAGTGCAGGTAATCCTTGCTGAACAGGAGAGCGACATTGCCATGAAGGAAATACTGGTAGAGAATGGTTTTTCGCTAACTTTTCCCGACGATGTTTTGGAAGCGGCTGCAAGGCTCAATGATGTCATTCCTGAAAGTGAAATAAGCAAACGGCGTGATTGCCGCGACATACTCACCTTTACCATTGACCCCGTGGATGCCCGTGATTTTGATGATGCGCTCTCCATTAAAAAATTAAAAAATGACCTGTACGAAATAGGGATACACATTGCAGATGTAAGTCATTATGTTGAGCCCGGCTCCATACTGGATGAAGATTCTTACGAGCGGGCTACCTCTGTATATCTTCCCGACAGGGTAAACCCCATGTTGCCCGAGCGCATTAGCAACGAGTTGTGTTCGCTTAGACCAAATGAAGACAAATTAACCTTCTCTGCCATTTTTGAAATGGACGCAAAAGGCCACATAAAAAAGCAATGGATTGGGCGTACCGTTATCCATAGCGATCAAAGATTTACCTACGAAGATGTACAACAAATTATAGAAACACAGGAGGGTCCTCACTGCGAAGAAGTTCTATTACTAAACAGCATTGCCCGCCGCTTTAGAGCCGATAGGTTTTCAAAAGGTGCCATCAACTTTTCCTCTACCGAAGTAAGATTTAAGCTGGATGAAAAAGGCAAGCCCATTGGTATTGTAGTGAAGGAAAGTAAAGAGTCACATCAATTGATTGAAGAGTTTATGTTACTGGCCAACAAGACGGTGGCGGAGTATGTTTCAAAAATAAAAGTGAAAGGAAAGGAAGTTCCTTTTCCATATAGAATACACGATAAGCCCGATGAAAAAAAGCTGACGCCTTTCATAACTTTTGCAGCCAAATATGGTCACAAGTTCAACACTTCTTCGCCTGAGCAAATTGCCTATAGTTTTAACTCCATGCTCGAGGAAGTGAAAGGCAAACCCGAGCAACATGTGCTGGAGCAATTGGGTATACGAACCATGGCCAAGGCGGTTTACTCCGTAGAAAACGTAGGTCATTATGGTTTGGGGTTCGGGCATTATTGCCACTTTACGTCGCCTATCAGGCGGTACCCCGATATTTTGGTACACCGCATTTTACAAAGTTGTCTTGATGGCAAACCAGAGATCGATAAAAAGATGGAGGAGAAAAGCAAACACAGCAGCGAGCAGGAGCGGAGTGCTATGGATGCAGAACGGGCAGCAAATAAATACAAGCAGGTTGAATACCTGCAGGACCATATAGGCGAAGAATTTGCAGGTGTGGTAAGCGGTGTTGCAGGTTTTGGTTTTTGGGTGGAAACTGTTGAGCATAAATGCGAAGGTTTGGTTACGGTTACCAGCCTGCTCGACTTTGATGATTTCAGGTTGATAGAAAGCGATTATGCTTTGGTAGGCAGGCGTAGTGGCCGAAAGTTTGGTATGGGCGATAAGGTGTGGATTAAAGTGGTAGCAGCCAATCTTACCAAGCGCCAACTGGATTTTGAATGGATTATGAAACCCAACCAGGAAGATGAAGCCTCCGATGAAAATATTCATCATCAAAAACACAAAGGCAGGGAAAGCAAAAAAAAGAAAGGCAAGCATGAGTAAGCCTGGACTTGATATTTTTCAGTTTGGTTATGCCAATGCTGTATTCAAAGTTGTTTACCTAAGAAAATTTCACGCAAAGTAGAAAAAGGAGCAAAGCCGCAAAGTTCTGATTTTCATTCCGGCAACCTGGTCTTGCCGGGTATTTCTTTGCTAAGTCTTTCTTTCCTGAATTATTTTATTGTAAAGGCTTAATCAATATTTTTGTTTTTAAGCAGCCACAACATTTATGCATTCGTTTACCCAACTGGTTTCAGATTTTGCAGCGTATTTTAATATAGAACACTTTCCTGCTGAACCGGCAAGCCTTTACCAGCCCGGTCAATATTTTTTAAACATAGGTGGCAAGCGCATTCGCCCTGTTTTATGTTTGATGGGTAACGAATTGTTCGACACCATTACACCCGATGCTTATCATGTGGCCACTGCCATTGAGCTGTTTCACAACTTTACCCTTATACACGACGATATAATGGATAAGGCACCGCTACGCCGCAGCATGGAAACGGTACATACAAAATTTGGAGAAAATACCGCTTTGCTTGCCGGTGATGTAATGCTTATAAAAGCATACGACCACATTAACAAGGTGGGCAAACACATACATAAAATTTTACACCTTTTTAATAAGACCGCCAGCCAGGTATGCGAGGGCCAGCAACTGGATATGGATTTTGAAAAGATGGCTTCGGTTGGTTTGCCTGATTACTTAAGAATGATTGAGCTTAAAACCTCTGTATTGATTGCTTCGAGCCTTGAAATGGGTGCCGTACTGGGTGGTGCCGGCGAAGGCAATGCCCGGCATTTGTACGAGTTTGGCCGCAACCTCGGTATCGCCTTCCAGGTGCAGGATGATTATTTGGATGCCTTTGGTGACCCGGAGAAATTTGGAAAGCAGGTTGGTGGCGACATAGTAGCCAACAAAAAAACATTCCTGATGATCCACGCACTTGAAGTGGCACCAGAAAATGAGAAAGCCCGTTTGTTACAGTTGTTAGAAGGTAATGAAGAAGACAAAGTGGAGCAGGTGCTAACCATCTTTAAAAACTGTGGGGTGGATGAATGGGCCATTGAATTAAAAGACAAATACCTAACATCTGCTTATCAGCATTTGGAAGATATTGCTGTTGTATCAAACCGTAAAAAACCATTGGTTGAGCTAGCCCGGTTCTTAGTGCAAAGAGAGTATTGAGTAAGTCGGTAGTCAGTAGTCGGTAGTCAGTAGTGAATGGTCAGTGGTCAATGGTCAGTGGTCAATGGTCAATGGTCAGGGGTCAATGGTCAATGGTCAATAATGAATGAATAATGAATAATGAAAAATGAATAATGAATTTGGTGAATAATGAATTTGGGTAATAATCTAAATTCATAATTCATAACTTTTAATTACCGAATGAACTAATGCCGTCATGACCCAATGCCCCAATGACCTAATGACCTAATGACCCAATGACCTAATGACGCAATGACCCAATGACGCAATGACCCAATGCCCTAATGACCCAATGACCTAATGCCTTAATGCCCTAATGACTATTCAAAACCCATAACCTTTTCCCCATGTCCAACCCTTTATTTCGAAAAAAGAGCATACCGTTTATACTGAGAGAAGCCGGAGAAGGGCTGACGGACAGTCATGGCCAGAAGGAAAATTTAAAGAAGGTATTAACCGTTAAGGATCTTACCTTTTTTGGGATAGCGGCGGTTATTGGCACGGGTGTGTTTACTGCTATTGGGTCTGCAAGTTATCGGGGTGGTCCGGCTGTAATTCTATTGTTTGCCTTTACGGCAATAGCCTGTGGTTTTGCGGCTTTTTGTTATGCAGAGTTTGCTTCAACAGTGCCGGTTTCAGGCAGCGCCTATACCTACTCTTATGTAGCCTTCGGCGAAATTTTTGCCTGGATTATTGGGTGGGATTTATTAATGGAATATGCTATTGGTAATATTGCTGTAGCCATTTCGTGGAGCCAGTATTTTGTAAGGGTATTGGGTGGGTTTGGCATTCATATTCCCGCCTGGATGACGATGGATTACACTACAGCTCACAATCGTTTTAATGAGGTAACCGCTTCGTTAGCCAATGGTTCTTTAAAGAGTATTGATGCCCTGGATGAAACTTTAAGAAATGCTTATTATGCCTGGCAAAATGCGCCGGCCCTGGGTAGTCTGCGGGTTATCATGAATATACCGGCTTTTCTCATCGTCATGCTCATCAGTTACATCGTATACATTGGTATTAAAGAAAGCCGTTCCACCAATAATGTTATGGTAATCATCAAGCTGGTCATTATAAGCTTTGTAATTATTGCAGGTGCTTTTTATGTAAATCCGGGTAACTGGAGCAATTTTATGCCCAATGGTTTTGGAGGTGTTATGAGTGGTGTTTCAGCAGTGTTCTTTGCCTACATTGGTTTCGATGCTATTACCACTACAGCGGAGGAATGTAAAAACCCTCAACGCGATCTGCCCAAAGCAATGTTTAATACGTTGTTTATTTGTACCGGCCTTTACATCGTATTAGTATTGGTATTAACGGGCATGACCAATTATTCGTTGTTGAATGTTGCAGACCCGCTTGCATTCGTATTTCAAAATCAAAACACTGTATTAACTAATTGGTTTGCTGGTATTATTTCAATAAGTGCCATATTTGTTATTGCCTCCGTTTTGTTGGTGTACCAGTTGGGTCAGCCACGTATATGGATGTGTATGAGCCGCGACGGGCTGTTACCAAAGATCTTTTCCCGCATTCATCCTAAATACAAAACACCATCGTTTTCAACAGGGGTAACAGCAGCCCTTGTGGGCATACCTGCACTCTTTTTAAACCTCGATGTGGTAATTGCCTTAACAAGCATCGGTACTTTATTTGCCTTTGTGTTGGTATGTGGCGGTATTCTTGTACTTCATCAGCAAACCAACAAGCCAGAGGCAAAATTCAAAGTACCCTATCTTAATGGTAAGTTTATTATCCCCATCCTTTTTATCATGGCTTTTGCCATAGGCGTGATGTATTCTCCCGGTCATTTTTCTGGTTTGGTAACCAAAGAAGGTTTGCCAATGCTCCTGTTCTGGCTGGTGGCTGCCATTGTATCGGTGTTGTCCTTCCAAAAAAACTTTTCAGTAATACCCGTTTTAGGATTGCTGAGTTGTTTTTACCTGATGGCACAGGAGAGTTATACCAACTGGTTGCGTTTTGTAATCTGGTTGATTATCGGCCTCTTCATTTATTTTTTATATGGAAGACATAACAGCCGGTTGGGCAAGAATGAGTTGGATGGGTAGAATTTTACTTGTTATGGTATCCACATTAATATTCGTGAATTTATAGGAAGATGTGGTGGTTTGTTAACATGAATCTTACATTTGTCGCATGGAAAACGCAAATAAATACACCGCGGAAAAATGGAAGCAACTGACTGCTTTTTCCAAGAAAGAAGAATTAAAAAATAAGATGTGGAATAGCGTAGTTGACCATTATAACGAGCCTTATCGTTTCTATCACACCCTTAATCATGTGGCTTCACTTTTTGAAAAGAGTGAGCATTACATGGCGCAAATAGAAAGCCCCGCAACAGTAGGTTTTGCCATTTTATACCACGATGTTGTTTACGATACTTTTAAGGATAATAATGCGGAAGAAAGTGCTTTATTTGCCCGTCAACAATTGTCAGCTTTAAACATAAAGGAGGCAATTATTAAAGATGTTGAAACTTTTATCCTCGCTACAAAAACACATACGTTGCCCGAAGGCTATCATTTAAACAACGACCTGTCACTTTTCCTTGATCTTGATTTAACCATTCTCGCCACCAGTTGGGACGAGTATGAACTGTACAGCGAGCAAATTCGCAAAGAGTACAGGCAGTACCCCGATGTGGTCTATAACCCCGGCCGGAAACATGCACTTGAAAAATTAAGCAAAAAGGAATTTGTGTATTTCACACCACCCATAAAGGAAGTATTGGAGCCGATTGCAAGACAAAATATTTTTAGAGAGATTCAGTTGCTTTCGTAGTAGCCAGGACTTCCAGTTTATCTCAATTTGCAATCATTCATCGTTTGCCTGTCTTAGGTGCATCCCAAAATGTCGCACCTCAATGGGCCCCGTTAGCGGTCAGGCGACCGCCAACGGCCTGCTGCGCCGCTGTTGGTCGCCTGACCAACAGCGACAGTTTGGGATGTACCCTTGTCTTTTTCAATACCTGCCAGGGGTGTAACTTTTGTACCTTCGTAGCTATTAATATTTTATAAATGAAGTACGAGGTGGGTGACGAGATAGTGGTTTTATTTAGCAACGAAGAGGGCAGGGTCATAGACATTATGAACGAGAAAATGGTGATGATTGAAGTGAAGGGAGTGAAGTTTCCTGCCTACATGGACCAGATTGATTTTCCCTACTTTCAACGATTCTCGAAAAAAACCATTGTTGCTGCACCCAAAACTCCCAAAGTGTATGTTGACCAGGTGCAAAAGGAAAAACGCCGCGACGAAGTAAAAGTATCCGAGGGTATCTGGCTGGCTTTGTTCCCAAAATTCGACTCCGACATTTTTGGTGATGAAGTGGTAGAAAAGTTCAAGGTATACCTTATAAATAAAACCGACCTCCCTTACGAGTTTACTTACAGGCTCAATTACTTTGGCAAAACAGACTTTAATATTACCAGCGATATTCATGCATTTAAAGACTTTTACCTGCACGATGTTTCTTTCGAAAGCCTGAACGATAATCCGTCGTTCGATTTTGAGTTTTCATTGCTAAACCCAGATAAAACTAAAGCTGATTTTTGCGAAGCATCTTTCAAAATAAAACCCAAACAGCTTTTTCAAAAAATTGAAAAGCTAAAGGAAAAGAATGAGCCTTCGCTCAATCACCTGTTGCTCGAAAAATATCCAAATAAAGTTTATGAAGATACCGGGCTCGACCTGCGTAAGCTTTCGGGCGCCGGATTTAAAGTGTACGATGCAAAGCATGCCCGCCAAAACCTGGAGCCGGCAAGGAGTGTAGTGGATCTGCACATAGAAAAATTAACCGACAGTTGGAAAGGTCTCAGCAATTTTGAAATACTTACGATCCAGTTAAAGGAGTTTGAAAAATGGCTTGACCTGACCATTGCGCACCGCCTGCCAAACCTGGTAGTAATACATGGTGTAGGTAGCGGTAAGTTAAAGGATGAAGTTCACGACATTCTTAAAGTAAAACGCGAAGTCAGGAGCTTTGTAAACCAGTACGAACCGAGATACGGCTACGGTGCCACTGAAATATTCTTTCAATATTAATTACGTTATTAAGCCCCCGCAATTTCTGCAACAATGAAGAATGCATTAATAAAACTGCATATCGCTGTTTTTTTATGGGGCTTTACTGGTGTGCTTGGCCGGCTGATTTCTTTTAACGAAGGGTTGCTGGTTTGGTACCGGATATTCTTCACCGTGGTATCGTTGTTTGTGCTTATGTGGTGGCGGGGCCAACTGGAAAAGGTAGGCACCAAAAGCAAATGGCAATTATTTGCAACCGGCGGCATTATTGCAATTCACTGGTGCTTTTTTTATGGTAGCATTAAATATGCAAACGTATCTATTGCTTTAACCTGCTTTTCGTCGGGGGGATTGTTTACTGCTTTACTGGAGCCTTTAATGACCCGCAGGCGCATAGTGGTGCAGGAGATTTTGCTTGGGCTGCTTACCATTGCAGGTATCTATCTCATCTTTCATTTTGATCCGCAGTACAAAACGGGTATCATTCTCGGACTCACCGGCACCGTGCTCAGCACTATATTTTCTATTTTAAACAAGAAGCAGGTAGAAACCATTGCACCACGGACCCTTATGTTATACGAACTAACTGGCGGTCTTATTTTATTGACGATCTTGTTACCAGCTTACCTGCATTATTTTCCACCCACACACATACTACCAACCAAAACCGATGCGCTATGGCTACTGATCATGAGCTGGCTGTGTACCATACTGGCAATGGATCTATCGTTGCAGGCACTTAAAAAAGTAACAGCATTTACCCAAAATCTAACACTTAATCTGGAGCCGGTATATGGTATTATACTTGCTTTTATAGTGTACCACGAAAATAAAAACCTCAGTAATGGTTTTTACCTGGGGTTTTGTCTTATTCTTTTAACGGTGGTATTGCAAATGGTACGCGTAATAAAACAGCATAAAAAGGAACCGCATTTATTTGGAATGGAAGGTTAGAACGCAGTTCTACTAACATCACAATGTAAAGGTGTACATCCCCAATATCTTACCTGCTCAAATATTTTACAAAAGTGCGTTTGGCAATGGGCAGCAACGTTTCATCCATCGGGTATTTCAATTCGGTCTCGATATTATACACAGCAGGGTTGGGCAATTCTTTCCTGTTTCTTATAAGTTCGCCTTTTATGTTTTCGGGGGTATTGCTAACGGTACGTTGC
>JAJAYD010000220.1 GCA_026786345.1 Chitinophagaceae bacterium
GTTATGCCCAGGTTTATGTGGGGGTTCATTATCCTTTAGATGTGATTGGTAGAGCAGTACTGGGTTATATAATTGGTTATGGTACTTCGGCATTTTATATTAAAAGGTTTGGAAATATTGGATTGAATACATGATGCTGATACGGATGAAATTATCCAATGGGAGGATTAAAAGCAGCTTCATGTTTTGGGGGTACTATGAGTTCAATTTTTCTTTCTTTTCTTTTTTGCTTGCCCAAAAAAGAAAACAAAAAGGCATCCGAAAAGGAAACAGCCCAATGCCGGACCCGTATTTCAATGTAGCTTTTGAATTACTTTAGTGAAGGGCATTTGTTCTCTGATGAGTTGACTGCATTTTGAGAAGCGATATTTCAAACAATTGCTACAAAAATCAGATTGTAGTCAATAACTTCTTTCGCCTCTACAAATGACTTTCCGGGCCTTTTGAAGGGGAGCCTGAGACGAGCTCAGGGTGAAGTCTCCGGGTGAATAATTTTTTAATTTAGCTGCCAATAAACAATTAGTAAATATCTGTGGACATCCATATTCTATGGGCCAGTCTTATGTATTACTTTAATTCTTGCTTTTTAAAGTCTTCTTCAGGAGATCCTGAGACGGGCTCAGGATGAAGTCTCCGGGTTTCATCTACCAAATTTCTTCCCTATCATCTGTCAACTTAATTCGGCTAACTATTAAAGGAGTGACAATCAGAGAAAAATCTGTCAACCGTCAACTGTCAATGGTCATCTTGTCCTTCCACCTTCCGGGGCACCATCCTTCCTCCGTCTGCTACGCCCCTTTCGCCGCTTTCGTGGTACTCTGCATCCTGGTTTACATTCCACAAATCGTATAGTTCTTCTCCACTCAAAATATTTTTTACAGCCAACATAGCGGTCATCATGCTATGATCCTGGTTATTGTATTTATGCATGCCATTGCGCCCCACCAGATATAGACCGGGGTAGTTGGAGAGTTCTTTCCTAATAATTTCAATATTGTTTTTATAATCTTTATCGTACACCGGGTAGGCTTTGGGCTGGCGAACCACATATCCATCCAAAACCTCATTACCCTTACCCAAACCAATTTGTTCCAGTTCCTTCTTGCCCAATTCAATCAACTCTTCATTAGTGGAGTTCCACATACCATCACCCTTAAAACAAAAATATTCCAGGCCATAACATGCCATAGAAGGATCAGGCACCATGTACGGGCTCCACGATTTAAAGTTTTGAACCCGGCCTACTTTTACAGATGGATCGTGTATGTAAATCCAGTTATCGTCGAACAGGTTTTGCTCCTTCATAATCAAAACCACCGTAATGAAATCGCGATAATGTAACCTTTTCGATGCCTGTAAGGCTTCAGTACTAATAACAGGTAAAATGTTAGGCATTAAATCTTTGATAGCCGCAGATGATATTACGTAATCAAAATCCTGCTCACTTGCCTCTCCGGCAGTTATGATCGTCCATTTGTGTTCGTCTTCCTTTAAACCCGCTACCGTAGTATCCATCCTGATTTCACCACCCATCTCTAAGATTTTAGCAGCACAGGCCTCCCACATCATACCCGGCCCCTTTTTAGGATATCGAAAAGTGTCGATCAACGTTTTGATCAGTTTGCCTTTGTTACCATCCGAAGGCTTCATAAAGGCATTTTTAATAGCTGAAGAAAGAGACAAACCCTTAATACGTTGCGCAGCCCAGTCGGCCGAAATTTCTTTGCACGATATGCCCCACACTTTTTCGGTGTACGTTTTAAAAAAGATGATGAAGAGGCGTTTGCCAAAATGGTTGGTGACCCAATCCTCAAAATTCTGTGGGTCTTTTACAGGGTTTACTTTGGCTTGAAGATAACTGGCAACGCATCGTGCGGTTTCTATTACACCCAATTTGCGCAATGCTTCCATTGCCGCCAGCGGGTACGAAAAATACTTTTTATTATAGTAGATTCTGCTGCTTCTCGGCCTCTCCAAAAGATCATCTCCCAATATCTCTGTCCAAAAATCTTCAACCTCCTTCGACTTTGAAAAGAACCGGTGACCGCCAATATCAAACAAAAATCCCTTGTACGATTCCGTACGCGAAATACCCCCAACATATTGAGAATCTCTTTCAAAAACAACTACATGCTGCCCTGCCTTGCACAATAAATAAGCCGCTGTTAATCCCGCCGGCCCCGCACCCAAAACAGCAATCTTCTTAATCTCTTTACTCATAGAAAAACTGCAAGATATAGGCTAAGACCTAAAATTAATCAAATACAGAAGCCACACGCCATAACAGTAAAGCAAGTGCATTCCAAATTGTGGCTGTTGGTCAGGCGACCAACAACGGCGGAAAGGCTACCGCATAAAATCAATGAAACGTAATAACCTTATGCAAGGTAAAAGTTGGGATGAATTTTTTTATCATGCTTATGCATAGCTTTGCGCTAAGCGAATAAATAATGACAGAGGTTTTCATAATTCTTGGTTTAATAGTTTTGAATGGTCTTTTTTCGATGGCGGAAATTGCTTTATTATCAGCAAGAAAAGCAAGGTTAGAAGTACAGGCCCAAAAAGGAGACGCAAGAGCAAAAGAAGCATTAGTGCTGGCCAATAATCCCGATAAATTTCTTTCTACTGTACAAATTGGAATAACCCTGATGGGTATTCTTACCGGTATTTTTTCAGGAGAAAATCTTAAAGGTGGCATTATCTCATTTCTTAACCAGTTTGATTTTTTGAGGAATAACAGTGGCACCATTGCCACAATAATCGTAGTAATCTTTATAACCTATTTATCGTTGGTGGGCGAGCTGATTGCCAAAAGAGTAGGATTAAGTAAGCCTGAAAAATTTGCCAAGCTGGTGGCTGCCCCCATGAAGGTAATGTCGTGGATTACGCATCCGTTTATCTGGCTACTAAGCAAAAGCACCAACTTAATTTCAAAAATTTTTAATATCAGGCCCAATGACTCAGCCGTAACAGAAGAAGAGATAAAAGCCATTATAAATGAAGGAACGGAGCACGGTGCCATTGAAGAAGCGGAACAGGAAATTATTGAACGCCTTTTTCATTTAGGCGACCGTAACATTACCTCGTTAATGACCCACCGCAGCGATATTGAATGGATGGAAGTAAATGCCAGGGTGGTAGACATTAAACAACGTATGAGAGAAGTGGTACACAGCACTTACCCACTTTGCGAAGGCTCAATAGACAATATTAAAGGGATCATTAGCATTAAGGATATATTGTTAGCTGAAGATGATAAGCCGCTTAAAGATTTAATGGAACCGGGCATGTTTGTACCAGAAAATAATAGCGCTTACCAGGTGTTGGAAAGGTTTAAAGCTGCCCATACCCACAGTTGTTTTATAGTAGATGAATATGGAAGCCTGGAGGGAATGATTACGCTAAACGATATACTGGAGGCCATTGTGGGCGATATAGCCCAGGAAGACTCTGACGATTATTCAATAGTCGAACGAAGCGATGGTTCGTATTTGATAGACGCTCAAATTCCTTTTTACGATTTCCTTAGCCATTTTAATAAAACTGAATGGATGAACGAGGGTGAACACGAATTTGACACACTTGCCGGGTTTATTTTACACCGCTTACAACGCATACCCCACACCGGCGATACATTCGACTGGAAGGGTTTTAAGATAGAGATTATAGACATGGATTCGCACCGGATTGATAAGGTAATGATCACCTTGAGCGAAGAAATGAAGGAAACGATGGAACTTTAAAATAAATTAATATATGCTACCGCAATAATCAAATTTGCCTGTCGTTTAACCATTGTAGTAACGCTGCTATTTATTTACAACTACCAGGGAAAAACCGGCATATTTCATGATCAATCAATTGGTGCGAAGGGCAAGAAAAATCTTCAAAAAAACCGTTTCAGCTACTGACGTAAGAAACCACTTCTACTACAACCGTATTTATTTTAAACGGATTCTCCTTTTCTTTAAAGCTATTGATGATTGCGGGAAAAAGGAGAATGCAAAACGCACTGAAACCGGGATAAGTCCGCTTGGATTAAAATTTGGCTCTTCCGTTAATCAGGTTGAGAAGGAAATGGGTAATGCCAAATACAGCTACGATAATGAGAACGATACAAACAATCACAGGGTATTATTTTACCGCCGCAGTTTTACCGATACCAGTTTGTTGGTTCAATTGCAGTTTTATAACAACCAGTTGTTCTTTATAGGTCTCGATGTTATAAGAAGACTGATTGATGAAAATGAAAAAATTGAGGTCATCAATACGGTCATTCAAAAATATTTAAACCAACCCTTTAAAAAAGGTGAAGCGTACCCCCTCATACAAGACCGCAGCAAAAACTCAATTGTAATAAATGATGATATGAATTTTTCAATCTGCTATATTGGAGGGGATGTGACTATTGAAAAGCAAAAAAACATTATAAAAGCAATGGAAAATGTACTTGTAGAAAAACCTGAAAAAGGAAGTATGTTTTATGCGTTTTAAAGGTTGAAAGGATCTTAGATTGAAGGTTGCCACTATAAAAAAGTATGGCCTTTTTTTTGGGATCGCATTGAGATTGATATAAAGAAATTCCACATTTTGCTCCCTCTAAAACCACCAGATCAATACCCTACCGGGATTTTCCACTTTATCGGTTTGCTCTTTGCAATTGGCTTTTACGTAAACGATGTTTATCTGGGGTTTTGTGCTCGTACAGCAGTTTATTGTTGATGTCATTCTTTTTGCGCCGTTGCTGGGTTCTTTACCAACAACCCACGCCTATCTATGTTTGCACGTGAGCAATCCTGCGAAGGCGTAACATGGTTTATTCTAATTACAGAGTTCACAAAGAAGGAAAGCACAGAGAAAAACAGGAGTGTGTCTTTGTGTCCGCCGTGCCAAGACTCGTGTTTTTCTCTGCGGTTAATTCTTGTTTTAGCAGTTGTTGGTGTTCTTCGAAAACAACTCTTTACTCGTCTATTTTTGCAGGTGAAAAACACCCTGCAAAAGCGGAAAAATTCGTAAGGATATTTTATCAATTATAAGGGTACTTCAAAAGTTTGCTTAAACCACGAAATGTCCTTGATAGTTACAGGGCTTCCGCTAAAACCGAGCAATACCTTTTCTTTGGTAACAATCACTTCGCTCTTTGTTTGGAGTGCCCGGTCGAACAAAAAATTATATTTTGGGTCGGGGCTTTTATTAAAAACCGGTACAGTATGTACCATGATGGTAATTAAACTTACCTGAACTAAAATATCCCCGGTAGTAACTCCTTCAACCTTTATTACCCCCGGTATATTTCTTTCAAGTTCATCTATCAATTCTTCATTTAAAAAAATTTCCAAATCGTATTTTTCTATATCATATATAAGCCTGTATAGTTTATTGTAAGATGCATACGTTAAAAACATACAAGTATCAAGCACCAGTTTTTTTCTCATACCGATCCTTTCTGTCTTTACTTACAATATCGGCAATCTCTTCTTCGGAAAACATAAGCGTATTGCCGTTTAATTTTTCATCCAACACTTTGGCCATACTCAAAGCTTTTTGCATTCTTATATTACGAAGAATTTCCATTTTTCCTTCATCGTCAAGCATATCCACCTCATCTACTATTTCCCTTGGCAATGAAGGTTTTGTTTCAGGATTGCGTTTTATTTCTAATTCTTTAAAAACTGCCATAAATTATAATTTAATCCAGTACGATTTGTCCATGGGCACTGCCATTGCGGTTCCCTTGTATCACCGCCATACGAGCAACAGTTGATTCGCGTTTCTATACGCATGTAATACTTTTTAATTTGTTCAAATATAAAAAATATTAGCCTCCCTTATTATACCCAAAGCGTGAACCTAAAACGTAAAAACTAAATTCTTCTCCGGATATTCAAGCTTATCAGTTTGCTACTTGCCATTGGCCTTTACGTGAACCATGTTTATCTGGCTGATATTGTACTCAGATAGCAGGTTGTTGTTGATGTCAATCTTTGTGCACTGTTGTTGGTGTCCTTCACCAACAACTCGTTTCATGTACGTTTGCAGGTGAAGAACACCCTGCAAAGGCGGAATATGGTTTCTAACCACAGAACTCACAAAGAAGAAAGCACAGAGAAAAACAGGAGTATGTCTTTTTACCTTTGTGGTGTTCTTCACCAACAACTCCTTTCATGTACAATTGCAGATGAAGAATACCCTGCAAAGGAGGAATATGGTTTATTCTAACCACAGAGTTCACAAAGAAGAAAGCACAGAGAGAAACAGGAGTGAGTCTTTGTTCCGTTGTTGGTGTTCTTCGCCAACAACTCTTTACTCATTTATGTTTGCAGGTGAAGAACACCCTGCAAAGGCGGAATATGGTTTCTAACGACAGAGCTTACAAAGAAGAAAGCAATGAGAAAAACAGGAGTTTCTCTTTGTGTCCTCAGTGCCAAGACTCTTGTTTTTCTCTGCGGTTAATGCTTGTTTTACATACTGGAAGCATTAAAAAGATGATGACTTAAATGTGTACGCGATAGCTTTAGGGTCGTACCATTGTTGGCTGTTCCGGAAATATCCTAATTAAGCAGGAAAGTACTTAAGAACCCAATTGGTGCTTTTACTTTTACCGGTTGCAATAAAAAAGCTAATAACAAAGAATCATCGCTTATTATAAAGGGGTAATGGAATTGAATTGCGAGATCAAAGAGGTAATTTAATTATGGTAAGCTGAAACTAAGTGTGTTTAAAAAAATGGCGATTTGTATTCAATAATTTTAAATGTATACACCTGGTTAACCTTAAATACAGTCAAATTAATTTTTAAGCTGGCACTTATCAGCTCAACACATATTAATTTTACACAGGTATCAAAATGTAAATTAGTTTTAATAGTTTATAAACATCTACCGGGAAAACAAATACACTAAGTAATTTTTTTATATAATTTTCATTATTTTTAAAAGCTGTTTTATTGTTCTGTTTTTTTATTATTTGCCAATTTACCCTTTATGCAATCAACGTTATTGCATCCGGCGCAGTACGAAATCTTTATTGACCAGGTATTAGACCCTGCCAGCCCGCATTATAATATCGGTCTAACGCTGAAACTTACCGGGTTGGCCAATATTGAAAAATTACAAAGTGCATTGACTGATACGGTCAATCAATTTGATGCTTTTAAACAAAGGTTTGATATTAACGACCTTGAACCCACAGCCTACCTATTCGACAATCCATTATCTATACCACTAGCATTTATTGACTTTTCGGCTTCGCTAAATGCCGGCTCCGAAGCCAACCTATGGATGCAACAACGGTTTAACCTTCCGTTTGCTTTGCAAAAAGACATCCCCCTTTATGAGTTTGCTATTCTATGTATTAACCCACTTGAACATTGGTTTTTTTGCCGTTTTCATCATTTGTTGATCGATGGTTTTGGCTTAAAGATCTTTATAGAACAATTTTCAAATAACTACAAAACGTTAGTAAGTGGAGAAAGCAGCAATTGAAACAGCCTCGTACCTGCAATTAGCAGCACAGGCCTGTAGCGAAAGGGAGCAAGGTTTAAGCCAGGTTAACCTTACTTATTTTAAAGACAAATTAGCCGGTAGCGAAAAATTTTTATGGGAAAAGCACCGGCATTTATCTACCGGCCAGCCCAAAAGCGGTAACTATTTACTAAATATCTCTGCAAAACAACAGTTGGTATTAAACAAGGCAATGGCAACCACCGGGGCATCAATACAGGACCTTACCCTGGCGGCACTGGCAGTATATTATTATAAAACCAGCAGCCTGCCGCACTTAGCCTTTGGTATAACCTTACATAAGCGAAAAACCGGGGCGCAAAAACAGGCCGTGGGTATGTTTTCGGGTGTAGTGCCTTTAGCTGTGCACCTTAATGATAGCTTAACAACGGACCAACTTTTAAAAGATATTGCTGCCGGGCGGATTGCAGTGCGTACGCATCAAAACGTTTTAATGGTTGACCTTGCCGGTCAAATAAGTACAGGCCAGCGACAATCGCCGTTGTTAGATGTGGTGGTCAATTTTGCCCCTTACAATTACCCGACCGATTTTGGTGACCTTCAATTATCGTCACTTGAAATGCTTCGCAGCGAGTATCAGCAGTTTCCGCTTGAAATTTGCTGGCGGAAGTATGGCCCCCAACAACCGCTTCAATTAGGTATTCATTATCAATACCAATATTTTTCAAAAGAAGAAATAGCATTATTTGTACACCGTCTATTTTACCTTATTGAACAATTTGCCACCGGAACCGCCCAAAACATAAAAAGTTTCCACATTGTACCGGTTGAAGAGCAGCAAATTCTTAACAATTTTAGCCTACACCACAAAAAAGCAGGTGCGCTTTGGCAGTTTGAAGCGCAGGTGCAACAAAATCCCCATCATGTTGCTGCAATTTGTGGTGGCAGTCAACTAACATACGAAGCCTTAAACCAAAAGGCGAACCGGTTGGCGCGCTACTTACAAATAAAGGGCGTTTTACCAAATACCCTGGTACCGGTTTGTATTGACCGTTGTACCGACCTGCTGGTATGTATTTTAGCAGTGTTAAAGGCCGGTGGCGCTTATCTGCCGTTAGACCCCCAATACCCACACGAACGACTGACGTTTATGCTGGAAGATACCAGCGCATCACTCGTTTTGAGTAATACCTTCAGCAAGGAAGCGTTGGAAGGCAATGGTATTGCAGCGATCATAAATATTGATACGCTTAACGATACACTCAATACGTTTAGCCCCGACAATCTGCCTGTTGCTATTTCTGCAACCGATCTGGCATATTTAATGTACACATCAGGCTCTACAGGAAAGCCGAAAGGTGTAATGATTGAACACGGTAATATTGAAGCACTCATTCAATGGGCAGAGCACCAGTATAGTACAACTAGTTTTGATCTTGTATATTTTTCTACCTCCATTTGTTTTGACCTTTCGGTTTTTGAAATATTTTACCCGTTAAGTATTGGCAAAACCATACGGATTGTAAACAATGGACTTGACATTATGAACTACCTGGCGTCCGATAAAAATACCCTGATAAACACGGTTCCCTTGGTTATGGAAACCATGTTGAAAGAACAGGCAGACCTATCAAACGTAAAAATCATTAACATGTGCGGCGAGCCTGTACCGGTGCATGTAAAGGACGGATTGCCTACCGACCGGGCCCAGGTATTTAACTTATACGGGCCAACCGAGGCTACGGTATACAGCACTGTATTTAGGCTGACCAGAAATGAAGCCGTATTAATTGGTAAGCCGTTAATCAATTCAACCATCTTTTTGCTCGATAAAAATAACAGACCGGTACCCTTAGGCGAAACCGGCGAAATATGTATTGGTGGCGCAGGGGTGGCCCGCGGCTATTTTAACCGGCCCGAACTGACTATCGAAAATTTTATTCAAGACCCCTTTATGGCCAAACCACATGCCCGCCTGTACAAAACCGGCGATCTTGGCCGTTGGAGTTTTGACGGTAATCTTGAATACATAGGAAGGGTAGATAACCAGGTTAAAGTAAACGGATATAGAATAGACCTTGGTGAGATAGAAAATATTTTGCTTGAAAGTAAGTTGCTAAGTCAGGCTGCTGTAAAGGTATTTACAAGTGAGGCCGGGGGAAAGTACCTGGTGGGTTACGTGGTTCCGTTACAGGGTGAAAAGTTTAAACTTTCGGACCTTAAATTACACCTGGCCAAATTATTACCGCAATTTATGCTGCCTTCGCAATGGATGATTTTGCAGCAAATGCCACTTACCTCCAATGGTAAAATCAATCGAAAAACGTTGCCCGTTTATTCTCTCGGACTACCCTCGATAGTAAAATTTACACCGCCGGTGGGTGAACTTGAAACAGCACTGCATTCTATTTGGAAAGAAGTGTTACCATACGATTTAATTGGTACCACCCATAGCTTTTTTACTGTTGGTGGCAATTCAATCATGGCAGTGCAAATTGCAGCACGGGTAAGGCAACTGGGTTATACCATTCAACCAAGGGATATTTTTTATTACCCTACCATACAACAGCTTGCCGATTTTCTTGCCAGCCAAAAGTGTAACAGTAATGAGCCGGTTTTGGCAACCCCAAATCCAAAGGTTAGCAACAATAGGGCAGGAAGTTTTAAATACCTAATCGCCGCACAAAAGGGAAAAACTAACCGTACACCATTGTATATTATTTGCGGTGGTGGTGGCAATTTTTTTACATTCCTCAATTTTATTGAACAATTACATCCTGACCAGCCAGTGTATATTATGGAATACCCTGCTGATGTTGAAAGCGTTGCCATTTTGCCAGGCAATATAAAAACGCTTGCCACCTTGTATATACAAGAAATGTTACTAAACAATCCGGAAGGTCAATTTGTGCTTTCGGGGCACTGCATTGGTGGAGTAATTGCTTTTGAAATGGCCCAACAGTTGGAGGCTGTGGGGAAAACGGTTGACAAGCTGCTGATTTTCGATTCAATATTAAGGACGCAAAATGAAGTACACCCAATGATGGTTTCCCACCAAACCTGGCCGAAAGGAAAATTTATGGGCAAAGCATTCGCTTTGTATCAAAGGTTGTGTTTTCAACTTTTCTTGTTCCGAAAACACCCGCGTTTTGCGCTAACCTACAAAATACAAGCTGCAACGAAATGGTTGAAAAGCAACTTATCAGATAGCAAATACGATGAAGCATTTAAAGAGACCAAAGTGTACGATGATTTGAAAGATAAGTTTTCGGCTGCTTATAAAAAATACCGGCTTACCCCTTTTCACAAACAGTTTTTTGTGTTTTATGCAAAGGACCAGTTTTATTTTTTCGATAAAAAAAATAACATCACCTACAAACGCTACGAAATTTCAACAGAAATAAAGGAGAGATGGCTACAATATGGCCGCCATGTACAGTTGTTTGATATTGAAGGCGGACACAACACTATGTTTGATGGGGCCTTTGGTGGCAAAGACCTGGCACAAAAGGTTCAGCAACTTATTGGTAGCGGAACTTATACTACCTAAAACAGTTTAAAACAAGCACTGATGTAAAAGCAGTGTTTTTATACCAGCAGGAGCGTTCCCCCCGAAATACCAGTCATTTACAATCGTTGTGCATAATCGATACTGATAGTTACAAAAAGGGGTTGATGCGCCGTTGTTGGTGTTCTTCACCAACAACTCTTTACACACCTATGTTTGCAGGCGAATAACACCCAGCACAGGCGGAATATGGTTTTTAACCTGATAGCTCACAAAGAAGAAAGCACAGAGATTAACAGGAGTATGCCTTTGTGTCCTCTGTGCCAAAACTCTTGTTTTTCTCTGCGGTTAATTCTTGTTTTAGCCGTGTTGTGCCGTTGCTGAAGTTCTTCACCAACAACTCTAAGCTTATCTATGTTTGCAGGTTAGGAACACCCTGCAAAAGCGGAAACAAAATCCTGGATAGTCTATGAGAAGACTGCTATAAATTTTCCTAAACGTCCATTGTGCTTTCTTAATATATCTGGCTTACCCCGGCTTAAAACCCCCAGCTCAACACCCTGTCCGGGTATTCCAGTTTATTGGTTTGCTCTTTGCCGTTGGCTTTAACGTGAACCATGTTTATCTGGCTGGTATTATACTCGTATAGCAGGTTGTTGTTGATGTCAATCTTTTTAACCGAGGCAACATTCTTTACTTCAAAATAACTCCATAAACTACCCTCTTCCATTTGATAACCTTCGTATTGCAATACAACAGGTTTACCATCTACATCAAGGGCAAGATGTTTGCTAATGTACTCACTCACCATTTTATCGGTAGCCGCTTTGATGGCCGGGAGAGTGAGGTCCACTTTACAGTTACAGCTTTTAACTAATGCTTTCTCAAAATCATCAGCAAAAATTCTTACACTCACCTCTACAGTTTTGGCAGGTGCATTATAATTTACCTCTGTCATACTTATAAAAAATGGATGTACCATAAAAAACAAATTGACCAACATTACCTGAACGATAGATAACACCATTGTAAAAATTTATACGGACAAATTTCTGGTTTAATCTGACTATCAAAAAGGTTTTAACAAGTGAAGTTGTGCAGGATAAAATCATTGATAACCAGTCAGGCACCATTTATTCAGGTAACTGTACTTCGTTTTCAAAAAAAAATAATTCAATTCGCTGCAAACTCTTCTTTAAATTCGGCACTTTTTTAACCGGGATAAAAACACCCGGAAACGCCAACCGTTTCATGAGCGACTTTAATTTATACTTTACTTTGGGCCGCCAGCATATTGCAGACTTACAAGCGCTCGATCATATTTTATTCATCACCGCTTTATGCATCCGCTACCAGTTTAACGATTGGAAACAACTGCTTATTTTAATCACGGCATTTACAATCGGGCATTCAGTAACCCTGGCTTTAAGTGCTATACATTTTATTCATGTTTCTGCCAGGTGGATTGAGTTTCTCATTCCACTTACCATTTTAATAACGGCGATCAGTAACCTGTTTATTAAAAAGTTCACCTTCAAAACCAGGTTTCCGGTTATATACTTTTTTGCTTTATTCTTTGGGTTGATACATGGCCTCGGTTTTAGCTTTTACCTGCAAAGCTTGCTGGGGCGTAGCGCTAACATTATTATACCATTGCTTGCCTTCAACCTGGGTCTGGAAGCCGGCCAATTGATAATTGTTGCCATTATCTTGGCCATTTCGCTTGTTTGCCTTAAGTTAATTAAAATAAACCGGAGAGAATATATGCTGTTTTTGAGTGGTGGGATTATTGCGGCTGCCTTGCAAATGATGATACCAAGGATACCTTTTTAAAACGTGAAAAGTCGTGAAAAGTCAAACGTCAAACGTGAAAAGAGAAAAAAGTCAAAGGTCAAAAGTCAAACGTGAAAAGTCAAACGTGAAAAAAGTCAAAAGTCAAACGTGAAAAGTCAAACGTGTCAAAAGTCAAAAGTGAAAAAAAATGAAATATGTTGAAAATTATACCTGTAATGATTCACGTTTGACCTTTCACGTTTGACGTCTCACGTGTCACCTTTCAACCTTTCACGTTTGACGTCTCACGTGTCACCTTTCAACCTTTCACGTTTGACGTCTCACGTATCACCTTTCAAGTTTCAAGTCCATTAAAACACTAAAAGAAAAATATGAAAAAACTAATGTTGATTTGCTCGCTGGCTGCGGGTTTGCTAAGTGCCAAAGCACAACAAAATAACCCCGGTAGTAACCACGGTAATAGTTTTGAAGAGCTGAACTACCTGTTGCCTACTCCTAATAATTATCGTACTGCCAGCGGTGCACCCGGCCCTGATTATTGGCAGCAACGCGCAGATTATGATATTGCTGTTGAACTGGATGAGCCCAATAACACCATCACCGGCAGTGAGACCATCACGTATTTCAACAACTCCCCCAATCCGTTAACTTATTTGTGGTTACAGTTAGATGAGAACTTTCACAACCCAACCAGCGAAAGCAACCATGCAACTACAGGCAAAATGCAAAACCGCATGACCGATGTGCAGCTTGGCAATCTGGAGCCGTGGCGCAAACTGGAGGGCTATGGTGTAAACATTACCAAAGCAACCGATGCCACAGGCAAAACTTTACAGTATACCATCAACCAAACTATGATGCGTTTGGAGTTACCGGTTACCTTAAACCCCCGGCAAAAATTTGTTTTTAAACTAAACTGGAATTATAAAATACCCGACAAGCTTACCCGCTACGGAAGAGGCGGTTACGAACACTTTAGTGATGATGACAATAATCTGTATTCGATCGCACAATTTCATCCACGCATGGCTGTCTACAGCGACTTTCAGGGATGGCAAACCCTGCCGTTTACCAGCGGTGCTGAGTTTGCGTTAAACTTTGGAAATTTTAAAGTGAGCATCACGGTTCCGGCTGATCATATTGTTGCCGCTACCGGCGAATGCCAGAATTATAAAAGCCTGTTAACCGGCGATCAATATGCACGATGGACAAAGGCACAAACGGCCAAAGAGCCTGTTGAAGTGGTAACCTTAGATGAAGCCCTGCAAGCCAGCAAACAAAAAAGCACCGCCAAAAAAACATGGGTATACTATGCTAACAACGTAAGAGACTTTGCCTTTAACACCAGCCGCCGCCTGGTGTGGGATGCAATGGCTGTAAATGTTGATGGTAAAAAAGTAATGTGCATGAGTTATTATGGAAAAGAGGCTTATCCCTTATACCGAAAGTTTTCTACCAAAGTAGTCGCACATACCATTCTTACTTATTCAAAGTTTACAGTTGCTTACCCCTACCCTGTTGCCATTTCAGTTGAGGCGGCTATTGGTATGGAGTACCCCATGCTGGCTATGAACTATGGCCGTGCGGAGAAAGACGGCACCTATACGGAGGCTACAAAGTATGGTA
>JAJAYD010000221.1 GCA_026786345.1 Chitinophagaceae bacterium
ACAGCGCACCGTGTTCTCCTTTTTTAATGATCAGGAACTGCGGGCCCATCTCCATAATTAATTTGGCTGCTTTAACCAGCGATAGTACACCACTCAACTGGCGGGCTTCTGCATCATTAACCAGCAACACATCAACCTTTTTCAAAACTTCCTTTAAACCATCCATGGCAATGTCCATCCAAAAATTCATGGTGTCCATCACAATTAGTTTGGGGCGAACAGTTAACTGGTTTATCACACTTAGTTGAATATCCGGTGACAGGTTACCCAATATTAAAAATTCGGCACCCTGGTAGCTATCCGGAACAACGGGGTTAAAATCTGCCAGCACGTTCAGGTCGGTAACCAGTGTGTCACGGCTGTTCATATCCAGGTGATATTTACCACTCCAGAAAAATGATTTTTTATCTTTTACAATCTCAACACCCTCTAGTGACACACCACGTTTTTTTAATTCGTCCATTTCCGCTTGCGGAAAATCGTATCCAACAATAGATATCTGCAGAATGGGGGTTATAAAATTACTGGCAGCATAAGCAACATAAGTGCCCGAGCCTCCAACAATCTGGTCTACTTTTCCAAAAGGGGTTTCAATAGCATCAAAAGCCATGGTACCAACGCATATTACTGACATAAGCTGTATTTAAATGTTTTATTAAAGCTGCAAAAGTAATTGATTAAAATGATTTTAGTAAGTTGTGGTATAATTACTGCTGTGTATCTTTTCTAAATTCTTATTAATAATTTTTCTGTCAGTCTGAGTCTATTGAAGACGGATTTATTTAATGTAGCGCAGGTTTCGACAAGCTCAACCTGACAACTTTTAAAACTTCATATAAATCAACAACGTGTTAATACAAATACATCCCGAAAACCCACAGCCCCGTTTGATAAAGCAGGTTACCGAATGCCTGAAAGACGGGGGAGTGATCATTTACCCAACCGATACCATTTATGGCCTGGGTTGCGATATTAACCAGCACAAAGGCATTGAGCGTATCTGTAAAATAAAAAATGTAGATCCGCAAAAAGCACAACTGTCCTTTATTTGCCGCGATCTGAGTCATTTAAGTGATTACACAAAAACCATTGATACACCATTGTACCGGATGCTGAAAAGCTATTTACCCGGTGCCTACACTTTTATTTTGCCGGCCAGTAAACAGGTGCCTAAAATTTTGCAAAGTAAAAAATCAACCATAGGGCTCAGGGTTCCGGATAATATTATTTGTCAGCATATACTGGATGAACTGGGTAACCCCATCCTCAGTGCCTCGCTGCCCGGCGATATGGTGGAAGAATATACCGACCCGGAAGTGATTGATGAAAAATTTGGCGATAAGGTTGATTTTATAATTGATGGCGGTATCGGAAGTATGATACCATCTACCGTGGTGGATTGCACAACAAGTGAGTGGATAATAATAAGACAGGGATTAGGTGAATGGGCTGTGTAAAAAAACTAAGCGGTAGATTATGTTAATATATTTGCAACGCATTCAATTAATTATTTTACCCACTGGTTGAAATATTTTTTAGTGATTGTTTTTTTAAAATTTTAAACATATCTTACGTGCAGTCATTGAATCGGATATTTATTTAACTGCTTAAAACATAACTCAACTCTGCTCCGAAAGCTACACTGATTTCTTAAATTAATTGATTTAGGAAATTGGAGGTGGCTTGTTTATTTTAAACCAATTTTACTAAAACTAAAAAACAATCAAATGAAAAAAGGACTACTGCTGTTACTTGGTCAATTACTGTTTATTACTGCTATTTGGGCACAGCGCTCTGTTTCGGGAAAGGTTACTGATGATGAGGGTAAGCCACTGCCCAATGTTAGTGTTTCAATTAAAGGGAGTAAAAAAGGTACCACAACAAATGCTGATGGCATTTATGCTATTGCTGTTGAAACCAAATCAAAAACCCTGATATTTTCATCTGTTAGCATGACAACAAAAGAAGTTGCCATCGGAAATGAGAACACACTGAATGTAACACTTCAGAAATTTGTTTCAGACCTTTCTGAAATAGTGGTTACAGGAGTTGGTGTGGCTACCAGTAAGAAAAAGCTTGGTATCTCCGTTGAATCCATCAGTGCTGATAAATTACCTGGAGGTATGACAGCCTCCATTGATCAGGCTCTTGTTGGAAAAATTGCCGGTGCTCAAATTAGCAGTACCAACGGATCTCCGGGCAGGCCAACGAATATTTTACTGAGAGGGATCAATACCATCAACAGAGGCACTTTACCCATGATTATGTTAGATGGTATAGAAGTTAGGGGTACCGATCTGAATTCCCTTGACCTGAGTAATATAGACAGGGTTGAGGTTGTGCAGGGTGCAGCTTCTGCAACTATTTACGGTGCCCAAGGTGCCAACGGTGTTATTCAGTTGTTCTCAAAGAAGGGTAAGATGGGTAAGATTAATATCGATATTTCTTCGAGTGCATCCAGAAATACCATGCTGAATAATGGTAATGTTGAAAAAGCAAGATTTCATGGCTTTACTACCAACGCCAATGGCGATGTAATTGGTGCATCAGGCAATCCAATTGCTTTTGATCCTTCAATAAGTGTTTATCGTGAAAATGTGTTGATTGATTTAAATTCACCAAACACATTGATCAAAAAACCTTACGATAAGAACCTGAAATATTACGATCATTTTAAAGAATTTTATATTCCTTCAACTATATTTAATAATTCGTTGACCATTTCGGGTGCAAGAGAGCAACTGGATTTTATGTTTTCGGTTTCAGATAACAGGCAAGGAAGTACATTTAAAAGGAACGGCGATTTTTCCCGTTCTAACTTAACTTCAAATATTGGAATTACGCTGGCTAAAAACTTAAAGTTTAGAACAACCACGCAGCTTATCTACACCAAGAATACCCTGAACGATCCAACCGGAAGAGGAATTATGTTTGCTTTAAACAACTCCCGTCCCTTTGCTGATTATAACCATCAAATGCCAAACGGCGATTATGGTTATTATTTTGGAGATGCAACCGGCGTTAACGGATACAATCCTAATTACCGCACACAATACTCCAGTAACCTGGATAACAAAATTGACATTGTGCAAAACTTCAATTTAAATTATAAGCCCATTAAGTTTTTAGAGCTTGATGTAAAATATGGAATGAACTACCAGACACAGGATGTATTATACGATGTGAAAAACCAGGATGAAAACGCCAGTGCAAAATTTTGGACTACCCGGTGGTGGACCGGTTTTTATGGCCCAACACCCAATGTAGGCACATCTGGAGAGATGGACAATTTCCGATACCGTACATTCTTCCAGAACCTGATTGGCACTGCAACAATTAGTACCGATTTTAAAAAGGATTTTAACATAAATATACCTCTAAAAACTACCACACAGCTTGCGTATGATTACAGGAAAAATGACTTTCAGCAGTTAATAACCTGGGGGATTGATGCGCCATTTTATGCTCCGTATACAGCAAACCAGATGGGCACTCAGCGTATTCAGTCTGATTACAGGGAACCATTTGTTACTTATGGATATTTAGTAAATCAGCGTTTTGAAATTGGCGACTGGGCTGGTGTTTCAGGAGGTTTCAGAAGTGATTATTCTTCTGCATTCGGTAAAGGTTCAAAGCCCGCCACTTTCCCAAGAGGAGATGCTTATGTTCGTCTTTCACAATTTAATTTTTGGAAAAACAGCAGTTTAAATTCAGCAGTTTCTGAATTCAAAATAAGGGCTGCTTATGGCAAAGCCGGTATTCAGCCACGGGCTTTTGACCGTATTCCAAACCTAGCTTCTCAAAATATCGGTTCTGCCATTGCTCTTAGAGCAAATGTTAACTATCCCAACCCCGAATTGAATGTTGAAATTTCTAAAGAACTTGAAGTTGGTACAGATATTACAATTAGGGGTGCAAAGGGTAAATGGTTTACTAATTTTAATTTGTCAGCAACCTATTGGGACAGAAGTACAGACAATGCCATTTACGATGTTGACCAGCCGCCTAGTACTGGTATTGGTAGAATTCGTGATAATGCATTTGGCTTAAAATCAAATGGAATACAGGCTTCGCTAAACGCCACTATTCTGCAAAGCAAAAACATCAACTGGAATTTCACCACTAATTTCAGCAAACAAACATCTATGATTTCCGCTGTAAAGGATAATGGTCAAATTATAGTTTTATCCAATGCAGGAAGCAGCAATTATGTTTTACAAGCAGGCGAAAAAGTAGGCCAACTTTATGGAAACAGATTAATAACAAGTTTGACGCAGACCAACGCAGCGGGTGTTCCTTACATACCAACTGCCGACCATGGTAATTTTACTGTTGCGAGCAATGGTTGGGTAGTTAATAAAACAACTAATATTCCGTTTGTAACTCCGGAGAAGGTAAGTTTGGGTGACCCAAACCCTAAGTTTAACATGTCATTCATTAACGAAATATCGTACAAAAACTTTCTTCAGTTTAATTTTCAATGGGATTGGGTTTACAAAAGTCATATCTACAACCAAACAAAACAGTGGATGTACAGAGATGGAATTCACAGCGATTATGCCAAGCCAATTACGGTTGATGGTGTAACGGAAGCTTATGCTTCTTTTTATCGTGGAGTATATGCAAACGTTCAGGCAAACGGAACAAGAAACTATTTTTATGAGGATGCTTCATTTTTAAGACTGCGTAACCTGGCTATTGCATTTGATGCTGCCAAATTTGTAAAAATAAAAGGGTTCACCAGGTTGCAACTTGTATTAACCGGCCGTAATTTACTTACTGCCACCAAATACACAGGCTTCGATCCGGAAGTAAGCTCCGGTACAAGTAACTCTGCATTCGACAGGGGTGTTGACCACAATACGGTTCCAAATCTGAAGACATACCAGGTAGGATTAAACATTGGTTTTTAACTTTAAAATTTATTTAAAATGAAAAATATTAAAATATTACTTTTTACTGCACTGCTTTTAAGCACCGTATTATCCTGTAAAAAAGAACTTGATGTAAAAAACAATAACCAACCCGTACCGGAAAGTGCCTTAACCGAAAAAGGGATACAGGCTTTTGCACAGGGAGGTATTTACCGTAATGGCTTTGTTGATCTTAAACACAGCGATGGAGTTTATGGATTCTTCTGGTCGGGTGCTATTGGCTTTCACGAAATGATGGGTGATGCCATTGGCGTAGAAGCGGCTAACGCTTTCATCAACCAGATTGGTTGCCCGGATGTAGTTACACTTGATGATAACACGGTTGTCATCAACCCAAACTCTCCCAAAAAACAATACGACCTCATCCGGTCGGTTAATCAAAACTCAAATCAGGGTCAAAATCCATTGTATTACGAATGGGCTTACATGTATTCCATAATCAGCTCTTGCAATTTTATTTTGGAGAACTTAGATAAAATTGATATGCCGGTTGATGGAGCAACCAAAAAAGCAACCTTAAAAGCTTGGGCTTACTGGTGGAAAGGGTTTGCTTACGCACGTATTGGTTCTATCTATTATGCCGGTTTAATAAACGATAACTCTTTTGATATTATCCTTAAAGGATCTGCCGTTAACAACATGTATGTAACTAAGGAAGCGATTATTACAGAATCGAATAAAAATCTGGATCTTTGCTCCACAACGCTGGATGCCGTTGTAACTACTGCAGCACATACTGCAATTTTAGTTAACATTATTCCCAGCTTTTGCCAGGTAGGCAAGGGTGGCGCATTACTGGTAGCCGAATGGAAAAGAAATATCAATACACTTAAGGCCAGAAATATATTGGTTAACACTAAGGCCAGTGCTATGACGCCAACTCAATGGACCAACATTTTAACTTTAACTGCCGCAGGTGTTACTGCGACAGATAAAATTTTTACTGGCCGTTCAAATGCTGCCGGCGATTTTTTATCTCCGACATCTGGAACAGTTGCATCTAAAATTCAAAATGCACTTGCTGGTGGAAATACTTATAAATTAAGCGAAAGATTAGTACAGGAATTTAAACCAGGCGACAGAAGACTTACCAATAATATGGCCATAACCACTACCTGGATTGGTAATTCCGATAGAGGAAACTCATTTAATACCAGGTACAGGTTAATTAACAGGGGAGCCGGTATGGCTGGGGTTAAAGTGTACACCAATACAGATGCCGGCGCTGAGGAAATATTTTTGGCCGGCAGCTACGAAGAGAATGCTTTGATGAGAGCTGAAGCATTAATTAATACCGGAATGATTGATCCGGGTTTGGCACTGGTTGATGCAGTTCGGGCATTTCAGGGAGCAAATTTAACAGCCGTTACAGGTACAGGTTTAACGCTTGCACAGGCTAGAGAAGAGTTAAGGAGAGAAAGAAGGTGCGCCTTACCTTTTATCGGTCTTTCATTTTATGATGCCCGTCGTTTTGGTTTTATTGATCCTATATCGGCAGGT
>JAJAYD010000222.1 GCA_026786345.1 Chitinophagaceae bacterium
ACAATGCGTTTGGCACCAATAGAATCAATCGCATGTTCCAAACGAACAAATATTCCTTCCAAATTAAAGTCGGTTTCCTGAATGTCTTTGCGGTCTAAAATAACATGTTCGAGCACAATCTTTTTCCTCGAAACAAGCCCTTGTAAATCCATATTGAGAGAAGCCACGTCTTTATAAAGCTCATCTTCGGTCTCTTCAAACGACATGAGAATGCCCGGCTCTTTGAAATCGGTGGCACCCTTTATCAGAAAATCGATCCCAAAAAGCGTTTTTCCGGAGCCGGCATTGCCGGAAACTAAAGTGGTTCTGTTTTTCGGAAGCCCGCCTTTGGTAATTTCGTCAAAACCTTTGATGCCGGTGGGGCATTTAAGTAATTTATTACGTTCATTGGTAATTTTTCCCTTGATAATTTTTGCCATTTGATATTCCTTTATTCTTTTATTAAGATGGAGTTTCCACAGAAATTATTTTCAATCTAAATTTACTAAATTATTCATACGGTCCACTTTACTGGTTTGTCAATTGTGTGTAGATCGATTAATATTTCCTAATCGCCACAGCATGACCGCTAACTCCTAAATATAAAATCATCACCTCTAAATCAAAAGCATTTCAACACAACTTTCGTAAATCAAACCCCCTGTAGTGTAATTGCGAAAGAATGCATGTTTACTTTACTGGCAACAACAGGCGGTACGCCCTAATGAACACTCACACTGCATATGTCTTTTAAAATCTTCTACCGGTTTCTTTAGCATAACGTCCTCGGTATAAAACAACCGGACATAAAAAAAGCCCCCGCATTGCTGCAAAAGCTATCAATCTAAAATTTTCATCAACGGGCAATTGATTTTTTAAAACAATCTATAGAGTTCACTCAGCAAAGGCTACGGTGCAACATACGATACCACATCGCTTACAGCTTTACGGGTTGCTTACATCCGATAGTTTGTAATTAAACTAATAGTCTATACCGCTCTTCGGGTTGTTAAACATATACTCACTTTTTTCATCCAGCAAATATTTTCCGATTGGTTTTAAAAAGGTAGTCCTCTATTATGTATTGCGTGTAAAGTGTAGCAACGCATAGGTAATTCGATTTTGAAAAGCTTCTAATCTTTCAGGCGCATTAATAAATTTTCAGCCAGGTGAGGGGCGGCTTTGAAGGTGTAGAACAATTTACGCTTATAGCAGCATCCGGCCCTGCAAGCATAGTTCAGTGGCTCTTTCCGCCGAACGGGTATCATGTCTACCCTATATTAAAATGCCATTCGATTTTTCAAGCTTATGGTTTACATGATGGTAATCCTTTATTAACTGTGCCACCCAAACAGGGTTGTCAGCGTTACAATTATAAATTAATTGTGAGTTAAGTGATTTGAATTTCTCTTTTTAATTTAATATTTTTAAGAAGCCTCCATTAACATTTAAGGTTCACTTTACCCATTGTTTTGTTTTAAGAGCTACACCATTTATAAAAATGGTAAAGGGTGAAGGTGTAAGTCAGGTTGAATGGCCCATTAATATTGGTAAACCGTTACTAAATGAAATTGTTCAAGTCTTTACTTTTTGTATTTACAGGCGTTGCCAGTTTCACCTATGGTATTTCGCAAAAGCCCCTTATCATTTCTGCAGGTAAAACGCTGGTGGGCGCTGCCAGTTATTGCAGTGTTTTAAAAGATGATCGCCATACGATTACCTACGACAGCCTCTTAAGAAAAAGTTATGAATTTGAGCCTTACAATAAGCCGTATGTTAACTTAGGAATTACCCCCAGCGCTTTTTGGATTAAACTAAAAATTGTAAACACTACCAACGAAAATGTTTACATAGAAATTGGAAATACAGCCCTTGATAGTATAATTGTTTTTGAGAGGGTGAACAACCAATTGATTAAGCATATATCGGGTAATTGGGAGCCGTACATGGACAGGGAGGTACAACAGGTTAATTATCTGTTTTTATTGCATACCAAAAAATTTGAAGAACATATTGTCTACTTAAAGGTGCAGCATTCAAGAGGCACACAATTTCCTTTAGTGGCAGGCACTTACCATGCGTTCTATCAAAAATCGGCCAACAACAACCTGTATTCGGGCATGTATTACGGATTGATGTTGGCGATGATTTTTTATAACCTTTTTATTTATTTTTCTTTAAAAGACCCCCCTTACCTATACTATGTTTTATACACCTTTTTTATGGGTTTGTTAAACGCAACCCTTATTGGCCACGCCTTTAAATACCTTTGGCCTTCGTATCCCCGGTTAAACCAATATGTTGATATCATAGCAATTTTTGTTGGTCTGTCTGGCATTATGTTCGTCGTAAAGTTTTTAGAAACCAAACAGAACACTCCTTTCTTTCATAAGTTATTTAAGCTGCTTGGTGTCATATACCTACTGAGTATTTTTCCGATATTAATGGGTTATGCAATGTTAGGGACCTACCTGGTGGAAGTACTTTCACTGGTGGTGATTGTTTGTTTTTTTGGTTGTGCTGTTATTGCCATGCGCAAAAATTACCGGCCCGCCAAGTTCTTCATTATTGCGTGGAGTTTATTGTTATTAAGCGTCATCATTTTTATACTTAAAGATTTTGTTTTCATACCCTATCATCCTTTGACTGCAAACGCATTGCAAATAGGCTCAGCAGTGGAAGCGCTTTTGTTGTCCATGGCCCTTGCCAACAGAATTAATATTTACAAAAAAGAAAAAGAGAATGCGCAACTGGAAGCTATTTCAGCCTTAAACGAAAAGAAACAATACATAACTGAGCAAAATTTAAACCTCGAAAGACAGGTTGAGGCAAGAACGAGTGAGATACAAACCAAAAATGATGAACTGGAAAATGCTTTGAACGATTTAAAAGTTACACAAGCACAATTGATTCAAAGAGAAAAAATGGCTTCGTTGGGCGAATTGACAACAGGTATTGCGCATGAAATTCAGAACCCTCTAAACTTTGTAACCAACTTTAGCGATGTGACAGAGGAATTAGTGGATGAACTGATTGAAAAAACAAAAAAAGAGGTTGAGAGCGAGGCAACCAGCGATACATTGGAGGCTTTAACAAGTTTAAAACAAAATATAAAAGTTATAAATGTGCATGGAAAGCGAGCCGACCTGATTGTGAAAAGTATGTTGCAACACAGCCAGCCCAATAAGGGTATGATGGAGCCTACTGATATTAATTTGCTTGTAGATGAATACCTTAAATTAAGCTACATTGGTTTTAAGTCAAAGAACAAGGACTTTAACGCAAAGCTGGAAACCGACCTGCAAAAGGGTTTAAATAAAATAGACATCGTACCACAGGATATTGCACGGGTTCTGGTAAATCTCTTTAATAATGCTTTGTATGCCTTGCAGGATAAAATGCATGGTCGTATACAGGGTTTCGAACCTGAATTATTAGTTTCTACTAAGGTGAACAAACATATACTTGAGATTCACATCAGAGATAATGGTACAGGCATTCCATCACAAATCATAGATAAGATTTTTCAACCATTTTATACAACAAAGCCCTCAGGAAAAGGTACCGGGCTGGGATTATCCATTAGCTACGATATAATAACCAAAGAACATGGTGGCGAGCTGACCGTATTAAGTAAAGAGCATGAGTTTACCGATTTTGTTATAAAACTTCCCATACACTAAATAGCCTAATCTTCATCAATAACCCCTTCATTATGCAAATGTTCAATTCAAAAAACGGCATTTTGTACTTTCAGCCCGAGGATATTGATGATGTAAAAAGGTTGATTCAGTCCGCAGTTGACAACCACAAAACAATAATTATACAGGGGGCAAAACATTCATTTCCCTTTTCTACGGAAGTTGAGCAACACAATGCAGGTTGTTTGTATGTGTTACTAACCTATATGAATAAAATTATTGCATCCGATTTTGAAAAGGGCATATTCACGGTTCAGGCGGGCTGTCGTCTGGGTCACGATCCATTTGATGAAACAGGTGTTTCCACCCTTGAAAATTCCCTGGTATTTCAATTAGATCCTCTGCTACCCAATGGTACACGCTCTGTTCCGCCAGGGTGGTCGTTACCCGAACTGGGTGGTATTACACACCAGGCCATAGGTGGTTTTGTAGGCACGGGCTCTGCAGGCGGCTCAACAAGATATGCCTTTTGCGATGCCATTTCGGCCATAAGAATTTTGTATTATGATGGCAAAAATATTGTTGACGAAACTTTTAAAAGGCCGCCCATAAAAGATGATAGCGACCCTTTTTGGGCGGTGGGTTATGCTAACCTGGGGTTGTTAGGGTTTGTGGTAGAAATTACATTTATCTGCCAAAGAGCCTTCAACGTAAGAGGAAGTGAAAAAACAACGCAACCGGAAAGACATTTTATTGATATAAAAAACACGGCTACTAAACAAAGCCTGCATTCGTTTTTGAAACAACCGGATTACACCCGCCTGCTCTGGTGGCCACAAAAGCAAATTAATAAGCTATTGGTTTGGTCGGCCAGCCAGGAGACTATTACGGATTGGCCAAATTATAAGCCCCACCCTTACCACAGTTTACCGGTCATTAATGGTTCAACGCAATTAGCCAATAAAGTGTTTGGTGCTATATTTCATTTTTTAGGACATACGCTCGTTATAGGCCGTCAATTTATCTTAAAGCATTTTACAAATACACCTTCGCAAAAGCAATCGGTTAATCAATGGTTCGATAAGCTTGATATTTTGATTTTGAAATTGGTGTTGAAAATTGTTGCTCCCAATGGTGAAAAACAATTTGACGATGCATGGTGGCGTGCTTTGCCTATGGATAATGAGTATAGTGATAAGTTTGCACCCGTAAAGTTCACTGAACTATGGATACCCATTAGCCAAACAGACGAAGTGATGAAGCGGCTGAATGAATTTTACGAAAAACCTGAAAACTCCGGAACATTCTGCAGCGAAATTTACCCGGGTAAAGCCAACTGCTTTTGGTTGAGCCCGGGCTATGGCACCGATACCATAAGGGTGGACGTTTTTTGGTTCGGTAGAAACTTTGGACCTCCGGAAGATTATTTTGCAAAATTTTGGAAATTATTTGATGACATGCATTTCCGTTGTCATTGGGGCAAGTACATAGGACCATCGCACGATAGAAAATGTCAGGAACTTATCCGGAGGCCTTATCCCAGGTGGGAAGATTTTATGGAGCTAAGGTTTAGGCATGATCCTAAGGGAATTTTTTTAAATGATTATTGGAAAAAACAATTGGATTTACAATCCAGGTCATTTAAAGTAAAACCAGCAATTACCTAATGCACTCCTCAAGTATTTTCTAATGATACCTATTATCGATCTTCATTGTCACCCGGCAATTAAGGTGTACATGTTTAATAAAGACATCAGGCACATCCATCATCCATGGTCTGATGTATATCCCTTTGGTATGCATGTAGACTTACCCGGCATGAAGGAGTCTAATGTTAGAGTTATTTTATGTAGCCATTACATACCAGAAGCCGGGTTTACCAGGCTGCACAAAAGTGAATGGTTGTTTAAAATACTGAGATGGGTTTTGCATGGCATCATGAAAAGGTGGGAGAGTTATAATAATCCTGATGACGCCTATAGTAAAGTATTACAAAGTATAGATAAGATAAACCACCAGGTAGCGGCAGGTAGCGAACAATTTAATGTAGTTAACGTAACAAACATTGCAGAGTTTAAAATTGCATGGAAGCTCGGCAAAACCATTGTTTTGCATACCCTGGAGGGATCTCATCAATTGGGTAGTCATTCAAATTATTTGGAGCATTATACAACCCATCTCAAAATTTTAAAAAACAAAGGTGTTTGCAGCATTACACTTGCTCATTTTTTTGAAAATTCCGTTTGCGATACCGGGGGTGGAATTCCTCCCTCTACTGCACACAAAATTGGTTACCCGGAAAATGCCTGTACCGAAAAAGGATTGACTTCTATTGGGGCAGATGTCGTTCATTGGTGCCAGGATAATGGAATGATCATTGACCTGGTACATAGTTCTGTAACAACAAGAACACAGGTATATGAAATTTTAGAAAAACGACAGAATGAGGGGAAAATAGTTCGTCCCGTGAGCTTTACCCATACCGGCATTCGGGAATTAGCGGGTCCAAATATGAAGATAGACTGTGACAGGTACTATTTACCTGATTTGGATGAAATAGAAAAAATAAGTAAGTATAAAGGTGTGGTAGGTTTAATCTTAATGAACTACTGGCTTATTGGTATTGAAGAGGATGATCCCGGAAAAATTGACAATGCTATTCCTTATATTTTGCAATCAATCGATCTCATCTATAAACGTTTGCTGCATTATGATTCTATAGCGATTGGTACAGACCTGGATGGCTTTACACAGGTGCCGGATGATTTAGGACACATCAGGCTGTTAAGTAAAATATCATCAGCCATACAGGAAAAGTTAGGTACTGAGATAGCTGAAAAAATTTGTTATAAAAATGCTTTAGGGCTTTTGCAGCATGCGTGGGATTAGCCTGGATGTTTTCCCGGGTTTTTTATGGGCACGTCCTCAATGTGTTTGCTAAATTGAATTGGTCCAACCGTTTTTTAGCACCCTCATAGCGTTGCAATGTGTGATTGCATTAATATCACAATCCGGAAACGCTACTTTTATTCTATCAACCAGGTTCTTAAAATATTTTGGGTTTCTAAAATCTGCCGGTGCATTGGCAAAACCATCAAAATCCGATCCGAGGGCAATGTATTGGTAACTCCCGGTTACCAGGTACAATTCTCCAATAGTTTCAATAATATAATCAATACCGTTTTCAAAATCCTCTTTGTTTGTATAGCTGGTGTTATTATCATTACCGGTTAGCCAAAAGTTCTCACCCATCACTCCTACAACTCCATCTGTTTGTTTTATATACAATACTTCTTCTTCGTTGGGCGACTTGTATTTATAATTGGAAACATCCTTCCTGTCCCCAGGTATGGGGTTTGGTTTGTACCTGTCATAAACTTTTTGAAAGCCGCCATGCGAGAATGTTAGTGGACGATTAATACCAAACTCCTTAACAAAGGATTTGTGAATTTCAAATACATCTTTCCTTCCATTTGGCGACATATGTGTAAGGTCGATAACAATACCACGTTGCAACATGTGGCGAATAATTCCCTTACCAATAGCGGTTAAGTGCCGGTCATCATAACGGGGATCATACTCCCAGTTCAACTTTAGCTTGCGCTTCTCATGGGGTTCTATTCCTTCTGCCATGTAAGCCGCATCATTTGGAAAAAAGTGAGATAAAGTAATCATGCAAATGCCTCTGTCTGCTAAAAAATCTAATCGCTCCAGGTATTCGTTTAAGGCTAATCTTCGGCCTAAGGCATGAAAACCCTCTACACTTTGGACTACTGCTATGTACCTGCCATCTGTTACTATCGCCTCAAATTCTACATAAGTTTTTGCAATTTTTATTTCATGCCCTCCTTTCTTTTCATTTGTTTTCTTTATATGAGCTTCAAATTCGTCCATCATATAGGTCAACTGCCTATAATTAGATTCATCACCGTTTTCTGTTTTTTCTGCCAACAAGGGTAGAAAACTTCGGATGAAGGGAAGAAGTTTTCTATTGGCATTTGCATTGGTAACCATGCCATATTCCGGTAAATAATGCGAGGCTATCATACCCCTCACATTCCCTTTTCGCAAGTTGTGAATATCAACCTGCATATTATATCGATTGGTACCCTTTGCGTTTAGGTTCCAAAAATTGCGGTACATCTTTTTACCCAGCAGGTAATTTTTAAGGTTGGGATGGCAATGTATATCTACAATAAAAGGTTTGTCTGATACACAATCGTTAAAGGGAACTGTAGCAAAATTATATTGGTAGTTGTGTGGTATTGCCAGGCCCTTTAATGAAGCCCCGAAAGAGGAAAAGGCAAACCCGGCCAGCGAAAAGTTATAAAGAAAATTTCTCCTTGATTGTTTGTTCATACACCATCTTTTTTTAAATGTTTAACTGCTGAAATAAATAACAGCACAACTTTGGAATTAAAAAATGTAATCGCGTTTCTTTGGGGGGGTAAAAACAAATTGTGTCTAAGCAATCCGGGCAACCGGAGCAACATCACTACCAATGGTAAGATATTATCAAAACTGTTTAAATGCAAAGACCATTTTAAATCTTTACAACATTTTTTAAAAATTAGACTCACACTCCGGGTAGGGCAGGCCACTGCTGCGGTCGGCTCCAATGCTGCATTTGCGGTAGCTGAGGATAAACTCAAATCCGCCAACGCCTTGTAAGGCGGACCAAAAGATTTTCAGCCGGATGATGGTGTTAGCGAAAGGTGGCCCATTACTTATGATGAGGTTAAACCGTACTACGATAAAGTCGATCGTCTTATAGGTATCTATGGTAGTGTTGAAGGAATGGAAAACGAACCGGATGGTATTTTTTTAAAACCACCTCCACCGCGCCTGCCCGAGCTTTTTATAATGAAAGGTGCTGCTGCTGCCGGCGTTAAAGTTATACCGGGCAGGGGCTCTGTTTAATGCAGGCCCAATCGATAATACCCCGGTTTAGAACGTCAGGTATTAATGAGGGGTTGCCGCACAGTTCAGTAAATAGTATTCTCCAGGATAAAAAAGGCTTTATGTGGTTTTGCACACCCGATGGTTTGTGCCGGTACGAAGTAACGGCATGAAGATGTTTACCAAACCCTCGTGATATTAGTTTAATTCTGCTCGTCAATCTTTTCTTGTATTTCTTATGCACCTTGAATACTGATTTTTATTTGTATTTTTTTGGCGTTTTTAAAAAGGGTGGTTTATCAACAAATAGTCGCTGCGTTTTTTTGCTGAACATTAGGGGGGAGGCATTAGGTCAGACACGAACACCAGTTGATTTCCATCCTTGTTTTCCGCCACAAAAAGGTTTTTTCCCTCAGCATTTTTGTTGATAATGCAAACTGGCTTAAAGCTTTTAATGGCTACTAACACACTGTATAAAGGAGGCAAAAGATCCCTGGAGCAATTTGCTGGAATAATTCCCTTTGCACCTTTTGTTTCATAAAGGGTAATGCTGCTTGCTTCGCCTAAGTTTTTAATGGTTTGCAATGTCCACCAGGCACCAAAGGAGGTGTGTAACCTGTTATCTATTTCCAACACCGGGTCTGCATTCCCTCTTATTTTCAAAGTAACCGGAGAAATATGGACAGGTTTGTTCCCTGTAAACGACCAGGCAGTTGCAATGGTGTCCTGCTGAGCAGCCAGGTTTTCTATTATGGATCGGGTATCAACAGCATGCACCTGTGGATTGAGGCTGTAGCTGACAAAGTCATGCGAAATATCTTCCGGCCTGTTCCGGTTTACTTCAGCAAAAAACCGATCTGTGCCATACCCAACCTTTATTCCGGGCAAGCCAGTTTTAAGTGCTCCGTACATTCTTGCAAACATAATGTGAGGGGTAATATTCTGTTGGTGGTGCAGTGGCAGTATACTCGTTACATAGTTGATTACAGGGGTCAGTTTTTGTACCACTTTCTTTAGTTCATTTTCAATATCCACTCCAAAGAAAACCAACAGTTCAAGTTTTGTTGCCAAAGCTTTTGCCTCCGATACTGCATTTCCTAACTCCGATTCCCAATCGGCTTCATTCAAATGTAACTCAATCCTGTAGTGATCAAAAGGCAATTCGCGAAGCAGTTCTATTTCGTCCGCTGTTAATTGTTTTGAACCTTTAGGCCGGCTATATCCTACTGCAGGAAACAGCATTTTTGTTTCAGCAAAAGCGTTTTGATTTGTGTTTGGACCGCCTTTGCTTTCAGTTGAAATATTTAACGTAATGCTTTGTGCCATCCTTTCACCTTTCTGCACTATAAAAGGAAACGGGAGTTCAAGCGGCCTTGAATAAGTTTTGTACGAAGCATCTGTCCAGTTGCGTTGGTCCTCTGTTTCAAAAATATCACCTTCAAAAATTAAAGTTGCCTGTAAACCTGTTGCCGTTGTCCAGTCCATTTGCTGCACCTGCTTAAAAGGCTGATGAGGACTGATGCGTTCAGGAAAGGTGCTTTTGTAAGTGGTGCCATCCGGTTGTGTTATCACTACTTGTCTCCCGGTACATGCTGCAATAGGATGGAGTACGCATAAGCCGATCCTGTTGGTCTTAAATTCGTGTAATGCCATCCCATTCATGGAGTAAGAAATGCTATTGTTCTTACCCTCAATAGCTATCGCTGCTTTATATTCAACGGCGCCCAACCGGTATGTTGCGATGTATGAAATGGTAAAGCCGTTTTCGGTTTCTTGTATCACTTCATCGGTGATGGCGTATGGTGCCGTTTGCCAACGCTCATCCCTTACGGCACTGTATATCATCTGAATTACTTCCTGCCCATTCACCTGTATACACCGCAGGGTGCCATTTTCATACAGGCAGGTTAAGTTGCCTGCCGACAATACCCTGGAGGGAAGAAGAGGAACATCAAACGGTAAATGGATTTCTTGAATCTGCATAGGTCCTGGTGAATGTTTTTTTATATAGCTGTTGGAAGATAAAGTAGTGACCTGATATTGTTGGGCAGTAAAGGACAAAAAGTACAAGGGTGCGACCCCGCAAAAATGACGGGGCAGGCGCAACGGTCTCTACGGCCTTAGAGATATCGATTCAGCCTGGCTCCTAAAAAATGTAAACTCCCTTTTTGTATAGGCCTTGGTTTTGTTTTATAATATCGTTGCCATGAAATAAATTAATGGCTTGGTAGTAATGGGCAGTAAAGTATTAAAGTACAAGAGTGCGACGCAACGACTGTTTAATAGTAGCAATTCAGACTGGCTCCAAAAAATTTTACCTGTTAGTTTTAAGGTCCATTGGTAAACGATGCTTATCAAAGAAAGGCGAAACAACAGAACTTACTTTGGAGCAGTCGTTTGCTGTATGAACAAATCGACATTACGCTTATCAATTTCAATAGAGCCGGTAATAACAATTGAAGGAATCGGCACCACACCGGCACGTGCATCATTGGCCGAAAGCGGTGTTGTTTTATGCCGCATATCAAATAAAAATTGGGCACCCAACGAGGTAAATAACTCTCTTTTTTGCCCAACGAGATAGTCAATCACCCCTTCTTTTACAAGCCGTAAATGTTCAGGTTCGGCGTCTACAGTGGTAATCTTAACCTTGCCTACCTTGTTCGCTTCTTTTACCGATAATGCCATACCCGGTCCGGAGTTTGAATCGAAGCCGCCGAGGCCAGCAAGGTCAGGATTAGCAGCAAGAAGATCAGCCGTAATTTTTGCAGCGGTTTCAACATTCGCCTTATCATCATACTTACCCAAAAAGACTATTTCGGGGTAGTTCTTAAAAGCATCCTGAAACCCTTTGAAGCCCGCCTCCATATTCTCCATCCCGAGAATGCCCATGCAGGCTACTTTCCCTTTGCCGCCAAGCAGCTTTACCATGCGTTCACCTTGCAATCGCCCCATTTCGTACCAGTCGCTTCCTAAAAGGCAGTTGCGGTTGGAGTTGGGTATTTCGGAGTCGTATACAATGGTGGGTATGCCTGCCGCAACAGCTTTTTGAATGGCCTGCGCAATACCCGGGTCCGTTCCATTAATCAACAGCCCTGCAGGTTTACCCGGGATCACTTGTTCTATGGTAGCAATTTGTGCAGGCACATCCCACTCCGAAGGGCCAAGAATAGAGGTGATTACCCCCATTTTCTTTCCCCATTCTTTAAAAGCTTTTTGATCGTGGTTAACATACAATGGTAAATTGATGGCCGTGGTTACCATTACATATTCTTCATTCGGCAACACCTGGTCGCTGGTGATGTAGGTATCAACAGCAGTAAGCGAACCTGCCACGGTGCTCCCTGGCCGGGGAGGAGGCTCACAACCCAGCAACAACAGGATTGCAAAAACGCCATACAGTTTCTTCATAAGCAAGTTAATTTTCGTTTCGTTTTAAAAGCCATTGGTCAAGGCCAACCACTGCAATGAGAATGAGGCCCAGGATGATTTCCTGCCAGTACCCCGACACCCTGCTAATGATAAGCATGTTATTAATGAGTGCCATAAAAAACGCTCCAAGAAAAGCCCCGAAGATTTTTCCATACCCTCCCGCTAAACTTGCACCTCCTAAAATTACCGCGGTAATTACCCTTAGCTCAAGCCCCCGCCCTGAGGTAGCCAACGCAGCGCCAAGACGCGAGGAGAGCAAGATCCCTGCAATGCCTGCCAGACCTGCTGAAATAACAAAAGCCCATATTTTCATTTTTTCTACTCTTATGCCTGACAGCCGCGCCGCCTTTTCATTGCCACCTATAAAATAGTAGCGCCTGAAAAAAACAGTTCGGTTTACCAGTACGGCAAACAACACAACAATGGCAACCATATACCACACCGGTGCCTGCAACCCAAGTAGTTTTGATTGCCCGATGTAAATGTATTCGTAAGGAAAGTTTTGAATGCCGGCACCACTTAGCATTAAGGCAAAGCCCCGTACAATGCCAAGCATAGCAAGAGTCTGTATCATCGGGTTAATGCCTGCTTTTGCAATCAACAGCCCGTTGGTAAGTCCTATTAACAGCGCGCCACCCAAACCCGCAGCAATGGCAACAAGAAAGTTGGTGTCATGATATTACATCAGGTAGCCTGCCATACCACCCGAGAAGGCAACGACAGAGCCAACGGATAAATCAAACATACCGGAAATCATTAGTATCATCATTCCTACTGCTACAATGGTGTCTATAGACAGGTTTAAGAGAATTTGGGAGAAATTTTCGACGCTTGCAAACTGGGTAGGAAAAACAATGGTCATCACTATACACAACAAAACAATTCCGGCGCCTAAAGAAAAAACCCTGTCCTGTAATCGTTCTTTTATTTGCATGGGTGAGGTTGATTTTTATATTCGTACAAACCTTCGTATTCTTATGTGTTCTTCGCTTTCGCGGTAATTTTTTTGTTGCAAAAAAACTTTGCGCTCCCTGGTGTCGTTGCGTTTTCGTGGCTGGTAAAAAAGGGTTCCTTTGTGCCTTCTTGCCTACATGGTTCCAAGATGTTTGTGCCGCATAACGGTCTCAAGTTTTCGTTAACCCCAAACATCAAACCTCAAACATCAAACCCCAAACCCCAAACCTCATACTCCCAACTCACTACTCACTACTCCCAACTCACTACTCACTACTCACTACTGACTACTCCCAACTTACTACTGACTACTGACTACTGACTACTGACTACTCACTACTCACTACTGACTACCCACTACTGACTACTAACTACTGACTACTGACTACTGACTACACCCCAACCCCGATGCCAGCCGTGTAATCCGCTCTTCCGTTGCATCTTCCCTGTTCAGTATTGTTGTTATTCTGCCGTTATACATCACGGCTATACGGTCGGCGAGCAGCAGCAATTCCGGCAATTCACTTGAAATAAGTAGTATGCTCTTGCCCTGCTTTGTCAGTTTTTTTAAAATAGCATAGATGTCGGTTTTTGCCCCCACATCTACAC
>JAJAYD010000223.1 GCA_026786345.1 Chitinophagaceae bacterium
GGGTGGCTATCCTGTTGCTATTGGTTTTAAAATTCCATTTATTAAAAATTGAAAACCGGTTTTGAAGGGTAACATCTGTAAAATTGTCGTTATTGATATCGCGTTTATTCCAGTAGTTGAAATAGTTGATGCCTATAACTGAAGAAGCGTTTTTTAGTTTAAACCCGGTTGTGATGTCGGTGTTGTACTCGCCAATGCTTGTTGAGGAGAGATCTACTTTAAATTTTTCAGCGTTAAGCGGATCTTTTGTAATGATATTTATAAGTCCCCCAACTGCTTCGCTTCCGTACAAAGTGCTTGCAGGGCCTTTTACAATTTCAACTCTTTTTATCAGGCTGTTGGGTATTCCTGCAAGACCATATACGGTGGAGAGGCTGCTAACAATCGGCATTCCATCTATCAGTATCATGGTATAAGGGCCTTCCATACCATTAATATGAATATCGCCGGTGTTGCAAACATTGCAGTTTAATTGTGGCTGTACGCCATTTACCATTTGCAGGCTTTCAAAAATATTGGGTGAAGGATTTTTTTTGAATAATGCCGGAGTATATACCTCAACAGGTATCGGACTGTCCATTTTGCTGATGGCTTTCATGGTACCGCTTACTACCACATCTTCCATTTGGGCAATTAATGGTTGTAATTCTATTGTATCTGTTTGAGTTTGTGTAACCTCTATCTCTTTTGCCAAATGCTGGTAACCTACCGCCGAAAAATGCACAATCATTTTGGCGCCTGCTGCTTTAGGGATTTTAAAAAACCCTTGCCTGTTAGTTAGTACGCCCTTTTTAGAAGTAGCAGCAACCACCGAAACTGAGGGTAGCGCCTTGCTGTTATTTAGCACATAACCATTATAAAATTGTATAGAATCCGATTGGCAAAATGTAATTGCAGGGAGTAATAGAAGAGTGGACGAAAGGAGGAAAAATATTTTCATTTTTTAGACTTGTCTAAATTTTTATTTAAACAAACTTAAATAATATTTTTATTACATGGTATTTATTTTTTAGGAAGTAGGATTATTAAACCTTATAAGGAACCTTTGACTTTAGGGCAAAAGATGCCATATAAGAAACTGATAAACGGATTGCGACGCAACAGTGTTGCTATGAAAACCCGATGCTGGTATATGAAAAAAATGCAAGAAAATCAAAGCATAATAAACTTTCCGTAAACCGTTGATACCTGATATAATTTTTTCAAGTAAAGCTAGACTTTTACAAACGAGGTAGATGCCTACAAAAAGTGCCGCCTTGCAGGCAGCACTTAAAAATTGATTATTAAGGAGGATTTACAATTTTGCTCCTATGGAGATAAAAAAGTTCCTGCCATCTGCAGGTAAAGCACCGGGACCAGGGTAACCACCGGCACGGCGGGTGAAATATCGAACATCACCCAAATTATTTATACCCGTTTTAAAATTGAAGTTGGAGCCAAATTTATAAGAGGCCGTCAGATCGGTTACCTTATAAGATGGTATCAATCCATTTTGAGCATTTGCGGTTGGTTTTACCGTGTTATTCGCATCGCTGAAGGATTCGCCAACACTACTTACCTGGGCAGTTAGCATTAGCTTTTTATAGGTTGCGGTTACTCCTCCCCTAAAAATATTTGATGGGGCATTTTCTACTTTTTTGCCTTTGGTAGCTGCATCCTTATGGTTGCTGCTATACTTAGCATCGAGATAGCTGTATGAGGCAAACACGGAAAGGTCAAATCCATTTACCAGTTGAAAAGCTCTGATGGGGTTGAACTCAACATAACTTTCAACACCTTTGCTGGTAGAGGCCCCTACGTTTGTAACAAGCCTGTAGGTTGCACCCGTTGGGGTAATAGTTCCAACCCGGTTGTTGTATTGCAGGTAAAAAGTACTCACATCAAACTGCAGGTAAGATTTTACCTTACCCCGATAACCCAGGTCGAGGTTATAACCCTTTGCATCTTTTAAATCGGGATCAACTACGTCAGTTGAAGGCGGTGCCTGCAAGTTGGCGAATTGTATAGGGCGGTATGCCTGGGTATAGTTACCATACAATTCTGTTTCCTTTGTTACATGGTATTCAGCACCTATTCCCCCTAATAAAAAACTACGGCTGCGGGTTATATTCTGGAGGAGAATTTCTGAGCCGTTGGAGACATAACCGTTTCGTCCGGTTGCTGACCCTTCGAGCCACTCGTAACGCACTCCGGGAATGAGCAATAATCTCTTTCCCACCCTAAAAATATTTTCGACAAACACTGCTGCATTTTTCGATTTAAATGTAATATCACGGCCATAATTTCCTATCAAGGTCATATCGTAATCACTGCCGGTAGTTCCTTTTCCATCAGCACGCCTGTATGTGCTACCGGTGTATAACCTGATCCCACCTGAAATGGTGTTGTTCATTTTGCCGAGATTGTAGTCCGTTATAATTCGGCTCTCCAATGCATAGTTGCGGTATTGGTCAATATTCAATACCCGGTTATTATTGGTGCCTGTTGCAGCATTAATACTATCCTTTACGGTAATGCCCTGCAGGTAACC
>JAJAYD010000224.1 GCA_026786345.1 Chitinophagaceae bacterium
GTAGTTGTTACCGCGCTTGGAATTAGAAAAAACAGAAACCAGGTTTCGTATGCCGCTCAAACGGTAACCGGTGAGGAAGTAAGCAAGACAAGGACTGCAAACTTTATGAATAACCTTTCAGGTAAGGTATCAGGTTTGGAGCTTCGCCAAACCAATACACTTGGTGGTTCTACCAATGTTATTTTAAGGGGAACCAAATCAATTACCGGTAATAACCAGGCTTTGTTTGTAGTTGATGGAATACCGTTCGATAACTCAAACAACAACTCAGGTGGCCAGCGCACCGGCCGCGGTGGTTACGATTATGGTAATGCAGCAGCCGATGTTAACCCCGATGATATTGCTTCAATTACTGTGTTGAAAGGAGCAGCTGCAAGTGCGTTGTACGGTTCGCGTGGTAGCAATGGGGTTATTTTAATAACTACTAAAAAAGGAACCCGTGGTTTAGGCGTAACTGTAAATAGTGGTGTTTCCGTTGGTGCTATAGATAAAAGCACTTTTGCCAAATACCAAAAGGAATATGGTGGGGGTTATGGTCCTTATTACGAAGACAATTCCGGCTATTTTCTGTTTCGTGATCCCGCAAATGGTTTTGCACCCGTTAGCGCAGGTAGCCCTAACGGAAAACTGGTTGTACCTACCAGCGAAGATGCCTCATATGGTGGTAAGTTCGATCCAAATTTAATGGTATACCAATGGAATGCCTTTGATCCTTCATCGCCCAATTTTGGTAAAGCCACTCCCTGGGTTGCAGCCGCGAACGATCCCACTACTTTTTGGGAAAAACCGGTGTCTTTCAACAACAGTGTTTATGTAGATGGCGCATCAGACAAAGGATCTTTTAAACTTGGATTTACAAGAACAGATGATAAGGGTATTGCTCCCAACAGTAAAATCACCAAAAACCTTTTGAATTTTGGGAGCACTTACAACCTGACAAAAAATCTTACAGCCAGCGCCACTATTAATTACTCGAATATAAATGGTAAAGGCAGGTATGGTACTGGTTACGACGACAAGAACGCAGCAACCAATTTCAGGCAGTGGTGGCAAACAAACGTTGATGTTAAAGAGCAAAAAGAGGCCTATTTCAGGGCACGAAAAAACGTAACCTGGAACCCGGCTGATCCTACAGATCTTACTCCCATCTATTGGGATAATGTTTATTTCTCACGTTACGAGAATTTCTCAAACGATACCCGTAACCGTTATTTTGGTATTGCCAGCTTAAACTATAAAATAACAGATTGGTTAAACGTTTTAGGCCGTGCGTCTTTGGATTCGTATGATGAGTTTCAGGAAGAAAGACAAGCCCTGGGTAGTGTTACTACCTCAAATTACGGCCGGTTTAATCGTACTTACAGAGAAACGAACTACGACTTATTAATCAATGTTGATAAAAACATTTCAACAGATTTTAATTTTAAAGCGCTGTTAGGTGGAAACATCAGAAGGCAGCACATTGAGTCGATTGCTGCAAGTACGAATGGCGGTTTAATTGTAAAAAATATTTATTCACTCTCCAACTCTGCCAACCCGGTTAATGCACCGGATGAGCAAGACTTGCGTAAAGAAGTGGATGGTGTTTTTGCCGGTGTAACTTTCAGCTATAAAAATCTGCTTACGTTTGACGGTACCATTAGAAGAGACGTTTCTTCTACCTTACCTAAAGGAAACAACAGTTATAATTATCCTTCGGGATCGCTGGGTTTTGTGTTCTCAAAATTACTTCCGAAAGCAACCTGGCTCAGTTACGGAAAATTAAGAACCAACTATGCAGAAGTGGGTGCAGATGCTCCTTTTTACAGCACTTTAGATGTTTATAACATTGTAAGCCCTTTTGGCTCAAATCCACAGGCTTCGGTTGTAGGTACCATAAACAATCCTGCTTTATTGCCGGAAAAAACAAGAAGTTCTGAAGTTGGATTGGAAATGTCGTTTCTTAAAAGCCGTGTAGGTTTTGATGTTACCTATTACAATGCAGAAAGTTTTAACCAGATATTGCCCACTACAGTTTCAACGGCAACCGGTTATAGCTCTAAATTTTTAAATGCCGGTACCATAGTTAACAAGGGTATTGAATTGTCAGCCTACGGAACACCCGTTCAAACACGCGATTTTACCTGGACCATGAATGTAAACTGGACCCGTAACAGGAATAAAGTAAAAGAGTTATTTGAAGGATCCAGCAACTTGTTATTGGCTACTTTCCAGGGAGGAGTATCAATTAATGCAACGCTGGGCGAGCCTTACGGAACTTTAAGAGGTCAGAACTTTGTATATACTAATGGCCAAAAAACCATAGGCGCCAATGGTAGGTACCTGCGTTCTGCTACTTCAAACGAAGTGATCGGCAATCCTAATCCCGATTGGATTGGTGGTATTAATAACAGCCTGAAATACAAAAACCTTGGATTAAGCTGGTTGGTAGATATCCGTCAGGGTGGTGATTTGTTCTCACTTGATCTTTATTACGGATTGGCAACAGGTCTTTATCCTGAAACAGCCGGGTTGAACGAACTTGGAAAACCTTCAAGAAATTCAATAGCCAATGGCGGTGGAATTATTAACCCAGGTGTTACTGCTGATGGAAAACCAAACACTGTAAGGGTTGTAAACGACCAGTTTGGATCCTATGGATACCGCAGGGTACCTGCAGCAGGTTTTATTTACGATGCCAGTTATGTTAAGTTGAGGGAAGTGGTGTTAACCTACTCTGTACCTACATCAGCCATGAAAATGTTTCCCGGATTTAAGGGCGTAGACTTTAATCTGATAGGCAGAAACCTTTGGCTCATTCACAAAAATTTACCTTATGCCGATCCGGAGGAAAACATCAGTTCGGGAAATTTGCAGGGCTACCAGGGTGGTGCATATCCAACAACAAGAACCTTTACTTTCAATGTTAAATTCAGATTTTAAAAATAATAGAATATGAAAAAATTATTTGTATTTCTTACACCGTTATTATTTTTAGCGGCTTGTAAAAAAGACCTCACCTCGCTTAATGAGGATCCTAAAAATCCATCCAGCGTACCGTCGTTTGCATTGTATACAAATGCACAGCGCACACTTAGTAATACACTCACTTCCTCCAGTGTAAACCTTAATATTTTCAGGTTGATTGTTCAGTATTGGACAGAAACCACCTACACCGATGAGAGTAATTATGATTTACAGACAAGGCAAATACCCCGTGGCGTATGGAATGCATTGTACCGCGATGTATTGCGTGATCTGCAGGAAACAAAGAAGTTAATACCAACTGATGTATTGGATGGTACCGGCAAACCTGATGCTCCCCGTCAAAAAAATCAACTGGCTGTAGTTGATATTACAGAAGTGTATGCGTGGTACTACCTGGTTACAACCTTTGGAAACGTACCCTATAGCGAGGCATTAAATATTGACAAACCATTTCCTAAATATGACGATCAGAAAGCAATTTTTACAGATTTGCTTAAACGCATAGATGCAGACATAGCTGCCATTGTTATTACAGGCGAAAGCTTTGGAAATGCCGATGTTATTTATGGTGGCGACATGGAAGCATGGAAAAAATTTGCTGCCTCCTTAAAATTGAAAATGGGTATGACCCTTGCTGACTCAGATCCTGCATTATCTAAAACCATTGTAGAAGCTGCGGTTGCTACCGGGGTATTTACTTCTAATGCTGATAACGCAGAGTTTAAATATTTATCAGGACCACCCAATACAAATCCTGTTTGGGTTGACCTGGTACAAAGCGGCAGAAAAGATTTTGTGGGTACAACAACCATTATAGACGGGTTAAAAGCTTTAAACGATCCACGTTTGCCTTACTACTTTACCCTGGATGGTACAGGAAATGAATATACCGGCGGTGAACCTGGCGCTTCTAATAACTACACTACCTATTCTAAACCTTCGGGTTCATCGTTGGTAAAGGGTTCAATAGGAAGAATTACCAGTGCCGATTTTCCTGCTTTATTGATGGATTATTCTGAAGTTGAATTCTTTTTAGCCGAAGCTAAAGAAAGAGGTTATAACGTACCGATTACTGCCGGGGAGCATTATAACAAAGCCATCACAGCATCTATTTTGTATTGGGGTGGAAGTAGTACGCAAGCTGTCAACTATTTGGCCCAACCAGCAGTTGCCTATGCTACTGCAGCAGGTGATTACAAGCAAAAAATTGGCGTCCAAAAATACCTGGGTTTATACAACAGGGGTTGGGATGAGTGGATCGAGCAAAGAAGGTTAGATCAACCTGCAATTATTGCTCCCTCCTCGGCACAGAGTGTATATCCGGTACGCTTTACCTACAATGTTGATGAGCAAAATATTAATACAGCAAATTACAATGCTGCATCAACAGCAATTGGTGGCGATAAGGTTGGTACCAAATTGTTTTGGGATAAAAATTAATATCTGATTTAATAATAAAAAAGGACTCCAAAACCGGAGTCCTTTTTTTATTAGTTAGTTTTTTCTATTGGTAAAAACCATGGTTATTAGCAGATTTCATTTTATTAAAAGTGTTGAAGATTTTTTGACACGTTGAATTATCAATGTTTGGATACTGTAACTTACCTGTAAAATTATTGCTATGCCTAATACCCAGGAATTTCTAGAAGTTGTAAAAGCCGGTTATACTTTTAAAGGTGAAACTGTAAAGATTGGTGCAGCTATGTTAGATGGTGAAGTGGTGGGTGGTGCAGACATTTTTTTACCACTTAAAACAATGAACCGGCATGGATTAATAGCAGGAGCCACCGGTACCGGAAAAACCAAAACGCTGCAAATGATTAGTGAGGCATTGAGCGACGCAAGTGTACCGGTTTTACTGATGGATATAAAGGGCGACCTGAGTGGTATTGCAATGCCCGGCACGGTAAACGATAGAATAACTGAGCGTACAGCCAAAATAGGGATCACCTATACACCTGAAAAGTTTCCTGTTGAATTGATGACGATAAGCCAGGCACCGGGTGTAAAATTAAGAGCTACGGTTAGCGAGTTTGGTCCTGTGTTGTTAGCCAAAATTTTAGGTTTAAATGATACACAGGGGGGACTGGTAGCTATGATTTTTAAGTATTGCGACGACCAAAAGTTGCCGCTTCTTGACCTGAAGGATTTTATTAAAGTGTTGCAATACATTGGCGATGAAGGAAAGCAGGAGATTGAAAAGGCGTATGGAAAAATATCCACCACCAGTACCGGAACCATCCTGCGAAAAGTGGTTGAATTACAACAACAGGGTGCTGATATATTTTTTGGTGAGAAGAGTTTTGAAGTAGATGACCTGATGCGAATTAACAGCGATGGTAGGGGTATGATAAATGTGTTGCGTGTTACAGATTTACAGGATCGGCCCAAGTTATTCTCCACATTTATGCTGCAGCTTTTAGCCGAACTATATGCAGTTTGTCCCGAAGAAGGTGACCTGGACAAACCAAAATTGGTAATGTTTATTGATGAGGCTCACCTTATTTTTCAGGAAGCAAGTTCTGCGCTGCTGCAACAAATTGAAACAGTAATTAAGCTGATCAGATCCAAAGGCATCGGTATATTTTTTGTTACGCAAAACCCTATGGATGTACCGGCTAGTGTGCTGGGGCAGTTGGGTATGAAAGTACAACATGCCCTAAGAGCCTTTACTGCTGCCGATAGAAAAGTTATTAAGCAAACGGCGGAAAATTATCCGGAAACAGTATTCTATAAAACAGAAGATCTTATTACACAACTGGGCATAGGAGAGGCGCTTGTTACCATGTTGAATGAAAAGGGTGTTCCTACCCCGTTGGCACAGGTAATGCTTAATCCGCCCCGCAGCCGTATGGATGTATTAACTGAAAGTGAGATTGGCGAAATTGTTGCCAGCAGCAAATTGGCTGCTAAATACAATACACCGGTTGACAGCGAAAGTGCTTATGAAATGTTGAATGCCAAAATTGCGGAGGCTGCCGCAAAGACTGCGGAAGTTCAACAGGAATCAAAGTCTGGTTCTCAGGCAGCAAAAAAAGAAGAAAGCTTTTTCGATAATCCAATGGTTAAAAGTGCCGGGCGTACAGCGGCTACCATGATTACAAGAAGCTTGTTAGGCGCATTAGGTTTGGGTGGCCGGAGCAGGAGTAAGAAGAGTTGGTTTTAAAAACGATTTGTGGGCACCTCATATAATTTCTGGATCGCCCCTTGAGGGGCGGTTTTTATGATTATGTATCTGGCTATAGAGCGGTTGCTCCTCTGGAGCAATTTTTAAAAAAAAATTATAATAGGGGGTATGTCTGAGGGGAGAAGCGGTATCTGAGGAATTACACAATAAATAGGAGATCATCAAAGTGCAGATTGTTTAGTTTTTATTTCAAGTATAAGGAGGGTGGAATGATGAATTTATTTGAGCCTATCTATTTACGCCAGGGGCGTAACCGCTCTGTAGAA
>JAJAYD010000225.1 GCA_026786345.1 Chitinophagaceae bacterium
GACCATAACCCCCACCATATTCCTTTTGGTATTTGGCAAAAGTGCTTTTATCTATAGCACCAACGGAAACACCACTATTTACAGTTACGCCTAAACCACGGGTTCCTTTTTTTGTAGTTATTAAAATAACCCCATTGCTACCACGCGAACCGTACAACGCACTTGCAGCTGCTCCTTTTAACACAGTAATTGAAGCAATATCATCGGGGTTAACATCGGCTGCTGCATTACCATAATCGTAACCACCGCGGCCGGTGCGCTGGCCACCTGAGTTATTGTTTGAGTTATCGAACGGTATGCCATCAACCACAAACAAAGCCTGGTTATTACCGGTAATTGATTTGGTTCCCCTTAAAATAACGTTGGTAGAACCACCAAGCGTATTGGTCTGGCGAAGCTCCAAACCCGAAACCTTACCGGAAAGGTTATTCATAAAGTTTGCAGTCCTTGTCTTGCTTACTTCCTCACCGGTTACCGTTTGAGCGGCATACGAAACCTGGTTTCTGTTTTTTCTAATTCCAAGCGCGGTAACAACTACCTCATCCAGGTTACTTGTCGTACGCAAAAGTTTTACTTCCAGGTAGCTTCTTCCTTGTATGTTTTGTTCTATTGTACCCAATCCAACACCGGTAAATACAAGTGTTCCTGCACCAGGAGCCATCATTCTAAATGTTCCATCAGCGGCAGTACTGGTTCCGGTACCCTTACCTTTTAAGGTCACAGAAACGGAGGGTAAACCCGCACCTGCATCATCAGTAACTTTTCCTCTAACCTCTTTATCCTGGCTAAAAGAAAGTTGGGTAATTAAACCGAGGCAACACATTAAAATGAGCCTTAAATGTTTCATAGTCTGTGATTTTTGTTAAAAAATAATAAAAAACGGATATGTTAATTGACACTCTGAATGACTAATAGCTGCTTTCAAGGCGAGTTGCAAGAACCAAAATGGTGAAAAATTCCCGTTATTAAATATTTGACTTTCATAAGGAGAGTGCCAGAATGCTTCGAATCATACAAAAGATCTTAAAACCATTGTTAAAGCCTTTAACAAATTCAAAAAATCTTAAATAGTTTCTATTTTTTATTTCATCCAACCATTTATTCACATATGGAAGAATAGGTTTGAATTGTGCTACCTCATAAGGTGGCTTGAAACTTTATGTACCCAAACATTTCATCAAGCTCATTTAATGAGTTATTTGTGACGATCTCAGATTTAAAAAGAAAATCCAGGATTGAATCGAAGCTGTTCAACTCAAAAAATCTTCCTCTCTATCTATGTAAGAATTTGATTTGCTATCTCTCGAAAAGATGTACACGATAAGCGAAAGAAAAATGCAGGCAGTTATATACCAGTAGTACCATGCTTCATGACCTATGTTTTTTAGCCATAGTGCCAGGTATTCGGCTGTACCTCCAAATATTGCCACCGTAATTGCATATGGAAAGCCAACACCCAGTGCCCTTATTTCGGCAGGAAACATTTCGGCTTTAACAACAGCACAAATTGAGGTGTACCCACTTACAATTACCAGCGCAAAAAGTATTAGTAAAAAAGCTGTCCATTCACTGGTGGTTTGGCTGATAGCTGTAAGAATGGGCACAGTAAATAAAGTTCCCAAAATTCCAAAACTTATTAATAAAGGTTTACGGCCTATCCTGTCAGAGATCCATCCAAATAATGGTTGTAAAGCAGCGTAAATAAGCATCAGGCAAAAAATGATTAAGGCAGCCCGCTCTTTTGTAAGATGTACCGTATTGACCAAAAATTTTTGCATGTAGGTGGTATAAGTGTAAAAAGCAAGTGTGCCCCCCAGCGTTAGCCCTACCACGGTAAGTACTGCCTTTGGATGCCTGGCAAATAAAAATTGCAAGGAGCCGTGCTGGTTTTGTGTTGACGAAGCCTTTTTCTGAAATGATTGGGATTCCTCCATGTTTCGGCGCATATAAAATGCAACCAGCGCCAGCAACGCACCAACAAAAAAGGGTATCCTCCACCCCCACGACTGCATTTGATTTTCGGTAAGAAAAATTTGTTGCAGCAACACCTGCAGGCCCAGCGCCAGCAACTGCCCCCCAATGAGCGTTACATATTGAAAACTTGAATAAAAACCACGATGGTTGGGGTGGGCAACTTCACTTAGATAAGTTGCTGAAGAACCATATTCGCCGCCCACACTCAGCCCTTGCAACAAACGGGCAAGCAACAATAACAATGGGGCCGAAACACCAATAGCATTGTAAGACGGCGTTATACCAATTAGTAATGACCCAAACGACATCATCAACACCGAAACAGTCATAGCCCACTTTCGGCCTTTTCTATCTGCCAGTGAGCCAAATATCCAACCACCAATGGGTCGCATGATAAAGCCTACAGCAAAGATTGCGGCAGTTTGTAATAGCTGTGCCGTAGAACTTCCCTTTGGAAAAAAGACCGGGGCAAAATAAAGAGCAAAGGCCGAGTAAGCATACCAGTCGTACCATTCAACCAGGTTGCCAATACTACCTCCCAGCAAAGCCTTTATTCTTTGCGACTTTGTAATTGCTTCGGGTTTATTTTGTGTAAGTAAAAAAGGTGTATGCATGAGTGACTGGTGGTTTGGCAATATAAAAGTTTCTACTGACTTGGCGGACTTGCAAAATCAGGAAAAGGAATTTCATTCACCAACGAATGGAATGACAATTAATCATAACAAAAAACATGGTTTTGATAAAAAGCTCCCTAACTCTTTTTAGTTACTTTCATCCCCTAAAATTGGTTACATGATAAAAACCTTGTTGCTTCTTTTTTCAGTTTTTATGGTGAGTATATGCCTTCGGGCCCAGACTTCCGCAACGCCTGCTTTTATATCAGACAGCCTAAACAAATATATTGAGCAGGGCATGAAAGACTGGAACATACCGGGTCTTGCAATTGCTATAGTGAAAGATGGAAAAGTAGTACTGATGAAAGGATTCGGAGTTAGAGATATAGAATCCAAAGAACCCATTGATGAGAACACCCTGTTTATGATTGCCAGTAACAGTAAGCTTTTTACCGGCACTGCCCTTAGCCAGCTCGAATACAATAACAAACTTAATTTAAACGACCTGGCTAGTAAATACATTAACGGCTATGCTCTGTACGACAAAAACACAAGTGACCTTGTAACCATCCGCGACCTGCTTAGTCACCGCATAGGTACCAAAACTTTCCAGGGCGATTTTATTTTTTGGAATGGCAAATTAAGCCGGGGCGAGATCATGAATAAAATGAAGCTGCTAAAGCCATCCGGCATTTTCAGACAAAGCTTTGGCTACTGCAACAGTTGCTTTTTAACTGCAGGTGAAGTGATACCTGTAGTAACCGGTAAACCCTGGGAAGTGTATGTTTATGACAGTATTATTTTACCCCTTGGATTGACCAATACCCACATGCTATCGCAGGGTTTTATCCAGCGTAATAATGTGTCTAAACCCTATACAACTTTATATACAGGAAAGGTTACCGAACTTCCCTACGACCAGGTTGATAATCTTGGACCGGCTGGCAGTATGGTGAGTAATGTAAATGATTTAAGCAAGTGGCTATTAATGCAGCTCGACAGTGGCAGGCTTAACGGAAACAGGATTTTAGCATGGGATGTTTTGAGAAAAACAAGGGACATGAACATTGCTATTTCCAGCAGGAAAAGCAATACGCTACCCATTCATTATACAGGCTATGGCCTGGGCGTTTTTATGAATGATTATGCAGGTAAACAGGTTTTCTACCATACCGGTGGCGCCTTTGGGTTTGTTACCAATACCTGTTTTGTACCCGAAGAAAAACTAGGTATTGTAATATTGACCAATAACGACAACCAAAACTTTTTTGAAGCATTACGTTACCAGGTGCTGGATGCCTACTTAAATGTTCCTTATGTAAACAGGAGCAAAAATTCTCTTGCCGGATTTAATAAAGAAATGGTTTCAACTGTCAGCGAAACTGCAACCATGAAAAGCAGGGTGAAGAGCATTCCTCCTCCGCTGGCTTTAAACAATTATACCGGAATATATAAAAATGAATTGTATGGCAATATTGAAATAATTAAAGACAAGTCAGGCAAATTTTTGAACATAGATTTTAAAGGCCATAACAAATTAAAGGCAACACTTGAGTACATGGATAATAACGAGTGGTTGTTAACATATAATAATATTGCTTATGGTATATTCCCGGTAAAATTTAAATCTAATGGAGGTGTGCAGTCTATTGAAATAAGCGTAAATGATTTTCTTGATTACGATACTTACACTTTCTTTAAAAATTAAAGCCTGAGAAACTGCCCGAAGGATATTAATTTTAACTTGTATGTAAACCTGCTCTTATGAGAAAAATATTTTTTAGTGCCTGCCTGCTACTTACCATCTTAACCATTTGCATTTTGCACGATCCTCATGTAGGCAATCTTACAAAGAGCAGCGTTAACAACAGCTACAGTCATAATCATTATTTAAACCAGGAAAGCAGGCTGCATCCCGCAACACTATTTCAAAAGCAAAGCCTTCAACCTATAGCAAGACAAGTGCAGCCCTTGGAACCACCTCTTGAAGAAAGAAAACAATTTAGCTGGTGGTGGTGGGTTATCGGTGTTATTGTTGCCCTGGCGGGAGGTATGTTGTTGTACGTTTTAATAAAACGCAATCCGAGAAAAGATGCACAGTAACAACAGAAGAAGTTCAGGAAGCAAACGAAAAAGCACTGCTTACAATCGTGCCCCGAATAACAGGCTTCCCATCCTAACCATATTACTGCCTTCTTCAATGGCCATGGCATAATCACCACTCATACCCATGGATAGAATTGTGAAATGGCAATTAGATGTTTTAACGGCGCTGTAGGTATCAAACAGTTCTTTTAAAAACTTCATTTCGCCACGCACTTTTACGGTGTCATCACTAAACGAAGCCATGCCCATAAGGCCATCAATCATCACGTTGGATAAAGCACCTTCAGTTTGAATAGCTTGTATTGTTTCAGCTAACTCGTTCGCATCAAAACCAAATTTCGTTTCTTCCTGGGCTATATGTACCTGTAAAAGGCAATGTATAACCCTGTTGCTTTTAGCAGCCTGTTTATTAATTTCTGCAAGCAGCTTTACACTATCAACGCCATGTATTAAATGAATAAAAGGAGCCAGGTATTTTACTTTATTACTTTGTAAGTGACCTATAAAATGCCACCTGGTATCGGCAGGTAATTGAGGTTGCTTATCCACCAGTTCCTGAACATAGTTCTCACCAAAATCCCGCTGCCCCTCTTCATACAAGTTCATAAGATCGGGTACAGGTTTTATCTTGCTTACGGCAACTAGTTGAACCTGCCTGGCATCAAGTTCCGTTTTTATCTCCCGGTATTTTTTTAGATCAACCGCCATTAATTACAGGTATTTTAGATAAGTACTTATTTTAAAATAGATCTTCCAATAACAATACGCTGTACTTCGCTGGTACCTTCGTAAATCTGCGTAATCTTGGCGTCACGCATCAGTCTTTCTACATGGTACTCTTTTACAAACCCATAGCCGCCATGTATTTGTACCGCTTCCACGGCCGACCACATAGCTGTTTCGCTGGCAAACACTTTGGCCATAGAAGAGCTTACCGTGTAGTCTTTGCCTGTATCTTTTTCCCATGCGGCTTTTAAGCAGAGTAACCGGGCCGCATCAATCTTTGTAGCCATATCGGCCAATTTAAACTGGATGGCCTGGTGGTGCATAATTTCTTTACCAAAAGCCTTACGCTGCTTTGAATATTCCAGCGAAAACTGGTAGGCACCACTTGCAATACCAAGTGCCTGCGATGCAATACCAATACGTCCCCCGGCCAGGGTCTTCATGGCAAACTTAAAGCCGAAGCCATCCTCACCTATCCGGTTTTCTTTAGGCACTTTTACATCGGTAAACATAATACTATGGGTATCGCTGCCGCGAATGCCTAATTTATTTTCTTTAGCACCGACGGTTACTCCAGGCCAGTTTTTTTCTACGATAAAAGCATTGATACCATTGCTTTTCTTCCCGGGGTGTGTTTGTGCAATTACCAGGTATACTGAGGCACTGGAACCATTGGTGATCCAGTTTTTAGTTCCATTCAACAGGTAATGATCACCCATGTCTTCGGCAGTAGTTCTTTGCGAGGTTGCATCGCTACCGGCTTCGGGTTCGCTTAAGAGAAAAGCACCAATGTATAATTCTTCATCCTTGATACCCGTGGCTAAAGGCGTTAAGTACTGTTGCTTTTGTTCTTCTGACCCATAGGTTTCAAGTCCCCAGCAAACAAGGCTGTTGTTTACACTCATACAAACGCTTACACTGGCATCAAGCTTACTAATCTCTTCCATTGCCAAAACATAGCTAATGGTATCCATACCTGCTCCTCCATATTTGGGGTCCACCATCATACCCATAAAACCCAGTTCAGCCAGTTTTACAATTTGGTCCTTAGGAAATTTTTGATGTTCATCCCTCTCAATTACTCCGGGCAAACACTCATTTACGGCAAAATCCCTGGCAGCTTGCTGTATCATCAATTGCTCTTCACTTAACTTAAAATTCATACCTGTAAAAGTTTGCGGCAAGTTAAGCGAAATAGAAGAACAGCGAAGCCCGGCGATAAGCAGCAACCTGTATTTTCAATCATCATTCAACAATAGTAATGCTTAAACATAAACTTATGCGGGGTAAACGAAGGATGGATTGGGTATCGTTTTTTTAACCCGTACAATAGTAAAAGCAGCATTTAATTTGCAGCCTTCATACTGTTTCATTGAATAAGCAGCTTTCCTAATTGAATTAGCCTTTTACTTCTTAACAAAAACCGTTGATGTCTTTTGCCCTTTTCCTGTTAGTTGAATACTATAAACTCCAGTCGTCAATTTAATTAACTGTGTATTTAATCGCTGGTTAATATCTGTTAAACTGCCATTGGCTGCAAGTACTTTTTTACCGGCAAAATTGTAAACAACAAGCGAATAGTTTCCTGTAGCCTGTGTAAGTTGTAACGTTATGTTATTACCGACCGGGTTGGGATATACCTTTAACTGAAGTGAATTTTCAGCAATAAAATTTACTGCTACAATGCCCGAATAGGTAAATTTTCCGTCTATGTCAATTTGCTTCAACCTATAGTAATTGGCTCCATATATTGGATGCGCATCAATGGTGTTGTAGTTATTGATAAGTGTACTGTTACCTATGCCTGCAACGGTAGCAATCTCAATAAAATTGGTTCTATCGGTGGAACGTTCAACCACAAATTGCTGGTTATTTACCTCGTTGGTGGTTGACCATTGCAGTTGAACTTTATCAGTTTTGCGAACTGCCATAAACTGCAACAGGGTTACAGGCAAACTTGCAGATAGGTTAAACCTTGAATAAACCGGCAGATGATCCGAAGCTGTAGTAGCGCTATAACCACCAATGTAATTCCGTGGATCTTCCAGTACAGTGGAAGTTGGAATATAGAGCCCTTCCATTTCATTGGTTATGATCATATGATCGATCAACGCCGAGCCGCCCAGGTAACTAACTTTGCCCGCCAATTCCAAAGGCAAAGTAAGTGGTACATAATTGTTTTTGTCATCCACAAAATTTTTGAAAGGCGATGCAGCATTATTATAGGTTGTTGAACTAAGCTTGTCATTAAAATCACCCACAATTACAATGTTGTCTGCTGCATAATATGCCTGCAGGGTATCGTACAAAACTTTTGCATCATACACCCGGCGATTATAACTAGTTGCATCGGAAGATGACTTGGAATGAATTGTGATCACTCTTATTTGCCTGGAAATACCATTGATCATTACATCAAAAGTGGCCATAAAAGGCAACCGTCCACCCGCCCAAAAATTGAGAGCCCCACCGGGATAGTTAGCAAGCTTTTCAGGATGACCATTCCTGGCACTATCATACAAACTGGCAAACATTGGCCTTGAATTTACCAGCTTCATAGTAAGGCAATCATAGATCATCCCAACTTTTTGAGGAGGAAAATTTGGGTCAGGACCATAAAAAGAATAAGACCAGCGGTTTGAAACAATACCCTTGCTATGAGGTACTTTGGCTACAAGGCTGTCAAATGCCTGGTCGTTCGATATTTCTTCAACCCCTACAACATCCAGTTGCATTTTCTTTAAAACAATGGCAATATTAGCCACCTGCGTTTTTATTTTTTCAGGGGTAGGAGTGTTGGTTGGGTTCGATCCAAAAAAACTAAGATTGTACGTTCCTACATCAAATGTTTCAGCTCTTGGGTAAGAGGTTCCGGTTAACATAACCCTGTTGCTATCCAGCCCTGGCGCAGTAAACCTGATCATACCTTCAATTTTCAATTGCTTGTCAGCGGGTACAAACCTTGCATAAATTGTAGTGTCTTTGGATGGTGATGTTTCGTTTACCGCAAGGCTGCTGCTATAGGTTAAATTATCGCTTGAAAGTTCAAAACCAGCCGGAGCTTGCAGAGTAACAGGTCCATATCCAACTGCCTTTAATTTAAAAGTAATGGGGGCCGATATGGTTCCGGCAGACACTTCACCAAAATCAAGTTGGGCAGGCTTTGTAGAAAGCAATTGCGTTCTGTTTGTAATATCTACTTCATCAATATTCCAACGCGATGCCCCAACATTAGCAGACGAAATATATTTGAATGCCACAAAAACTTTATTAAACGATTTATAAGCAGTGAGGTCTATGCCATCAGTAAGTGTCCAGGTATTGGTTAAAGGAGCAAACGCTGCATCCAAATCAGTCCAGGTATATAGATTAGGATCGCTGCTACCGTCATAATCTGTTGAGATTAACAGATGCAATGGTGGGCCCACAAATTCGCCCCGGCTCCAAAAACGCAGCACGGGTAATGTAATTGCGCTAAAATTGAGAGGTGGCGAAATCAACCAATCTTCATTTTCCTGTGCGCCTCCACTGTAACCATTAATGCTGATGCCATTGGTGTTATTAAATCCAAAAGTCGTACAACCCCATTTTTGCTGGCCTGTTACACTGTAAGCTGTAAACCCTGATCCCGGAGCACCAGCATCGGTACATGAATTGAAATTAAAGGTAAAATTGTCGGGGTTAATTCCTTCGCCACTAACCGCAACTTTCCGCGTGGTAGCTGCCGCACTTGTGTGTGTGATACTATCAGTAAAAGTACCGGCTGCGCCAGGAGCAAATTGAACATAAATAGTATTTTCTGCACTGGCATTTGCTGCTGGTATAGCAACCGAATGTAAAAACGGACCTGCTTCACTTGTTGAAACAGCAAATGGAGCAGGTGCATCAATCACGAGTGGTTCTGTAAGGTTTTTTGCCTGTACCGAATAACTAAGATTTTGTGAGGTAGCACCAATAGCCGTTGATGCAAATGCAAGTGAAAAAGGGTTTACGGTTATCAAAAGTGCAGTTGGAGAAACTGTTGCCGATCCATATACAGAGACATTATCAATACTAAAAGTGCCCGCAGTTGATTCCGCATTCCACCCATAAAATCGTAGCGTAACGGTACTGGTAATAGAATTAGCCGCAAAGGAAACCTTGCTGCCGTTTTGAGCGGCAGAGGTGGCATCCGTTATTTGAAAAATATTATTACCAACCACCTGTAACGAGGCATTTATTGGGTTAATACTGCCTGCAATATTCGAGGCAAATCCATCCAAACTACTCCTGACGGCATATTGCCGTATGCCGGTGCCAGAGCGCTGAACAGTAAACTTTATAGAATCGAATTGAAGGGTGTAATAGGTTTCAGGCGAAATAACTACCTCGTAATATTGGTCGGCATTGAACGACCCGGTAAAATTATCGCTGCCATTGGTTGCGCCACGCGGCCAGCCGGCAAAGCTAAAACGGCCACTTGCATTTGGGTTGTCACTTAAAGTATTAGGATTGCCATTCGGTGCTACTGCAACAAAATGGCCAAAATCAATACCGCCTACGGCAAGCGAAGGGGTCGGATCTACTCTTCCAGAGGTGGTAGCTGTATTGGCAAAAGAATAAGTAGCAACAAAATTCTGTGCAGTTAATATTGTTTTACCAAAAAAAACAGCAATACAAAGAAGTAATAATTTAAACATAATAGTGGAGGTCCAAAGATTAACCGGTGCAATTTAAATTCAAAATCGGGAGAGATAAATTAATAAACACCGCACCAAAAATGCACATTTATATTTTAGCTGTCTTATAGGGTAAAACTTCTTAATGGGTTTTTAAGTTATCGCAAAAAAGAACATGTAAAACAGCTTCATTATTTTCTCAACTTTTAAAGTGCATACCCCTACCTTTGCAGCCCAAAAACATTTTTTAACAATCAAATCAGGGATTAATGAACAATTATGAATTGATGGTGATTTTTACTCCGGTGCTTTCTGAGGAAGATTATAAAGCTGCTCAGAAAAAGTTTAACGATCTTATTACCGAAAATGGTGGTAGCATCTTAAACAGCAATCCGTGGGGATTAAAATCACTGGCCTATCCCATCCAGAAGAAAACTACAGGTATCTACTGGGTTGCGGAGTTTATAGCGCCATCCGACTTCAATGAGAAGCTGAAAATTCAGCTCCTGAGAGACGAACAAGTGCTTCGTCACATGGTTACAAGGCTCGATAAATACGCCGTCGAGTATAATCACAGAAGAAAAAGTGGCGTACCAACTGGAAACCAACATGTAGTGGAGGCATAATATCATGGCAAAAGCAAATGAAATAAAGTACCTCACTGCCATTAAGCAGGAAAAACGTGCAAAAAAGTTCTGCCGTTTTAAAAAGTATGGCATTAAGTACGTAGACTACAAAGACGCCGAGTTTCTTAAGAAATTTTTGAACGAGCAGGGCAAATTGTTTCCCCGCCGTTTAACCGGTAACTCTTTAAAGTTCCAGCGCAAGGTTTCCCAGGCAGTAAAAAAAGCCCGTCAAATGGCTTTATTACCTTACGTAACTGATCTTTTAAAATAAGGAGGTAAACCATGCAAGTAATACTAATACAAGATGTAGATAACCTGGGCGGTACAAACGAACTGGTTTCCGTTAAAAGTGGTTATGCACGTAACTTCCTTATCCCGCAAAAAAAGGCCGTAGAAGCTAATTCTTCTAACCTTAAGCAAATGCAGGAAAAGCAAAAGCAGTTGGCCAAAAAAGAAGCCAAGTTACTTTCTGAGATCAACAGCGTTATCGCCGTGCTTAAAGCAAGTCCATTAAAAATTGGTGCCAAAACCGGTACAAGCGGTAAAATATTTGGTAGCGTAACATCGCTTCAAATAAGCCGTGCCATCCGCGACCAAAAAGGTTACGAGATAGACCGCAAACGCATTCACATTACTGATGAGGTAAAAGAATTGGGCAGCTACAAAGCAGCGATCGATTTTGGTAATGGCAACAATACCGAAGTTGAGTTTGAAGTAGTTTCCGAATAGTCTTCTATTGAATAAATTGTAAAGTCCGCTGTAATTAGGCGGACTTTTTTTTTGGTTACCGGCAGGACAACTCCGGTGTATCATCCTTGCTACGCTCAGTTTTACAGTTTGCTATATAATCGTCGGGTAAAATAAATTAACTATCCCGGCGTAATATGCTGATCACAGATCAATCCCATATTTCTTAAAAATCAATTGCAATAGTCCTCACACCTGCACCAACAGGTAGAATTAGTTATTTCCCCAAATTGTTCCTATTTCAAAACAATTAGAGGCAGGAAAAATGTGTTTTTTAAGAAACGCTGCATAATTGTGAAAAAAAAATTGTTTATAAATAATTTATCTATCTTCGTCACTTCCTTAATGATCTTTACAGTTTTCAATAGTTCTCTGGACGTTTTTAAAGTAAATGTTTCTCTGGTATATTGGTTGCTGTGTTCATTAATGGTTTTTTATTTATTTTTTTAAAGTTTTACAAATGAACATTTACGTTGGAAACCTCAGTTGGACAATGACTGAGCAGGACTTAGCAGATCTTTTCACCCCATTCGGAGAAGTTGTATCTTCTAAAATTGTTACTGACAAATTTAACGGCAACCGTAGTAAAGGTTTCGGTTTCGTAGAAATGTCTGATGATGAAGCAGGTCGTACTGCCATCAGCCAGCTAAACGAAAGCGACATCATGGGTCGTAAAATTGTTGTTAACGAATCTCAACCACGTCCTAAAGACGGTTCTGGTGGAGGTGGATTTAAGAAGCGCAGCTTTGGCGAAGGCGGAGGCGGTGGCGGATTTAACCGTGGCGGAAGCGGCGGTGGTGGTGGTGGTGGTTTCAATCGTAATCGCGGCGGCGGAAGCAGCAGCGGTGGCGGTGGTGGCTACAATCGTTATTAATCCTGTAACAAACAAAACTGTAAAGTCTGGCAAGTTGCCGGACTTTTTCGTTTGGTATGTTTTAGCAATTGGTGCGATCCTCTGTAATTAATTGTACTCAATAAGAATTGAGCTGCTTTGTGAATGGGTTTGATTTTTCATTTTCTTAAAACGTATCTACCTTACTACGTATCTACCTCTACATCTAAATGCAACCATATGTTAAGGAACAACCTAAACGACTTTCCGAAAAAAATGGAACAATACCACGACGACCTCAAGGCTGTTGGACAGCTTAGCCACGATTTAGAAAAGTTATTGCAAGCTTACCATACAAAACAAAAATCTCTGGTTAAAAGTATTGCTGCGGCTGAAAAATCCCTGGATGATGTGCTTATCAGCAAGCATATAAATACGCTTACGCTCCGTGAAGCCACCCTGCAAATGGAAGAAATGCAAATGTCCTTCAATCTTCAATACCTGCAACTGCAAAGCCAGATGCAACACGAGAACAGGGCATACACCGCAGTCAGCAACATTATGAAAACAAAGCATGATACGGTGAAGAATAGTATTGGGAATGTAAAGTGACGGGAAAATTCGATTATTCGAAAAATGAAAGTCAGCCTTGTTCCTCACTCTAAAACTTCGACAAAATCTTAAACTATTATTTCTATTGTACTTGCAGGCCGGCTTCGTTTGTAATTGTCTATGTTGCCACCAGGTTTAATCCGCCTTTATCACTACGCATAGTTTAACAAAGGCACTATCGTTATTCCTGTAGCTTCGGCGCTTCTAAATAGTAATTGATGTTTTTTAAAATACTGACCGTTGCCGGCCTGGCGAGTTTCGAGATATATGCTGCTATTCCTGCGGGTTTTGCATTGGGTTTATCTCCCCTGATAATTTTTTCTGCAAGTGTAATTGGCGGATTAGCAGGCGTATTTATAGCTGCATTTTTGGGAGATAACATCAGGCGCTTCTTCACTAAAAATAAGCAACCAAAGGAAAAATCTTCTACCAGCCTGGTTTATAAGCTATGGAATAAATACGGTATTATAGGATTGGGCTTTTTAGGAACCATGACGGTAGGTGCACCGGTAAGCCTTGCTGTGGGCATAGGTTTTAAAGCGCCGTTGCAAAAATTGATCACCTGGTGCTGCATCGGTGTAATAACCCGGTGTATTGTTTTTACAATCATCAGAACTCCTGACCCCACCCGTCAAAATCAATGATTTGCGCTTCGTTGTTCGCAAAGAAAAAATGAC
>JAJAYD010000226.1 GCA_026786345.1 Chitinophagaceae bacterium
CCCCATGCCTTGCTAAAGGTTTGCATTACCACCAGATTGGGGTAATCTGCCAACTCCTGCGTAAAAGATTTATGCCGGGAGAAATTGATATAAGCCTCGTCAATTACTACCGCGCCATTAAAATTATTCAGTATGGTTTCAATGTCGCTGCGGTTGATGGAATTACCGGTTGGGTTGTTGGGTGAGCAGATCCAAATAAGTTTGGTATTGGCATCCACCAATGTCTCTATATGTGCCAGGTTTAATTGAAAGTCTTCCAGGAGTGGCGCCCTCTTTAGCTCAACATCATTAATGTTTGCACTTACCTCGTATATGCCATACGTGGGTGGACAAATAATCACATTGTCTTTGCCCGGATTGCAAAAGCAGCGGTACAATAAGTCGATGCATTCATCGCTTCCGTTACCCAGAAAAATTTGCCCAGGCGATACTGATTTAATAGTGCTGATGGCCTCTTTTAATTTTACCTGGTGCGGATCGGGATAACGGTTGTACCATTTCATCAACGGAGAACCTAAAGAGTTCTCATTTGCATCCAGGAAAACTTTCGCTTCGCCGCTAAACTCATCCCTTGCCGAAGCATAGGGCTTTAGGTTTTTAATGTTTGGGCGGATGAGGCTGTTGAGGTTGAACATGATTATGAGGAGATAGAAGTTAGGAGATAGTAGTCATTAGTCAATAGTCAATAGTTAGTTGCTGGTAATCATCTATATTATTCTGATATTGATTTTCGAAATTTGATTTTTCATTTTTTCATTTTTCATCTTTCACTATTCATTATTCATTCAATCTAATCCTCACCGCCAATGCATGTGCATCCAAACCTTCTGCGGTGGCCATGGTTTCTACAATGTTGCCTATAGACTGAATACCTTGCTTACTAAGTTTTTGAAGGGTGATTTTTTTTACGAAGCTGTCAACACTAACGCCACTGTAGGCTCTTGCATAACCATTGGTTGGCAGGGTATGATTGGTACCGCTTGCATAATCTCCCACACTTTCAGGTGAATAATTGCCCAGGAAAATTGAACCTGCATTGATGATTTGCTCACCAATTTCTTCGTCGTTTTTACAGGATATAATCAGGTGCTCGGCGGCATAAGCGTTAACCAATTCAATTGCCTTTTCCAGCGATTTTACAACAATGATCTTACTATGCTCAAGAGCTTTTGCTGCAACTTCTTTACGCGATAAGGATTGAAGTTGTAAAGTCACTTGCTCCTGCACCTGCTGAGCGATAGCTTCCGATGTAGTTATTAAAACAACCTGGCTGTCAACACCGTGTTCTGTCTGGCTTAGCAGGTCTGCTGCAATAAAAACGGGGTTAGCAGTTTCGTCGGCCAGCACCGCTACTTCACTGGGACCGGCGGGCATATCTATGGCCAACCCATCTTTTTGAACCAATTGTTTGGCGCAGGTAACATACTGGTTTCCAGGACCAAAAATTTTATAAACCCGGGGAATGGTTTGCGTACCGTAGGCCATGGCACCGATTGCCTGGGCGCCTCCGGCTTTATAAATTTTTTTGATGCCGACCAGGTTAGCAGCATACAGAACCGCTGGGTGCAGTTTGCCTTCGCGGTTGGGCGGAGAGCATAAAATAATTTCAGCACAACCGGCAATGGCCGCCGGTATGCCCAACATTAAAATTGTTGAAAATAAAGGCGCTGAACCTCCGGGAATATACAGTCCCACTTTCTCTATAGCCACACTCTTTCGCCAGCATCTTACACCCGGCATTGTTTCTATAATATCCTCTTTTTTAAGTTGAGGTTTGTGAAATTTTTCGATGTTTGTTTTTGCCTGATCAATAGCACTTTTCAACGCATCGCTCACCAAAAGGATACCTTCCTCCAATTCCTTTTCTGTAACCGAAAGATTGGTAATGGTTACTTTATCAAACATTGAAGCAAACTTTTTAACAGCTACATCGCCGGAGGCTTTTACCTCTTTTAAAATGTTAGAGACACTGGCTTCCAGCGAAGTGGTGTCGAGTGAAGGGCGCTGCAACAACTCCAGCCATTCGGTTTTATCCGGATATAAGTAAAGGGGCAACATCAGCTTAATTGTTTTTGCATTTCATAATTAATAAACTCCTTACCATTATACAACCTGGTTTTTATATGGGTAACTGTAAAACCACGGCTTTCAAAAAAAGGTTTAGCCGTAATGCTTGCCTCTGTTGTAAGCTGCTCCATTTGGTGGTTTATGGCAAGGTGCAGCAACTCATTATACAACTCCCTTGCTATACCCTGGCGTTGGTAATCTTTGTGTACATACAATGTATCTACATGAGCATCCTCCGTTAATTCAGCAAATCCTACCAAGACTTCATTTATAAAAGCAACCTTACATAAGTTATTATTTAAACGTTGTTTCCAACTAACAATATCCGGTACATGAGGTGCCCATCTTTCTAATTGTTTATCATTATAATCCCTGGCACATACTACATGTACCGTGTCGTAAAACAATTGCATCATCCCAGTTAACATGCTTTCGCTGTAGTCAACAATTGTACATTCAACCATAACTTCACTTTTATCCTGCATCATATTTTCTTATTCAATTCTTTAACTGCTGCAGCAATTTGTTCTGTTCTTAACATTATTATTTAAATGATCATTTTTTCGATAGGTATAACCAGTATGCCCTGTGCACCTGCATGTTTCAGCTTTTCAATGATCTCCCAAAAATCGTTTTCGTTTAAAACGCTGTGAACACTGCTCCAGCCTGTTTCGGCAAGTGGTAAGACTGTAGGACTTTTCATACCGGGTAAGTAGCTGATGATTTCCTGCAATTTTTCGTTGGGGGCATTCAGCAAAATGTATTTGTTGTTCTTTGCTTTTTTTACTGCGTGAATTCTAAACAGCAGTTTTTCAAGCAGGGCCTGTTTTTCGTTGCTCAACAGGTTATTTTTAATTAACACTGCCTGCGATTGCAAAATGGTTTCCACTTCTTTTAAGCCATTCATAAATAAAGTGGAGCCACTGCTAACCAGGTCGCAAATGGCATCGGCCAAACCGATGCCGGGAGCAATTTCAACGCTGCCACTTATCTCGTGTATCTCAGCATTTATAAGGTTGTCATCAAGGTATTGCTGAACCAATACCGGGTACGAAGTGGCTATTCTTTTTCCCTGCAAATAATTGGGATTACTTTCATAGTTTTCGTTCCGGGGAACGGCAATGCTTAACCGGCATTTACCAAAACCAAGCTTATCAAATACCTCCACAGCTTTCTTTTTTTCGTACACCACATTTTCTCCTACTATACCAATATCAGCCACCGCATCCTCCACATATTGCGGGATATCATCGTCCCTTAAAAAATAAACTTCAATCGGAAAGTTGCTGGCCTCCGCCTTTAGCTTGTTTACGCCATTCGATACATCAATGCCACACTCCTTTAATAATTTCATGCTGTCATCGTGCAACCGTCCTGACTTTTGAATGGCAATCGTAAGTTTTTGTTCCATTTTTATTTTTTAGCTACCGGAATTAAAGCAAATAAAAAAGCCTACCTAAATTGGTAAGCCTCTCTGTTTTATACTTAATTGCACAACAACAACGGCTTACCCTGTTGGTAAGAAATGATGTAGGTGAGTGTGCAATGTTAATTTCATGGCGCAAAGATAAAGGGTGGGGGTAAAAAACCAAAAAAGGATTTGTTATGTTTTTGGTTATAGGCTGAATGTAATTGACCGTGCAGGTAAGATGAAGTTTTGGCTATGATACTTTATTTACTGTTGATGCAAAACCATTTCCGCCAAATCCACCTTCTTATTCCTTTGCATGTTTATTGATTTAAGCTTAAGAACCGTTGTAATCTTAGCATTTTTATATTTCTTATTTGTAACGCATCAAGGCACACGTCCTTTCACCAAAGTATTATTGGAGCCAATTGTATATCCATTACAAAATGCCATGTTTTTGTTTTCGGAGTTCTTTTTTTTTGATGACCTGGTTTGGTTATTCAGTCTTTTATTTCTCCTTCTTTCACTTTACATTTAGAGGCAACTAATACCTCATGACCCTACAGAAAATTTTTTTCAGTTATTCGAGAGCAGATGGTTCTGAGTTTGCTTTGAAGCTGGCGCTAGATCTTAAAAATAAAGGTTTTGATGTTTGGATTGACCAAGTGGATATCAGGGCAGGAAGTGAATGGGATATAGAAATTGAAAAGGCCCTGGAAACCTGTGACTGCTTGTTGTTTATAGAAACCGAAAAATCAGTAACCTCCAACAATGTGCTCGACGAGGTGTATTACGCCATTGAACAGCGTAAAAAAGTGATACCGCTTATTTTAGTTGACAGCAAAACCCCTTTTCGCCTGCAAAGGATACAGCACATAAATTTTACTAAAGATTATCAATCCGGGTTAGCCCTCCTGATTAATGAACTTCAAAACAATAACACGGCTGTAACTTATCAACCCGAAGAAAAACAAACCCTGGCAAAAGCTGGTAAACCATTCTTAATAAAATACGCCGCCGTAGTAACAGCAATTATTTGCCTTCTTATTTTAACGGTTGGTGCCCTCATTTATTCAGCCAAAAATAAAAAGTCATTACCTAATGTAGTAAGCCAGGCTGAAAGTAAAAAGGTTGAAAACGAACCAGCATCTATTGCAGATGTACCATTAGATAGTATTGAGCCAAAAGAACCTAAAAAAATTTATGCGCAGGATGTTGAAGTAACGAATGAAAAGAAAATAACGGCTAAAACCAGCAATAGGAACTTAAGTAAAGCAGGTGCCGGAACACAAATTGAAGTAGTAAAAGAAGCAGACTTAAACGAAATTTTTGCAGGCGATTGGCAACTGCTGGAGGTTGAGCCCAAAGCCCGGTTGAAACGTGGATATTTAAAGATTGAACCTTTGGATGAAAAAAAAGTTAGCATTAAAAGCTACTTACAATTTTACTATCCTACTACCAACGAAACGTCTTTTTTAACTGTATTTAATGCCTTTGCCGGCTGCGCCTCCTGCATGCTAACAAACAATATGAAACTTGCTGTTGAGGACATTTCTATTGGCTCGCGAACCATTAAAACTTTAAAGGAAAATCAGTCCGACTGTGGAAAGGCAGGCGATACGATATTAGATGCAAATTCGAATAAATCAATTAGGGCGGCGGTTACTTTACATCTCGTAGATAAAAACACGGCTATTATAAAAGTACAATTACCCGCCGCCATTGCCCTGGCGCATGAATTGATCCTGGAGCCTTTTATCTATTCCTTTCGGTTTAAAAAAAGTGAGTAAAATGTGGATTTCACAGGGAGTATTCAACTGCTGGTTTGTATAGGGGTGAGTTTATTTGCTTTGAGTTATGGTCCGTGCTTACGGCTTTTTTAGTTAGTGCTGTTGGCCACCGTCAGCGGATTGAAATCCCCGCCTGTGCAGGCCGACGTTTTTACAATAAAAATAAGCCCCGCCTTTTTAAAAAAATGATTTGCGCCAAAGGCGCAACCTCTCTGTAGAACTTTATCGACCAATTTTGCTTTCCTGTCACGGAGGGGCTGCCACCCTAAATATTAGCTCTAAAAATATGGGTTGCCCCTCCGGGGCAAAGATGGATTTGGGATTATCGTTTGCTACAGAGCGGTTACGCCGCTGGCGTAAAAACAATGCAGAACAGCCGGAAACCAAATGCATTTTATGATTGACCGATGTGCAGGTGATTGTGAAACAAGTTTATAATGTCATCGATATAAATTTCAAAATTAGTCACATTCAAAACCTAAAAAATATTTTGCGTGGCGGAAGTTAGTCAAGTCGTAAAGGCCTAACTGGCGTTTACCACGGTACTACCAAAGCCAAATCGGGGCGGGTGCCGGGAATGCATTTGTATTTAAAAAGAAAGCAGGTACCAAAATCCCTGCTCACCTTTACCATTTTAAAATAAACAGAAGCAACTATTGACCTACAAGAAAAACTGCATTACACAACATCAACTTACCGTTTTCCCAAAAGCTTCTAAAAATAGGATCATCCGCAAAATATACAACCTCGCCGCTTCCTAATTCCTGCACACCTATTACCAGGGCATCTTTCAGTTTGCTTTTTACCTGCATGCCTGCAAAGCCGGTAACATAATTGTCTTTTTTAAGTACACCAACATTCCATCCCTGCTTTAAAAATTCAAATACGGTTGCATCTTGCTTGAGGGTAAAATAGGTATCGGGATAGCCAAAGGCAAGCGGGTGGGTATTGTCTAACTGAACTTTATAAATGGCACCCGGAATGCTTTCCGGTAACTGGTCCCTCTCGCGGTTTTCATATTTTTTTAAAGAACCATAATCCGATTTATCTTCTGTTTTGTTCTCCTTAATTTTTATTTCCCAATCGCCTGCAGCCATTTGTTCCATGGCATTTTGAATGGCTATTAATTTACCACCGCCTCTTACAAAATCTTTTAATTTATCTGCTGTTGCCCGGTCGTTCAACCCCTTGTAGTTTCCGTTGGGAAGTATCACCACATTAAAATCGGATAGTTGAATAGATGACAGTTCCGTAGCATTTATTAAGGTAAGCGGATACTGAAGGCTTTGGTCGAACATATGCCAGATCTCTCCTGCACCCAATGCTGATATTTGCTCGCCGGTTACCAAGGCCACTTTTGGGGCTTTAATCAACCGAACATCGCCCGAGCCAATATCGGGGCCCTTATCCATAAAACCGGTTTCAATTGCATCTATAGTAGCAAACGAAGTTTCTGCCTGCTTACTTAAAATAGCCTGCAAATTGGCCGCATTGCCATTCTTTAAAATAATTAACGTACCCCGATCGTAAGCTTTCTCTTTGTACGTAAACGGCTTTTCTGCAAAACGCACTTTAACGCCCTGGTTTAATAATTGCGCCAATATTTTTGCTCCCTGGAAAGACTGGTACGTAACCAGGTAACCATACGAAGAAGCAGGCACCGGTGAACGTGCTATAATTGAATCGACATTTTTAATTGAAACCGGATCTTTAACTGCGTACGCATCTACATCGTGGGCAAATGGCAGTGACCACGCGGTAATATCGTAGGTATTTGAGTCGGTTAAATTGCTGGATGGCTCCAACAAAACCCTTGCTAAAACCGATTGTGGCTGAGAAGTGCTGATGGCCAAATGGTATTTTTTCAATTTACCTGCCTCCTCCTTGCCTGTTCTGTAATTCATGCCCTTAAATACCGAAGAACTCATTAACCCATATTCAATTCCATTCTTTGATAAGAGGTCTTCAACAGCATTTAATTTATCACGGTTATCGGTGGTTATGATGTAAGCCTTGTTCGGGTTGCCTTTACCCTGGCGGCTGTCATCAAAAAACTTTTTAAACTCTCCTACTAACTTAGAAGCATTGGCCGAAGCAACTTCAACAGTTGACAGACCTGTTGTATAATGGTGCAAGGCCCGGTCGGTAAGTGTAAGTGTATCGTTGTTTTCAGTAAGCACCGTCAAGCCTCCACGGGGTCCCCCACCCTGTTCAAAGGTCATGCCTATTGCTCCATTGTAAGTAGGGTATGTATCTCCATAGGATGGATAGAACAAATCGAAACGTTCTTTGGTAAAATACAACCAGCCATTACGGTCGAAATACTTTGCATGATTACGACCTATTGAATTTTGAAACGAACGCTGCCATGGTGTGATAACTTCATGGAAAGGTTCTGCAGCAGGGGCAAAATAGTAAGGCTCGTTAATACCCTGCTCGTGAAAATCAACATGGATCTGGGGCATCCATTGCCGATACTTAACCAGGCGCTGCCGGGTTTCGATCTGCGATTGCCATGCCCAGTCGCGGTTCAGGTCAAAATTATAATGATTGGTTCTTCCACCCGGCCATGGTTCACTATGCTCTCTTGATCTTGGGTAGGGATTTGCTGTTGTACCCCGAACTGAATTGAACCAGTTTACATAACGATCGCGGCCATCGGGGTTAATACATGGGTCAATGATTACGACGGTATTTTTCAGCCATTCTTTTGTTTGGGTGTTTGAAGGATCAACCAATGCAAAAATGGTAAGCATGGCGGCTTCAGACGAAGATGTTTCGTTGCCATGAACATTGTAGCTGAGCCACACTATGGAAGGTGTGCCGTCAACCACCGCATTGGCTTTATTGATGCCTGTCAGGGCCAGGTTGTTCTGGCGTATCTGCTCCAGTTGTTTTCCGTTGGAAGCCGAGGTTACATAAGCAAGCATCAGCTCCCTACCTTCATTGGTCTCACCATACTTTTCAATTTTAACCATATCGGGCACGGCCTGGGCAACTGCCTTAAAGTAGTTTACTATTTTGTAGTGAGGGGTATAACGGCTTCCAATCTTATAGCCTAAAAATTGCTCAGGCGATTGAAGTGTTTGAGAAAAAAGCGAGGTAGCAACAAAAGAGACAAATAAAAACAAAACAAGTTTCTTCATATAAAATTTTAAGGTGCGTGAAAATAGGAACAAAAAAAAGCAGCCCAAAAATTAGGACTGCTTTAATTTTTATCCTTGTTTTTATGTTGATGGTGTAGGTTTTGTGTTTGATGATACAAGAAAGTTCCTGTTTCAAACTTTATCAAAATCCAACATCAGCGTTAGCTATCAAAATTGATACTGGCATACTTTACACAAGCCAGGCAATCATTTTACTTTTTAGTATTCAACGAAAAATTCAGTCTGCCAAAATAATAAGCCCCGTTAAAGCCCATTTGCTGTACCCGGCGACTGTAAATAAAACGTCCCGAACTTTGGTTGCTGCTATGTTTTTGAATGTCCTGGTAAACATCAAATAAATTATTGGCTCCAATGGTAGCCGACACAGCTTTTGTTACCTGGTAACTTAATGAAAGATCCGTAACAACTTTACCATCAAACTCCTGGTCTAAAGTCTCTCTCTGGCCGGTAAAAGCATTAATCGGGAAAGCACCGGGATTAGCGGGATTGATTGATGGGTCGAGGTAGACAGCCGTACCAAATTTTACAAAACGAAGCATTGCACCCCACTTGCTATACTTATAATTGAAGGTTAAATTAATCTTGTTTTTAGGAGTGGCTACTTCAACGCGGCTCTCATCTTCCCTGTTAAAATAATTTGCTAACTGGCCGCTGTTTATTAAAGCAGGAGATGCTTTAATGTTCGGTTTTCCATCAGCACCATTCTTTACTTCATTGTCAATAAAGGTCATGGCCAATGTAGTACGCAGGCTGTGCGTGCCGGTAAACTTTTTGGTATAGCTTACCACTGCTTCCAAACCTCTGGCCCGTGTATCTATAGCATTGGTAAAAAAGTTGGCTGTGCTTGCACCTACTGCATCCAGTTGTGCTTTCAAATTAGCATCGGTACCACCGTTAAAGTTATTGGTAAGAATGATCCTGTTTTTGATATCAATCTGGTAAGCATCTACGGTTACTTCAAGTGCAGGTACCGGTTTTGCTGTTAAACCTATAGAATAGCTTTGGCTGGTCTCTTCCTGCAGCTTAGGAATGCCCAGTATTTGAGCTGGCTTACTGTCGTTTGTAAAAGTACCTGCCTGAACGGGTACCAGATTACCACCCTGCGATACAAACAGCGTATTTGTTTTAGCAAAGAAACGTTGCTGCATAGATGGTGCTCTGAAACCCGAGCTAACAGAAGCCCTTACATTAAAGTTGTCGCTAAGCTTGTAACGGGTAGATACTTTGTAATTTAAGGTTGATCCAAAGTCGCTGTAGTTTTCAAAACGAAGGGCACCGGTTACAAGAAATGCCTTGGTAACATCCAGCTCCAAATCGGTATAGATTGCTTTTGCATTTCTTGTTTTATCATTACCGATTGTATTTAAAAAGCCAGGAAATACCTGAGCGCCTCCCGAGGCTCTTGAATTAACATCGTAGTTTTTGTATGAACCTTCCTCGCCACTTTTAATACCAAACGCGTCTACCCTGTACTCAAGGCCAGCCGCAAAGTTTAAGCCCTGGGCTACATCAAATTTTTTTGAGAAGTCAGCATTCGTTGTATTTTGCCAAAACTTCAATCCGCCCGCATCAAACGAAGTTTGCTTATTAGCCGAATTGATGAATTGTGTATAGTTGACAGAATTTTCAACACCGAAATCAAATGTATTAATACCATACGTGTTGCTGATATCGAAGTTCCAGCCGCTGAACTTGGTACGATAACCCACTGCTGTAGAAAAGTCAAGTATGTCGGATTTAATCAGCGGTAAAAAACCATTGGGATACAAGTCCCGCGCATTGGCTGCATATATAGTTGCATTTCCTGGGTAACCTGAAGGATACCTGAAAAAGCCTGCCGCTTCTCCTTTCTTCTTACCATAACCACCAAAAGCGTAGAACTCACCATTTTGGCCTACAGGTATTCCAAAGTTGTAAAATACGGTTCCACCTTTCATTGCAGAGTTGCCTGCACGAATATCAAAATCGTTTCTTGTAAGACCCTTTGCACTTAAAATACTGTCATCGCGGTTAACGCCGTTTACATTTGGAAACACTGCACCGGTAAAAGTGCCGGTTCTGTTTGTGTTAATGCGTTTAATGTATTCGCCGGTAAGGGTTAGATAGCCTTTACCAATAGCAAAACCATAACCCAGCGATGCCTGAAAGCTGTTGCCGTCGGTCATTTTTACATCATCATCGGATGTTTTACCTGCCAAACGATTGCGTGCATAGTTTTTAGGATATTTTGTTACGTAGGCACCATAACTGCTGCCGGCTTCCAATAAACCGGTTTTCTTTTTTAGAATGATGTTGATGACACCTGCAATGGCATCCGAACCATATTGTGCAGCCGCACCATCACGTAAAATTTCAACCCTTTCAATTGCCGTTGGAGGAATGGCACTTAAATCTGTACCAACCTGTCCGCGGTTAACCGTACCATTTACGTTTACAAGGGCAGATTGATGACGACGTTTACCATTAATTAAAACCAACACCTGGTCGGTACCCAGGCCACGCAATTGGGCAGGGTCAACGTGGTCGGTACCATCGGCTACGGTTTGGCGGGAGGATTGAAAAGAAGGTGCAATAAAATTTAGAATCTGGTTCAGGTCAACCTGGCCTAAATCGTTTATTACGGATGCCAACGGAATTACATCCACAGGAACTGCCGTTTCAATTCGGGTACGGCCAACTGCCCTTGAACCGGTAACAGTAACCTCGGTCAAATCGCCGGCTTCCTTCATTTGTATGTTTTGTGTTACGGACGTACCTGATGATGCTGTAAATGCAAGAGTCTGGGTTCCGTAACCAACATAACTTATAACCAATGTTTGTCTGCCAGGTGAAACAGATAAAGTGTAAAAGCCATTGATATCGGTGGTGGTGCCTTTTTTACCTTCCTGTACTACTACAGAGGCCCCCGATAAAGTTTGGCCGTTTGCATTGGATACAGTACCCTTTATAACTGCCTGGGCAATGGCACCTAATGATAAAAAAAAGCAAAATAAGAGAGCACCTGAATAACGGGTTGTTGAGTAAATTTTACGCATGTTTGAGTGTTTTCAATTTAAAAATGTGAATACAAATTAAGTGAACGGTCATGGAGCAAACATCAATTTAATGATAAACGGCTCCGGAGATCGTTTACAATCATATGGCAATTGTGTTTAAAAAAAGAAGAACTAATTTCCTCGAAACCTTTACAGGCTATGGAAAATAGTGAATGATTATTAAGATATAATACCCGCAAACCGTTTAAAGAGTGAGATAGATGGGGAAATGCTGCATTTCAATAATTAAAAACAGGAAAGCCAGTTATTTTGTTTGAAAAAAAACATTTATCATGCTACCGCCGCCATTACCAATTATTCGACAAAATGAACCCAATGTGCCGGGGTTTCGTTATTGGTGAATGCAAAAGATACTGTTCATTTCGCTCTGTGTTATTATATGTTGTCATTGCTTTTCGCAACAAATTAATTTGCGCGACTTTAATAGCCAAAGCCAGCTGACAAACAAAAAAGGGTTGTTGGTTTTAGGCGGATGGTCGGCTGCCAATGTTATTTATGGAAGCATTGCTTCTTCACAAACCACAGGCACTACCAAATACTTTCATCAAATGAATGCCTTATGGAATGGAATTACGTTAGGTATAACTTCTGCGGGTTATTTTCTTTCAAAAAAAGATACTGACTTATCGTATGAAGCCACCCTTAAAAAGCAAGCGGGTGTTGAGAAGTTATTTCTCTTTAATGCCGGCCTTGATGTAGCCTACATAGCGGGAGGACTATACCTGAAGGAGCGTTCAAAAAATTCAATAAAGGATAGGGATAAATTGGGGGGCTATGGCGAAAGTATCGTGCTGCAAGGTTCTGCACTTTTGGTATTTGATGCAATCATGTATGCCATCAATAGCAAACTTGGAAAGCAATTGTACCTGGCAAATAAAAATGTTTCAGTCCGATTTACAGGAACTGGCCTGGGATTAGTTGTGTCTTTGCAGTAAGTAAAAATGAATCCTCTCATGGCAAACATGTTGAGGATATACGGGAACATGGAAGTGTTTTTCTGTAGACGTCTCCCCCGCTCCCTCTACAATCAAC
>JAJAYD010000227.1 GCA_026786345.1 Chitinophagaceae bacterium
CGCCTGCACCTGGCTTGGTATTTTGAATATGATGATAACACAAAACAGGTACCTGAGTACGTGCCATTATGGTAGCAGCATCGGCTACCGGCATATTCGAAGGAATGGTATCATTTTGTACCGAAGCACTGTCTTTGGGTTGAGAGGCAGAAGAACCATCCTTTGCAACAGCAGGTGTTCCACTGGTGTTACATGCAGACATAAGGGTGCACACTGCACCAATTACAAATAAACGTTTCATTTGGGTTACTTGGGTTAATTATTGATATTGAATGTAAATGGGTTTGGGAGTAAACTGTAGCAGTTCTTCGGGTTTATACAATCCGTTTTTATCTTTTTTGGTATCGTTCTTATAAAACAATTTAAAGCCGGCAAACTGAACGGGTTCTTTTTTTATATACCTAAGCCAGGTTGATTTTTTCAAAATTTTATCACCCCATCCATCCATGTCCATTAACACCTGTACTTCTGGTGTAGGTTTAATATTCATGGCATTGGTAACCATGCCCTGGGTAAAGCGGTGTACAACCAATATTTTGGGGGGAAGGTTGTTTTTCTTTACAAGCTCTGCCAAATAATTAATAGTATAGTTAACATCATCTGAATTAAAAGTTCCTATCCTCTTTCCCGGTATATCACCAAACTTCATTGAAAACTCAGGATCGATACCTAAATGTACATTTGGCATTTTCAGGTATTTCTCCAGTTCAGGTATTTCCTCCTGCAAGGTGCTCCAGCCTACCTGCACATCTAAAAACACCAGGCCGTTAATTTCTTTTGCCCAGCTTACGATTGTGTCAATCTGCTTAGAAGGCATGCGCATTCTTTGCTTACCCCCATTTGATTGAGCCGTTACTGCCACATAATGTAAGGCGGGCATAACAGGTATGGATGTATCAGCTTTTTGCCATTTGACCACCTCACCTTTCAGCTTAGCAAGCATTTGATTCTTAGGTAATTCGCCTAAAATGCCCATTCTTTTGGAGTATAAATTTCCATAATAGGCCACCACCCTGTTATAAGGAAATATGGCACCCGCTAATGGATAAATAGGTTTTGTGGGCCATTTGCCGGAGGTATCTCCATTGCTTATTACTAACATTCTTTTGTTATAATCCGCAGTGTCAACAAGTTGCACTTTTTTTATTGGATCATCACCTTTTGTAGCAACCGTTAAACTGTCATTTTTAGTTTCGCCTGCCGAGTTGGTATTACAACTTTGTGTTACCAGCACCGATACAATTGCTGTGGTAACCAATGCACATTTTTTTATTATTTCCATGGGCCGAAGATATTAAAATTATACGCCTTAAACATTAGGGGCGTATAACCAGGCGTTCGCTTTATGCCCAATTCGATCAAAATCCCTCATAGGATTTTGGCAATCAATTCACTTTATTTATGTATTGAATTTAGATAGGTTTAAGCTTTAGATACCTCCAACAAAAAGGTAAAGCAGTTATACTTTACCTAAAATCTTTCAAACGAATTGTTTTGGTTTACTTTACTGCAAGTAAATCCACTTTTTTAATTTGAGGAGGAGCTTACAAAAGCTCACCTGCATGTTCCATAAGCGCAGCAGCTATTTTTCCATTCAAATGTGCTTCCCTACCCTCCTCGTCATTAAAAGTATCGAACACCCCAAAAGTGGAAGCATCCATTTTTAAAGCGTACCACGACACAGTTTGTTCTTCCTGCTGAGCCAACGCAAGGGCACTGGTCAAAAACTGCTCAACTGCTTCCTCCTTACCTGGCTTTGCCGTTACGGTTGCCAATATTGCATATTTTACCATCTTAAAAAATTTAAAAAATGAAAAGTGAAATGACAAATGCAATTACGAAAAACGAAGCGACAAAAGATGTTTGTTAATCAATTATTTGGGCTGATATATCTACCTGGTTACGAAGCAGGTCTTTAAAATCTTCCCGCTCCCTAATTAAATAAGGAGCCCCTTTTATAACCAATACTTCCGGTGGCTTGAATCTTGAATTGAAGTTGCTTGACATTTCAAAGCCATAGGCCCCGGCATTGTAAAACACCAGGTAATCTCCTTCCCTTACTTCATTCAATTCCCGGTCCCAGGCAAAGGTGTCTGTTTCGCAAATATTACCTACCACCGAATATTTTTGTAAGGCGCCCGAAGGGTTAGAAATGTTTTCGATGCGGTGATAAGAATCGTAAAACATCGGCCGGATCAGGTGATTAAATCCACTATTGATACTGGCAAAAGTGGTAGCTGCTGTATGCTTTAAAACATTTACACGGGTTATAAAATAACCTGCACTACTTACCAGGTATTTACCGGGCTCAAACCAAATTTGCAAAGGCTTTCCATTGGGGTTTGGATGATCTGCAAATGCCTCGCTTACTTTTTTAGCTAACAGGTCGATGTCGGTTTCGGCATCGCCCTCTTTATAGGGTACTTTAAATCCTCCGCCAAGGTCAATAAATTCCAGCTCGGTAAACGAGGGTATCATTTCGAACAACACTTCAATACCTTTTACGAACACCTCCACATCTTTTATCTCGCTGCCGGTGTGTATGTGCAGACCACGAATGTAGATGTTGTGTAAGGCTACCACACTCAATAATTCGCTGAGTTGCTCAACGGGAATACCGAATTTACTTCTGTCGTGACCGGTTGAAATTTTGAGATTTCCTCCTGCCAAAATATTAGGCCGTAACCTTAGACTTACAGGGTAAGTATGACCAAACTTTTCACCAAACTTTTGAAGGTTTGAAAGGCTGTCGATATTTACGTTCACACCTAAATTCCTGGCTTCTTCTATCTCACTAAAATCTATACCGTTTGAAGTATATAAAACATTTACCGGTTGAAACCCCGCATGCAGCGCAAGCTTTACCTCGTTAATTGAACTACAATCAACACCAGCCCCAATAGATTTTACATAACGAAGCACATTGATATTGGTGAGTGCTTTACATGCGTAAAAAAACACTACATCATTTTTGGCAAACGCATGGGAAAGCCTGTTGTACTGGGCAGCAATGGTGTCTGCCGAGTACACATATACGGGAGTGCCAAACTGGTTAGCTATGGCGGAAAGTTGTTCGTGAGAAAGTTGAGGTGCCATAAGAGTCTGTCTAAAAATTATTTTTTATAATACCAACTGAAGTTATCCATTGCTTCATCATCCCGTTAGCTAACGGGATCACTTATCTGTAGTCCCGATAGCTATCTGGATGGCATCTTCAGTTTCAAAATAAAATTTTTAATTCAAACTTAGACAGCTTCTAAGTGCAGTGAAAGTACTATCAAAAATCATTCATGCCACGGGCAATAACCTAACGAAATACAATAATCATCAGGCATTACCAATTGTGGAATCTGCTTTTGGAGGAGATGGATTTTTTGCAAAGCTTTCTCTACTGTTTAAAGCCATGTCCTGCTCTGCTGTTTGTTGTGTCTCAGATTCCAGGGTTGCATCTGTGTCTCCAACAAAATTTTCTTTAATTACTGTTTTTGATTTTGGAGGCGATGGATTTCCATCGAAAGTGTCCTCTTCGTGAGTTGTCATATGTGTAGGTTTTTGGTGATCAGTTTCAATAGCTAAACTTTCTTCCTTTTCTACGCTTGCACCTTCTTCAATTGCTGCATCCAAAGTATGTACCCCATCATTTATCTCATTTCTATAGGCTGTGTTCTCTTGTGCTTCTTCTGTTACAAACAGTTCGCGTTGCGCCTTTGGCCGGTCATCTACCTGTGCCTCTTTAAAAGCAAAATCTTCATGAGCATTTAAAGCACTGTTTACCACAGTAGCCTCAATTAGCTGTTCGGCCAATACTTCCTTAATCCGGGGCAGATCGTTGGTATTGTTGATACCAAAGTAATCCATAAATGCTTTAGAAGTGGAATAAACCAGTGGTTTACCGGGTAAATTTTCATTTCTTCCACTAATAACTATCAACTCTTTCTCTAATAATTTTTGAATGGAGTAATCGCTATTCACTCCCCGTATAGCTTCCACTTCTCCCTTGGTTATGGGTTGTTTGTAAGCGATGATCGCCAGCGTTTCCAATGCTGCATTGGAAAGACGCTTTAAAAATTTATCGCCGTTTAACTGGCCAACCGTTTTGTGAAATTCTTTTTTGGTAAGAAACTGCCAGCCTCCACCGCTTTCCCGTACTTCAAAAGGGTAAAACTCCGCATTGTATTTTTCCTGTATGCCTTCCACTGCTGCATCTACCTGTTCTATAGAAATGCGGTGTTCCATGAACCCAAAAGCATTATTGATCAACTCAACTATATCCGGTGTAGTCAGCGGTTTATCGCTGGCAAATATCAAGGCTTCAATATGTGGGATGATGGTGCTTAGTTCCATGGTCAAAAGGTCAGCGGGTCAATAGGGCATTAGGACAGTGGGGCAATAGGGCATTGGGGCATTAGTTGATTGAGCGAGATAAATCTTTTAGGCATTTGGAAATTGATACAATTTTCATAAGTCTTGTTTTAAATCGTCTTTAGGATCAACGATAGATATGTTCCCAATACTTTTTATATAACCATTTATAAGTTTATGAAACCTTTCCAACTTTTGATTGATATTATTAAAAGTCTGTTGATCAATAAGGTTTCTGTTTTTAGCTTTTAATAATGCTGCACTGGTTTCAAACTGTGAACCTCTGGAATAAAAACAGAAATTCTTATTTTCTTTAAAATGAAATCTTCCATAACCTTCTGCAATATTCAATGCAATTGAATCAGCCGATCTAACTATTTGCTTTCCTAATGTATCCTTGTCAAAAAAAGACCATTGAACAACTAAATTATAAATATCGTCCCCAATTTCTATGGCTACCTGGTAAGCAACTAAATCTTTTAATTTAGAAACCATTTAAAACGAAATTTGATAATTACAAAGCGCACGTCACCATTAAATGACCCAAATTCCCAAATGTCCTAATTTCCCAATTACCTAATGCCCCAATGCCCTAATTCCTCAATGACCTAACGACCAATGACCAATGACCTATTGACCCAAAATTACCCCTGCAGCGCTGCTGCACCACTTACAATCTCGGTTAACTCTGTTGTAATGGCTGCCTGGCGGGCCCTGTTGTACGAAATTTTTAAGCCTTTCAATAATTCATTCGCATTTTCACTTGCCTTATCCATAGCTGTCATTCTTGCCCCGTGCTCACTTGCATGAGCATCTAAAATGGCTTTAAATAATTGCGTGTTTAAAATCTTAGGCATTAGTTCGGCCACCAATTCTTCCTTTGCAGGTTCAAAAATAAAATCAGCTTTTTTTACTCCTTCTTTCTTTTCTAATTTAGGTATCGGCAAAAATCTTTCAACAACAAAACGTTGTGTGGCAGCATTCTTAAATTCGCTGTATACCAATTCAATTACATCAAACTCTTTATTTTCAAATGCTTTAACCGCAGCTACCGAAACGGCCTGGACAGTTTCGAAATTCAGGTTTAAGAATACATCCTTAAAATCTGCATTGGTTTTGTAGTCGGCACGGGTCAATCCTTCATATCCCTTTTTACCAACGTTCCAAATGGTTACATTGCTTTTTTGTCTTTGCGCCTTGTATTTTTCTTCGATGGTTAGTTTTGCCAGTTTAATAATGTTGGCATTATATCCTCCCGCCAATCCACGGTCGCTGGTAATCACGATCAATAAAACCTTTTCGTTTCCACGGTCTTTTGCCAGGCTGCCACCTACTTCACCTTCAGCATTGGTAACAATATTGCTGAGCATTTCCTGCAGTTTTTGCGCATACGGGCGCATTTGCACAATGGCATCCTGTGCCCGGCGCAATTTTGCAGCGCTTACCATTTTCATGGCTTTTGTAATTTGCTGGGTGCTTTGAACACTTTTAATCCGGTTTCGAACTTCTTTTAACTGACCACTCATTAAAAAAGATTTGTATTTCTTTTAGATTGAAAACTGATAAAAACCAATAGATTGAATTCGCATGATATACCTGAACTCAAAAACCGTTGGTTCATTTTTTTTATTCGGCTGCGAAGGTAAGGTTTGAAGGCGAAAAGGCAAGCAGTAAACACCTGCTGGTATCTACTGCCTGCCTCATTACTAATAATATTTCCTCCAATTTATGCTACAGCCCGGGGGTCTCCTTTTAAAAATTTTCCGGTAAGGCTAAAAAGGGCATCCGAAGTATTTTGCCCGGCTTTACCATCAGGGGTTAAGTGAGCTCCGGCCAGATTTAATAATTGCTGCAATTCTTTTGCCTTTGGCACTTCGCGGTTGGGTGCAAAATTTACAATTTCGGCTAATTGTTTAATCAGGGTCAGACGGTCTGAGACGCCCATATTCAGCATATTTTTTTCTGCCATTCTTCTTAATAAAACTGCCGCACCCACTTGTTTTGAACCTGCGTTTGGGTCGTATCTTCCATCAGCAACATATTTACCTTTAGTATATTGATTACTCATACTCCACAAGTATGGCGAGTTGATGGGCGTGGTCAATTTTCTGTATCCAAAGCCATTATATCCCTCCAGCTTAAAAAGCATTCCGGGTATTGACCAGTCAGTCCATTGATTTATTTTATCAAATGTCAACGCATCTTCGGCACTTGCCTCCCAGGTAAATGGAGGGTTACCAACCCTGGGCCTGCCTGCCGGTACCTGCACAGTCCGGGCCGATAAAGGATCTCCATTGTGCATGTGTTTATTAAAACTCAGCCCACCTTCCATGCAATGGATGATACCTATAAAAAACCACGGGATGTTTAATTTTTGCCCCACCCCTTCATAGCGCTGGCGGGCGTTATTAATTTTATCTACTATGGCATTTACTTCAGCCATTTTTTCGGGCCTGATAACACAGGTATCGAATAAGCGTTGGTATTCCGATTGTGATTGAGGATTGAATGAAAAAGTGGCCATGGCAATTGGTTTATGTTTTGGTAATTAAAAAATGGAAAGTTTGAATTTGGGTTTGGCTTTGGTAAAGGTTAGCAGTTGTGTAAAATGGTCATTTGTTTTGTGATTATCAAGTGGTAAAGAATAATTTTTAAGAAAGAATTTTCGAGGCTCCAAGTTTTAGGTAATTGTCAATTCCATCCACATGGGGCGGTGGTCTGAAATAAAATATTTTACAAAACTTCTAAACTCACCAGGTGTTTTTGTTTTATACACCTCGGCAAACAATGCATTGTCGAAAGGAAAAACCCCGTGAGAAAGAATAGCGCTCTTCATGCCAGGTAAAAAGGCAATCTGGTCATAAGCCTTATCATCGTTAAGGTTACTGTAAACCTTAGAAGTATGGTCGGGTAATTGAATACCCCTGTTGACCAATGCCTTGTAAACCGGATCTTTTTCATCCACCATTGGCAGATTAAAATCGCCAAGGGCAAAAATATTGGTGGTGTAAGAAAATTTGCTATTAATCCTCAGGTCGGCCCATCTGCCTACACAATAGGCCTCCAGACATCGTCTGTCTATCGAGGCGGATTTGCCATCGGATCCAAAATACAAGTGCACATTCAATAGCGAAAAATCAAAGTTTTTTACTTTGAAACTTGCCAGAAATGGACTTCTGTCAAAACCATTAAAGGTTGCTTTTATGCCATCTAATTTTATGCTTTTAAACTGTGAGGGCGGAATAGCTACTTCGCCCACTTCAAAAAGGGTAGCAACTTTTGTTGCCCTGTAGATGTAACCCATGCGTTCATTATTGCCTGAGGCATCGGAGAAAATAAACTTGAAATCCTTACCTAACAATTTTACTACTTCCTGAAAGTGAGCGCTGTTGTTTTTAATTTCCTGGATGGCAACAATGTCAAACCAGGAGATCATTTCGGCAATAATTTTAAGATGGACAGGCTTACGCTCCTGGTCGCCAAAATTGGCAATGTTCCAGGTGGCTAACAAAAGATTGGTTGGCTTACTTGCCGGAATTTGTAAGGTAGGTTTCGAATCCCTGTATTTTCTAATGGCTTTAATTTCGGCAGACAGGTTAATCTGGTATTCGAATTTGGGTTTAGGAAAAGAGGGCATAATATTAAGGTAACGGGTGCGGGAAAATTAAATCTTTACAAAACTGAATACAGTATCAACTACCATGTTCAATACACTGTTTTTAAACTGTTCAACCCTTATGGTTGTAAGCCCCGCCTGGTTAAGGGCATGCATTTCCATTAATTGTTTTTGACTGTTGACCAACCATTCAAAGTCGTCTGTTGTCAATTGATGGTCGGCCAATAATAATGTCCAACGGGCCAGCTTTTCCTTTATTTCATTTAAAAAAAGCAAGGCTCCCTTTTTGGCCTCATTCTCATATTGTTCCAGTGAGATGCTGGCAAGAGTTACTGCCTGGTCTTTTAGGTGTTCGAACAAATCTGCGAAATCAACTTGTGCCGCCATAGAACAAAGTTTTATTTATTAGATAAGAAAGTATTTACCTGGCTGTCTGCTGGTTTAATCTTTTTCGCTTCTAATTGGGCAATTAAATCGAAGCCCTCAGCCACCTGGCCTTTGGCTTCATTGATAAAAACCAGCCGCTCCTTCCCATCTTTTTTCCATTTTAACCAATATGAAGGAATGATGGAGGTATTTATAAATTGCCCGGCAGAATCAACCCCAAATAATTTACTCCACATTTTTACGGTAATACCATTTTTTGGACGGTGCTTTTCATATTCAATTATTTTCAAAAGCCTGGTATTGATTTCGCCGATTTCTGCTTCATGGCTCTGGTACGGTTCGGTCGATTGATCCATCAACTCCAATACATCTACCTTAACAGCAGTAACCTGTGCATAGGCGTATTGATCGAAGGGAGAAATAGTGGCACAACCCTGGATGCATATAATGATAATGGCAGCTAAAACTGAGGAAACGAATGTTCTGCTCATCATAGAAAAAAGATTTGGATGAACGATTAATTTTCTTCCAGTAATGTAAGCACAATTATTCGAAATATTAACACCCCCTAATGGCCCGGCTTCCCGCATCTCAACGTCAATCGTTACCTTTGCCAGCCTGTCAAATTGGCTATGGAGAATACTGTAGCATCAAATTTGACTTCAAAGAAATCTTTTAAACAGCATTCAATACAGAACCCAGCTATATGTTGAGCATACTTTCCAAAATTTTCGGCGGCAATAAATCGCAAAAAGACGTAAAACTTTTACTGCCTGTTGTTGAAAAGGTAAACCAGTTTTTTACGCAATACCAAAGCCTGAGTAATGACGAACTGAGAGGCAAAACCGATGAGTTTAGAACAAGGATCAAAAACCATTTGCAGGAAATAGACAATACTTTAGAAGCAAAAAAAGCCGAAGCAGAAGGTTTACCGGTTGAAGAGATCAGTGAAAGAGATGCGATTTATCAACAGATAGATAAACTTAAAAAAGAACGTGACACACTTATTGAAGCCATATTAGCAGAAATACAACCCGAGGCTTTTGCGGTGGTAAAAGAAACGGCACGACGTTTTACAAATAATGGTGAAGTGGTTGCAACGGTAACCGACCTTGACCGCGAACTGACTTTAAAAAAAGAACACATAAGAATAGAGGGTAACCAGGTGATCTATAAAAACACCTGGCTGGCCGCAGGTGGGTTAGTAACCTGGAACATGGTGCATTACGATGTGCAGTTGATTGGTGGATCAGTGTTGCACCAGGGTAAAATTTCAGAAATGGCAACGGGTGAAGGTAAAACCCTGGTTTCTACTTTACCCGCTTACCTGAATGCATTGGCCGGCGAAGGCGTACACATAGTAACGGTAAACGATTACCTGGCCCGCAGAGACAGTGAGTGGAATGGACCCATTTTTGAATGGCTGGGTTTAACCGTTGATTGTATTGACAAACACCAGCCCAATACAGAAAACAGAAGACAGGCATACCTGGCCGACATAACCTATGGCACCAATAACGAATTTGGTTTTGATTACCTGCGGGATAACATGGTGCATACCCCTGATGAAATGGTTCAACGCAAACATCATTTTGCAATGGTGGATGAAGTAGACAGTGTTTTGATTGATGATGCCAGAACTCCTTTGATCATAAGCGGACCTGTACCAAGAGGCGACCAGCAAGAATACGAAGCTTTAAAGCCACGCATATACCAGCTGGTTGAAGCTCAAAAAAGATTGACCAACCAGTTTTTAAATGAGGCAAAAAAGAAACTCGCCGAAGGCAATGATGACCCCAAAGATGGCGGACTTGCTTTAATGAGGGCTGCACGTGGGTTACCAAAAAACAATGCACTTATTAAGTTTTTAAGCGAGTCGGGAATACGTACCAAATTGCAAAAAACAGAAAATTATTACCTCGCCGATCAGCAACGCGAAATGCCAAAGGTGGATGCTGAACTGTTATTTTATATTGATGAAAAAAATAATTCTGTTGAACTGACTGACGGTGGCATTAGTATGATCACCAAATCTGGCGAAGATCCAAACTTCTTTATTCTGCCCGATATCAGTATTGCCCTCAATAATATTGAAACCAATGGCACCCTGGCCGCTGAAGATAAATTGCATCAAAAAGAAGCATTGTTAAATGACTACTCTTTAAAAGCAGACCGCATACATACCGCACAGCAATTGCTTAAAGCGTATACGTTGTTCGATAAAGATGTGGAGTATGTGGTAATGGATGGCGCCGTTAAAATTGTAGATGAGCAGACAGGCCGTATACTCGATGGTCGCCGTTACAGCGATGGTTTGCACCAGGCAATAGAAGCAAAGGAAAATGTAAAGATTGAAGCTGCCTCGCAAACTTATGCTACGGTTACCCTGCAAAACTATTTTAGAATGTACCATAAGCTTGCGGGTATGACCGGTACAGCCGAAACAGAAGCTGCAGAGTTGTGGGACATTTATAAACTGGATGTGGTTAATATACCTACCAATGTTAATGTTATTCGTTTGGATGAGCAGGATATGATCTTTAAAACCAAGCGTGAGAAATACAAGGCAATTATTGAAAAGATTGAAGAATTGCGCAATAGCAATCGCCCTTGCCTGGTAGGTACAACCAGTGTGGAAGTATCCGAATTATTGAGCAGGATGCTGAAGCAAAAACAAATACCTCACAATGTATTGAACGCAAAGCAACATGCCCGTGAAGCACAGGTAGTAGCCGAAGCAGGTTTGGCTGGTGCTGTAACCATTGCCACTAACATGGCAGGTCGCGGTACCGATATTAAACTGGGGGCCTGTGTAAAAGAAGCTGGTGGCCTTGCAATATTGGGTACAGAGCGTCACGAAAGCCGTCGTGTAGAC